>JANXTX010000028.1 GCA_025352165.1 Caulobacteraceae bacterium | reverse complement strand
CGGCCACTCCGCGTTGACACTTTGCCCTCGCCTCCCTAAGTCTCCGGCGCGCTGATCGCGCGGAATTTCAAGCGGGCGAGGGGCCTTGCGTGGGCCGAGCGCGGTCGCCAGAGCCGCCACCGCGCACAAGGCATCAACCGGACGCTTCTGAACCCATGCTCGCACTGAAAAAGCTTTTCGGCTCTCCCAACGATCGTAAGGTCAAGGCGATGATGGCGCGCGTTGCCAAAATCAATGCGCTGGAGCCGCAGATCGCCGCGCTGTCGGACGACGAGCTTCGAGCGAAAACGGACGCCTTCAAGGCACGTTTTGCCGCCGGCGAGACTCTTGACGACCTTATGAACGAGGCCTTCGCCGTCGTGCGCGAGGCGGCCAGGCGGACGCTCGGCCAGCGCCACTATGACGTGCAGATGGTCGGCGGCATGGTGCTGCACAAGGGCGGTATCGCCGAGATGCGCACCGGCGAGGGCAAGACCCTGGTGGCGACGCTGCCGGTCTACCTCAATGCGCTGGCCGGCAAGGGGGTGCACCTGGTCACCGTCAACGACTACCTCGCCACCCGCGACGCCGACTGGATGGGCCGCGTCTATCGCTTCCTCGGCATGAGCGTGGGGGTAATCGTCAATGGCCTTTCGCAGAGCGAGCGCCAGCGGGCCTATGGGTCGGACATCACTTACGGCACCAACAACGAATTCGGCTTCGACTACCTGCGCGACAACCTGGTCTACGAGGCCGGGGAAATGGTGCAGCGTGGCCACCACTTCGCGATCGTCGATGAGGTCGACTCGATCCTGATCGACGAAGCGCGCACGCCGCTGATCATCTCCGGGCCGACCGAGGATCGTTCCGATTTCTACCGCACGATCGACGTGCTGGTTAAGGAGATGATCAAGGATTCCGAAACCTTCGATCACGATGAAAAGCAGAAGCAGGCGCTGCTGACCGAGTTCGGTTCCGAGACCATCGAGGAAATGCTGGAGGCCGCCGGTCACCTCGCGGACGGCTCGGCTGGTCTCTACGATCCGGCGAACATTTCGGTGGTTCACCATGTCAATCAGGCGCTGCGGGCCAACATCCTCTACATGAAGGACAAGGATTACATCGTCCGCGACGGCGAAGTGATGCTGATCGACGAGTTCACCGGCCGCATGATGCACGGCCGCCGACTGTCGGAAGGCCTTCATCAGGCGATCGAAGCCAAGGAAGGCGTCGCCATCCAGCCCGAAAACCAGACGCTGGCGTCGGTCACCATCCAGAACTACTTCCGGCTCTACACCAAGCTCTCCGGCATGACCGGAACCGCGGCGACCGAGGCGCAGGAGTTCCTCGACATCTACAAGATGGATGTCACCGAAATTCCGACCAACCGTCCGGTCATGCGCCGCGACGACGATGACGAGGTCTATCGCACCGCCGCGGAAAAGAACCAGTCGATCATTGCTCAAATCGAGGATTGCCACCGACGTGGCGAGCCGATCCTGGTCGGCACCGTCTCGATCGAGAAGTCGGAACAGCTGTCGGATCTGCTCAAGGCGCATCGTTGGGAGAAGGACGGCAAGACGATCGTCGGTATGCCGCATAGCGTCCTGAACGCACGCTACCACGAACAGGAAGCCTTCATCGTCGCCGACGCCGGCGTACCCGGGGCGGTGACCATCGCAACGAACATGGCGGGACGCGGGACCGACATTCAGCTCGGCGGCAATCTGGATATGCGCCTGGCGAAGTGGCGAACCGAGCAGGAGGGTCTTGGACTGACGCCCTCTCCGGAGGAGGAGCGCGCCGTTCGCACCGAGATCGAGGCCGAAATCGAGGTCAAGCGTTCAGAGGCGCTCGCCGCCGGCGGACTCTTCGTGCTTGGCACCGAACGCCATGAAAGCCGCCGTATCGACAACCAGCTGCGCGGACGGACCGGACGCCAGGGCGACCCCGGTCGTTCGAAGTTTTTCATGTCATGCGAAGACGATCTGCTGCGTATTTTCGCGGGCGATCGTCTCGATGCGATCATGCGCACCTTCGGCGTCGAAGAAGGCGAAGCCATCACGCACAAGTGGCTCAACAGCGCCATCGCCACGGCCCAGAAGCGGGTCGAACAGCGGAACTATGAGATTCGCAAAAACCTTCTGAAGTACGACGACGTCGTCAATGACCAGCGCAAGGCGGTGTTCGAGCAACGGCGTGAATTCATGGAATCGGCCGATCTCTCGCAGATCGTCAGCGAAATGCGCCATGATACGGTCGAGGACCTGGTCGCCCGCCACCTGCCGCCAAAGGCCTATGCCGACCAGTGGGACATCGAGGGGCTCGACGAACGGGTCAGATCGACCTTTGGTCTCGAACTACCGATCAAGGATTGGGCGGCGGAAGAAGGCATCGCCAACGAGGAAATCCAGGAGCGCCTGATCGCCGGGGTCGATTCCCGCGCCGCGGAGCGGGAGGCGATGATCTCGTCGGAGCGAACCCGTCAACTTGAGAAGAACTTCCTGCTGCAGATGGTCGACCTGCAGTGGCGTGAACACCTCATGCATCTTGACCACCTGCGGAACGTGATCGGGCTGCGAGGCTATGGCCAACGCGATCCGCTCAATGAATACAAGACAGAAGCCTTTACGTTGTTCGAGACGCTGATCGGCAATCTGCGACAGGAAGTCACCCGTTGGATGATGACGGTGGAAATCCAGTTCGCCCCGCCGGAACCCGCGCCGCCTTCGATGTTCGAAGTGCACCTGGATCCTCACACCGGACGAAACGAAAGGGCGCTCGAGTTTGCCGGCGCGGCTCTGGCCAGTGGAACAGCCGAGCAGCGCGCCGCCCTGCCATTGTCGGCGCTGCCGGAAGGCTTCGAGCGCACCGGCCGCAATTCATCGTGCCCCTGTGGGTCCGGCAAGAAGTTCAAACATTGCCATGGGGCGCTGATCTAGGCGCGCGGCGGCTCCAACGAGGCGGAACAAGACCATGGCTACAGCGTTCGGTGTGCAGTCGACGACGGACGAGGTCCTCAATGGCGTCAATCTTGCCGGCAAGCGGATCCTCGTTACCGGGGTCTCCGCCGGCCTCGGGCTTGAGACGGCTCGCGCGCTGGTATCTCATGGCGCCCACGTGGTTGGGGCAGTTCGTGATTTTGCCAAGGCCGAGGCCGCGACGGCGCCTGTGCGTGACGAGGCCGCCCATGGTGGTCAGCTGGAACTTGTCGCGCTGGATCTGGCTTCCCTGGCCAGCGTGCGAGCCTGCGCCGACGAACTAAACTCGGCCGGTAAGCCCTTCGACGTGGTGATCGCCAACGCCGGTATCATGGCCTGCCCCAAGGGCCAGACAGCCGATGGCTTCGAGACGCAGTTCGGCACCAATCATCTTGGCCATTTCGTGCTGGTAAATAGGATTGCGCCTCTGCTGGGGCCTGGTTCCCGCCTGGTGAATCTGTCGTCGGCCGGTCACCGGTTTGCCGACATTGATCTCGATGACCCGAACTATAGTCACACGCCCTATGATGAGTTCGAGGCATACGGCCGCGCGAAGACCGCCAACGTTCTATTCGCCGTAGAGTTCGATCGCCGCCACAAGGATCGTGGCGTTCGCGCCGCGGCGGTGCACCCCGGTGGCATCCAGACAGAGCTTGGCCGCCACATGACTCCCGAAGTCATCCAGCGGCTGATGGACCGGGTGCTGAGCGACCAGTCCGCCGACGCCACCAGCTATCCCTGGAAATCCATTCCGCAAGGCGCCGCCACCTCGGTCTGGACGGCGGTCGTTGCTCCGGCTGACGCCATCGGCGGACGTTATTGCGAGGATTGCCACGTCGCCGGGATCGTCGACGATCCCGATGCCCGCGCCGGCGTTCGCGCCTATGCCCTCGACCCCGAACGCGCAGAGGCGCTTTGGGCGAAGAGCGAGGAACTGGTCGGCGAGAACTTCTGAAGCCGTCGGGTCATCCCCGGCGTTTGAGGCGCTCGAGTTCAGCCTGAACCATCTTTTCCCGGTCGTTCGCCGGGAGCCCGTATACCGACACGCCATGCGCCACGAGTCCGATACCCCAGCCGAACAGCGGCCACTGGAACCAAAAAACATTCGGCGAGCTGAGCAGGTTGAGCCCAACCAGACCCGAATTTACCAGAAAGAATACGACGAGGTGAGTGCGGAAGCCGAGCTTCGCGTCGGCGCGGCGTTCCGCGATCTTGCGCAACTCGGCTTCGGATCGGATATCCGTCATCACACACGCCTCAGGTGGCGGGACGCCAGTTTCCGTGGAAGCCGAATGGAATCCGACGAGGCAGGCGCGCGGTCGCGATCGGGCCGGCGCTGACGTTCTGGGCGTCAAGCACCAGGAACTCGCTAACGTCGTCCTCACCGCGATAGACTACCGAAACCAGCCAGCCATCGCCTTCTTCGGCATCCGCCTTGCGCGGAACGAAAATGGGTTCACCCGTTGCGTCGCCCTTGGCCAGCGTGAAGACCTCGCGCTTTCCTTTTGCCACGTCGACGTGCGCGATCGAGCTGAAATTGACGTCGCCCTTGCGTTCCGACGTCGCGGCAAACCAGCCGTGCCGATAGGCGTGTCCGGCGCGGCGCTGATCGAACCGTGGGAACTCACCCGCCAGATCATCCAGGCGCTCCCGCTTCACTGTGTTGCTGTTGTCGGCAAGATCGAATGTCCAGCGCGTCAGGCGCGCGCCATCGTTTCGGGTCATGCCGCCGTCCACGTTCGGGAACAGCGGCGCGGTCTCGAATTCCATAACGTCGGCATAGATCTTGTCGCCAACCTCCCACGCGTTCATCGGGTGGAAGACGTAGCACGCATCGATCTGGAACCAGCGGATGCTGTCTACTGACGCATCGCGCTTCATCACGCCGACGTATCCTCCCTTGTCAGGTTCCCATGCAAACGGAGGCGCGCCTTTCATGGCCCGCTCCAGGCTTCCGGTCAGAGGCAGGATCGGGAACAGGACATGGTTTCGCGTCACCAGGAAGTCGTGGACCATGCTGCAGTAGGGCGCCTCGAAGTCGTCTCGGCGGATGACCTTCCCTGTTGCGTCGGTAACGCCGTAGGACACCTTGTTGTTGAACGGTATCGGGCCCGACATATAGGCGAACCAGACCATCTCGCCGGTGTCGGGATCAAGCTTGGGGTGAGCTGTAACATTGCCGGAGTAGTCATCGGCATAGCCAAGCGAATTCAGCGTGTAGGGGTCCAGCTCGAAGGGCTTGTGACCCTCTTCGAGGGCGAGCAACTTGCCTCCGTGCCAGACGATGTTGGTGTTTGCCACACCGCTGTCCATGCCGAGCACCGATGGGTCGGTCGTCATCGGATTGCCGAATGTACCGAACAGGCGCTTGCCGGCCGCGTTCTCGGCCAGCCATTTTGGTGTGCGGACATAACGATTGCGGTAGTGAACCTTGCCGTCCTCAACGAAAAAGCCGTGGATCATGCCATCGCCGGCAAACCAATGGTGATCCGAGTCCGGTTCATACTGAGGATTGGGACCATTGCGGTAGAAGGCGCCGGCCAGCTCCCGCGGAATTTCGCCCGTCACCTGCAGATCATATTCCGACTCATCCGCAATCGGACCGTAGTTGCCCGCGAGATAGGGGTTGATCCGTCTTGAACCGTCCATGCAGGGCTCCCGTGGCCGAGTTAAAACTTACATTGTAAATTTATGCCGCGCGCCGTAGACACGCGCAAGTGAAAAATTTGTGGCGGAGCGTTCGTGCCGAGAAATCTCTCAGAGCAGGATATCACGGACTTTCAGGATCGCCTTTGCGACATCGCTGAACGCCAGTTCGTCCACCATGGGCCGGAGTCGGTAACCATCCGCCATCTGTCGGCGGCGCTTGGGGTCAGTCCGATGACTCCCTACCGGTATTTCAAGGACAAGGACGCCATTCTGGCGGCTGTGCGCGCAAGGGCTTTTGATCGTCATGCCGCGGCCCTGGAAAGCGCCTACGCCAGAAATGCCGACGATCCGAACGCCCGGGCGCGGGCCATCCTTGATGCATACATTGATTTCGCCTTTGCGAACCCCGAGGCCTATAAGCTCATGTTCGATATCCGGCATCCGACGGAAGCGGACTATCCGGAACTTGTCCGCGCCGGTGAGCGTTCGCGGGCGACTATGACGCTGCAATTGCGCGACCTGATCGAGGCGGGTCGACTACAGGGTGACCCAGATCGTATCGGCCACATGTACTGGGCGGCGATCCACGGAGCGCTCATGCTGCACTTTTCAGGGATGCTTTCGGGTGATCATGATGTGAGGACTCTGATAGACGCCTTGGTAATGACATTGGGCCGGGCGATATTCGGCGACGAGGCGGCCAGGGATACTCCTGCGATCGACTAAGGCCCAAGACAACCAGGAGGACGAACCGAATGACCTATCCGCTACCCAATGTTTCCAACGATCTCAGCGGGCGCGCCGCACTGGTGACCGGGGCGTCGTCGGGCCTCGGCTGGCGTTTCGCCAAGGTGTTGGCGGCGGCCGGCGCCAAGGTAGCGATCACCGCGCGCAGGATCGAACGACTGGAAACGCTGGCGGCGGAAATCAGGGCGGCGGGTGGCGTTGCAGAACCCTTTCAACTCGACGTCACCGATGCAGACCAACTGGTCTCGGTGGTCGGCGCAGTCGAAGAAAAGCTGGGCGTCGTCGACATCCTGGTCAACAATGCCGGTATCCCCGATGCTCAGCGCGCAACGAAAATGCCACTGACGCTGATAGACGCCGTCCTCGACACCAATCTGCGCGCGCCGTTCATCCTCTCCTGCGAAGTCGCTCGGCGACTGATTGCCGCTAAGCAGCCCGGCCGGATCGTCAATATCGCGTCGATTGCCGCGTACCATTACGCGGGCGGCGGTGCGGCTCTCTATTCTATAACCAAAAATGCCGTCGTCCGAATGACCGAGGCGCTCGCGGTGGAGTGGGCAGGCTTCCACATCAATGTGAACGGCATCGCGCCTGGAGCGTTCAAATCAGAAATGATGGACGGCATGCTGTCGCGCGTCGGAGATATCGCCGCGCACTTCCCGCGGCGCAGGATCGGGGACCCCGAGCAGATGGACAGCACTTTGCTCTATCTGGTGTCTCCAGCATCCGAAGCCGTCACCGGCACGGTGATCAAGATCGACGACGGACAGGGCTCGCGTTGACGGCCCACGTGAATCGAGACTAGCGAACACGCCATGATCGTGGTCGACATACCCTCTGCGACGGGCGGCGGACATATCCGGACTGCCGCGCTGGGCTCGTGCCGTGTGCATCAGCCAATGCACGCGCTCGCCGAGAGCGGCGAGATCATGTCGGTCGCCACGGGTCTCCACAAATCCCACACAGCCTGCCATGCGCTGTATCTGCTCAAGATCGTTGCCGCCGAGGTAACAGTACCTCCCGTGGCGCTGCCGTATCTGTTCAACAATGGCATAATGCCGCGCCCTCGGAATCTGAGGGACGCGGCGAAGGATGGAGCCGATGTCCTCATCCTCGAGGTGTGTTCCGCGAACCAGTTCTTTTATGGGGATACTCCCCTGCAGGAGCATTTGGTCGCCGACAAACTGGTCAAGCCTTACGGTCGAGCTCTGTTGGGATGGTACCGGCAGGTTTGCCTGAGCGGTGTGGCGGACGAGCCATGCGTCCAGACGTCCCTGACTAACCTGCGTGACGGAGGGCTGGAGTTCGAGAACATGGAGGCTTTGTTGCGCGGCGTTCGGTTGCGCCGCCAGAGCGTCCAGGACATCTCGCGGGACCTGACAGAGATGGGCGAACGGCTTGGGGCGGCCTGTCTGCTGGTTGGGCCGATATCGATCGAAGATCGTCGAGGCGCATTGATGACCGAGCGCCGGGCCTTGATGGATCGCATCGAAGCGGCTGGCGCCGAGTGCAATGTTCCGACCTTTGATCCCTCGCCTTTGGTTTCACAGTTCGGTCGGGAGTTCGCCCTGGCTGGTAACGGTCGAGACGTCTACCACTACTCAAGAGCTTTCATGCCGGTGATCGGCAAGGTCCTGCTCGAACGAATTCAGGACGTGTCGGAAAGTGTCGCGGTGCGGACTCCGCCCCAAGAAGCGGCGGCCGCCGCCACGCCAGTCAGTCACTGAGCGGGACCGACGATGGCGCGCTACGATTTCGCCTCCGACAATGTAGCTGGAGCCATGCCGGAGGTTATCTCCGCGCTCTCCAGGTTCAATGATGGCTCCGTCGCGGGGTATGGCGACGACGCAGTCTGCGGCATCGCCGCTGATCTTATCCGCTCCATGCTCGATGCGGATGCCGAGGTGCGATTTGTCGCTTCCGGAACGGCAGCAAATGCCCTGGTTCTGGCCGCGCTGGCCGCGCCGCACGAGGCCGTGGTGGCGCATGAACATTCGCATGTCGCTACCGACGAGACCGGAGCGCCGGGTTTCTTTGGCGGTGGCGTGGGTATTGTCGGTGTCCGTGGAGCATCGGGGCGGATCGCGCCGGACGCTTTAGCGGAGGCCTTGTCCCGGCCTGATGAGCCCCATTGGCAGTCTCCGGCCGCTATTTCTCTCACCAATGCGACCGAATTCGGGGCAGTATATCGCCATGCCGAACTGGCGGCATTGATCGGGTCTGCCAAGGATCGGGGCCTGAAGGTTCATCTGGATGGTGCGCGGTTGGCCAATGCCGTCGCTTCCGGCTTTGATCCAAAATCTCTCGCGCAACTCGGCGTCGATGTCGTCGTGCTGGGTGGCACAAAAGCCGGCTCGACACCGACCGAGGCGATTGTACTGCTCGACAAATCGCTTGGGCGGCGGTTCGGCGCTCGGCTCAAACATGGTGGACAGCTGGTATCCAAGGCCAGGTTCCTGGCCGCCCCCTGGATAGGCATGCTTGAGAGCGGAGCATGGTCGCGCCGGGCAGGGCACGCAAACGCCATGGCCGCTCGCCTGGCCTCTCGCATGCCGTTTCCAGTGATCCACCCTGTCGAAGCCAATGCCGTCTTCGTCGAGATGGAAGAGGCTGCTCTGAAGCGCCTGCGGTCGAATGGCTGGTCGGTCTACCGGTTCATCGACGGAACGGTCCGTTTCATGTGCTCATGGGCCACGACGCCGGACTTGGTGGATGAATTGGCCGCGGTGCTGGAAGCCATTGCCTGACCATCCCGTAGCCTGATGATAGGTGGGGCTAGGGTCGGCCGATGGCATAGAAGCGTTGCGCGCGATGCTCTCGCAGGTCGTCCGGTGAAAGTTTCAGCAATGATTTCAGCTCGGCTTCGATTGCGTCGCCGACGCGGCTGATGGCGAGAGCCGGGTCGGCATGGGCTCCACCAACCGGCTCTTCAATGATGCGATCGACGACTTTGAGGCCGATCAAATCCTCCGCGGTGATCTTCATGGCCTTCGCGGCGCCCTCCGCCATCGCCCGGTCGCGCAGCAGGATCGACGCACATCCCTCGGGTGAGATCACCGCGTAGATCGAGTGTTCCAGGATCAACACCCGGTTTGCGGCGGCAATGCCGATGGCGCCGCCGCTCATGCCTTCTCCGGTAATCGTGGCGATCATCGGAGTACCCAGGGTCAGGCAGCGTTCCGTGCCACGGGCGATCGCCTCCGCGACGCCACGTTCCTCGCCGCCGATACCCGGATAGGCGCCACCCGTATCGATGAAGCTGAGTACGGGCAGATTGAACTGCTCGGCCAGGTCCATCAGGCGCACCGCCTTGCGATACCCCTCTGGTCTGGCAGCGCCGAAATTGTGCTTGATGCGGGTAGTGGTGTCGTGGCCCTTTTCCTGGCCGATGACCATCACGGGCAAACCGCGAAATCGGCCCAGACCGCCGAGAATGGCCTGGTCGTCGGCATATTTGCGGTCCCCGCGAAGCTCCACGAACTCCTCTATCAGCCCGTCTGCATAGTCGATGAAATGCGGTCGCTGCGGATGTCGCGCGATTTGCGTCTTCTGCCAGGCATTGAGATGGGCATAGGCCTCGGCGCGTAATTCGCCCACGCGCGCGCGCAAAGCCGCGATCTCGGCGTCGAATGCGCCGGGTCCGGTTGTCTCGGAGAGCTTTGACAGCTCGTCGATCTTGGCGTCGAGCTCCGCAATCGGCCGCTCAAAGTCCAGGTAGTGCGCGGCCATGAATCGTCTGCGGCGTCCTGCTCGTGGAAAGGCCGGAACCTAGGCGCGATAGGCGGAGGGAGCAAGTTCAGGCGTCACAAGACAGCGAGTCGTCGTTTTCCGCGGCGCTGAAAGTCGGCGGAACTCAGCTCGGGACGCCGTCAAGGCCGCCGTGTTCGCGAAAGTGGGTGCTTGTTCTCAACCACCTCTTTCAGCCGGTCCTGCGTTACGTGCGTGTAGATCTGGGTAGTGGCGATATCCGAATGGCCAAGCAATGTCTGCACGACTCGCAGGTCTGCGCCGCCTTCCAGCAGGTGAGTAGCGAACGCGTGTCGCAGGACATGCGGACTCACCAGATGTGGATCGAGGCCGGCGGCTTCAGCTGCCTCATCGAGCAACTGAGCGAATCGGCGGGCGGTCAGTCGTCCCCCATGGCCATGCGATGGAAACAGCCAGGGGCTGTCTTTTTGTCCCTTGGACAGAAAGGCGCCGCGCACCTCAATGTAGGCCTTTATAGCCCGTCGCGCGGCCTCATTCAGGGGCGCCAGGCGTTCCTTGCCGCCCTTTCCCTTGACCATTAGAAAGGCCGGATCGCGCGCAACGGCCGCCAGGGGAAGCGCCACTAGCTCCGATACCCGCAGGCCGGATGCATAGAGAATCTCCACCATTGCCGCGAGCCGCGCGCCGTCGACGCCGTCCTTCCCCGCCGCGGCTTCGATCAGACGCTCCACCTCTTCACGACCTAGGACCTTCGGGAGTGGCCGCCGGGCTCGCGGCGCTTCGACACGACGTGACGGGTCCTCCGTGCGCCAGCCTTCTCCCAGAACGAAAAGGTAGAACTGCCGGACTGATGAGCGCCTGCGCGCCGCGGTAGACGGCGAGAGCCCCCGTGCGCCGAGCTCGGAAAAATAGGCTTCGATATCTTCGGACCGGGCGATTGTCAGGTCGATTCCTCGGTTGGCGAGGAAGCCCGCGGCGTCAGCCAGATCGTGCTCATAGGCTCTCAGTGTATTTGCGGATGCGCCACGTTCCGCGGCCATCATTTCCAGGAACGCTTCCGCCCATTGGCCGCCACTCATGGCCGAATGATTCGTGTGTAGATCATGGCTAAACTTGGCGCTCGCCACGGCCCTCGTGTAAACCGGTTCCTGATCATGACCCTTGCCACAACTCCGCCTCGCAAAACCATCGCCCTCGTCGGATTGATGGGGGTCGGCAAAAGTAGCATCGGGCGCCGTCTGGCGGTTGCCCTGGGCATGCCGTTCAAGGATGCCGATGTTGCGATTGAGACCGCCGCGGGGCAATCGATCACCGACATATTCAAGAATCTTGGTGAGGAAGCGTTTCGCGACGGTGAGCGGAAGGTCATAGCCCGGCTATTGGATGAGCCTCCGCATGTGCTGGCCACGGGAGGGGGCGCGTTCAACGATCCGGAAACCCGGCGTATGATCCGTCTGAAGGCGACTTCGGTCTGGCTTCGGTCCGACCTCAATGTGTTGGCGAACCGCGTACGAAAACGCGACACGCGCCCCTTGCTGATTGGAAAGGATCCGATGCAGGTTCTGCAAGCTCAGGCTCGCGAACGTTACCCCGCCTTCTCGGAGGCGGACATAACTATCGAGACCGGTGAGACCCCGCACCAGGTCGCGGTGAACGCCATCATAAAGGCGCTTGCCGACCGAGAGGTGGTCGCGCCGTGAGCAATGTCCTCAGCGTTGGACTGGCTGACAGGGCCTACGATATTGTCATTGGCGGCGGATTGGTCGACCGCGCCGCCGCGCTCATCAGGCCTCACCTGCGGCGACCGATTGCAACAATCGTCATGGATGAAATTGTCGGAGGCCTGCACGGCCCCCGGCTGATCGGAGCCCTTGAGGCGGACAGTGTAACGGTTCAGGCGATAGAGATTTCTCCTGGCGAGAGCGCCAAAAGTTTCGAGGGGTTGGCTGGCCTGTGTGACCGATTGCTGGAACTCGAACTTGAGCGCGGCGACGTTATTATCGCCTTTGGCGGCGGCGTTGTCGGTGACCTGACCGGGTTCGCCGCATCCATCTATAAGCGCGGCGTCGACTTCATCCAGATTCCGACGACGTTGCTGGCTCAGGTCGATTCCTCCGTCGGCGGCAAGACGGCGATCGATACCCCGCGCGGCAAGAACCTGATCGGCGCCTTTCATCAACCGCGACTCGTGCTCGCGGACCTCGAAGTCCTTGATACCCTGCCGCAACGTGAACTCGTCTGCGGTTATGCGGAGATTCTCAAATACGGGTTGCTGGGCGATGCGGAGTTCCTGGCCTGGCTTGAAATCAATGGTCGCGGGGTTCTCGGACGCGAGCCGATTGCGCTGGCCTACGCCGTGCGCCGATCTGTGCAGATGAAAGCCGAGATTGTCGGTAGTGACGAGCGGGAATCCGCAGGCGGTCAACGCGCGCTTCTCAATCTCGGTCACACCTTCGCCCACGCCTTTGAGGCTGAGTGCGGTTTTGGCGATTCACTCAAGCACGGGGAAGCTGTCGGAATGGGGTGCGCTCTGGCGTTTCGTTTCTCGGCCAGGCTCGGTCTCTGTTCCGAGGCTGACGCCGACCGTGCGTGCAAGGCTGTGGCGGCGGCGGGGTTGCCGACACAGCTGGATCAGATCGCCGGCCACCCGTTTGATGTGGGCGCGCTGATCAATCATATGGCCAATGACAAAAAGGCGCGGGCGGGCGCGCTGACCTTCATTCTGGCGCGAGGAGTTGGCGAGGCGTTCGTTGCCCGCGACGTTGATCCCGGCGCCGTGAGGCAATTCCTGATCGACGAAGGCGCACTGCCATGATTGCCACAATGTGGGCCGTTTCCTTCCTGATCCTGGCCCTTCTCGCTGTCTCCGCGGTGTTTTCAGCCGCCGAGACCGCACTGACGCGCGCGAGCCGCGGCAGGATGCATCAACTGGAGCGAGACGGAGACCGAGGCGCTCGACAGGTAAATCGTCTGCTCGGCGACCAGGAGACGATGATTGGCGCCGTGTTGATCGGCTACAACGTCATCAACATTCTGAGTTCATCCCTCGCCACCGAGTTCATTACCCGCGCCGTACCCGGTGGGTGGGGGGTAGCGCTGGCAACCGCGATAATGACGTTCCTGGTGGTCGTGTTTGTCGAGGTGCTGCCCAAGACCCTTGCAATCGTCCGGGCGGACGACGTGGCCAGGGCATTGTCCACTCCGATGCTTTGGGTGGTCTATATCCTCGGGCCGGTAATTTACGCCATTCAATGGATCGTCCGGCACACGCTGCGTATCTTCGGTGTCCAGCTCGACATGGCGACAGACGTGCTGGCGGCGCACGAGGAAATCCGCGGCGCCGTGGAATACCACCATTCCGAGGGAGCCGTTGAGGGACGCGACCGCCGGATGCTCGGCGGCGTGCTCGATTTATCCGACATGGATGTCTCCGAGGTGATGGTGCATCGCAAGTCGATGTCGCTGATCGACGCCGACCTGCCGCCTCGCGAAATGGTCGCCCGGGTTCTGGATTCGGCCCATTCCCGCCTACCGCTGTACCGCGGAGAAGCTGACAACATCGTCGGTCTGCTGCACGCCAAGGATTTATTCCGGGCGATGGCGAAGGTTCAGGGGAAGGTCGAGGCGATCGATATCGCGGCGATCGTGCGGGAGCCGTGGTTCATTCCGGAGACCACCAACCTCAAGGACCAGCTCAACGCCTTCCTCAAGAGGCGTAACCACGTCGCCCTGGTAGTCGACGAATATGGCGCGCTGCAAGGGCTGGTGACTCTGGAAGATATCCTCGAAGAGATCGTTGGTGAAATCGAGGACGAACATGACAAGGCTGTCCAGGGCGTACGTCGTCAGGCTGACGGGTCCGTCCATGTCGACGGCGACGTCACGGTGCGCGACCTCAACCGCGCGATGGACTGGGACCTGCCGGTCGATCATGCTGTCACAATCGCTGGTCTTGTCATCCACGAGGCGAGGGCAATACCCGAGCCCGGGCAAAAGTTCCTGTTCTTCCGCCACCGGTTTCAGATTCTGCGGCGTCAGCGAAACCAGATCACAGCTTTGCGCGTTAGCCCGCCATTGCCCCGCGAGGACGCCGAAGAAGTCGATTGATCGACGTTTCCGCTACTCTTCGCCAGGGGCGATCGCCTTGATCGACAGGGCGTGGACAGGTCCCGCCAACTCGTTAGCGAGTGCCGCGTAGACCCGGCGTTGCCGCTGGACCCTGCCAAGGCCGGCGAATGCGTCGCAGGCTATGACGATGTTGAAGTGGGTTTCGCCGCCGCCCCTTGATCCGGCGTGACCGGCGTGTCGAGCCGAATCATCTATGATCTCCAGCCTGGTCGGATTGAGGGCTTCGCTTAGTTTTGTGCGGATTGTCTCGGCGATCGCGCCCATTTTTCTCCCTGACTCCGATTGTTTGCATGTCAATTCTTGAAGTGTGAGGCTTCAACCTCATACTCTGTCCTCATGCCATTCGCCTTTCAATATCGTCCGCGCTTCAAGGACATTCGGGTTCGTCCTCCCAAGCCGGAGGAAGAGGCGCGCGCGGCCGACGTTCACGCGCTGAAGCCAGGAGAGAGGCGCTGTGATCATGCCGAGTGCCCGTCGCCGGCTTCGACCCGTGCGCCGAAATCACGAGAGATGCTCACCGAGCACTACTGGTTCTGCCAGGCTCATGCGGCGGAATATAACCGTACCTGGAATTTCTTCGCGGGCATGAGCGAAGGCGAAATCCGGGCCAAGATGGCGGACGAACTGACCACGGGCGGTCGACCGACCTGGTCGGTTGCGCAGGGCGGCCGTAATCGCGAGGCCGCGGCCCACCGTGGAGCGTTTCGTGATCCGTTTGGTATTTTCGGCTCAGGTACGTCCGGGACCGCCGATCCGCGGGCTGAGGCCGAACGCCGCATGGGAAAGCTTGAACGCGGTGCACTTTCGGACCTGGATCTGGACGCCACCGCGACCGGACAAGCCATCCGTGAGCGGTATGTAGAACTTGTCAAGCGCTGTCACCCAGACGCCAACGGCGGTGATCGCTCAAGCGAGCACAAGCTCCAGAGGGTCATCAAAGCCTACAAGACGCTACGTAAAGCGAAACTCGCCTGAAATTTTGTGGGCCAACGCCGTTTGCGTCGGCGGGAAGGTCGCGTTAGTGAGCTTGGCGTTATGATCAATTCCTCAGAACCCGCCGAAGACAAGCTGCTGAATCTCGCGCCCGACAAGATGGTGTCGGTACGGGAGATGTTCGGCGTCGACAGTGACATGCAGGTCCCCGCGTTCAGCGTGCGTGACAGCCATGTGCCGGATTTGGATGAAGCGTACCGCTTCGATCCGCAGACGACGCTGGCAATCTGCGCCGGACTTGCGTTCGACCGGCGCGTGATGATCCAGGGCTATCATGGCACCGGCAAGTCCACCCATATCGAACAGGTGGCGGCCCGACTCAACTGGCCTATGATCCGGGTCAATCTGGACAGCCATGTCAGCCGGATCGACCTGGTCGGCAAGGATGCCATTGTCCTCAAGGACGGCAAGCAGATCACTGAGTTCCGGGAGGGCATGTTGCCCTGGTGCCTGCAAAGGCCAATGGCTCTGGTGTTCGATGAATACGATGCCGGTCGCCCCGACGTCATGTTCGTCATCCAGCGCGTGCTTGAGGCGCAAGGAAAGCTTACGCTGCTCGATCAGAATCGGGTCATTCGTCCCAATCCATTCTTTCGGTTGTTCTCGACAACGAACACGATTGGGCTGGGTGACACCACCGGGCTGTATCATGGCACCCAGCAGATCAATCAGGGGCAGATGGACCGTTGGTCGATCGTCACCACCCTTAACTACCTGGCGCACGACGTCGAAGCTGACATCGTTCTGGCCAAGTCGCCCAACTATACGAAGACACCAGAAGGTCGACGTCAGATTGCAGCAATGGTGAGGGTCGCGGACATGACGCGCAACGCGTTCATGAACGGGGACATCTCTACGGTCATGAGCCCACGCACGGTGATTACCTGGGCTCAGAACGCTGAAATCTTCGCTGGCGATCTGGCGCTTGCGTTCCGGATGACGTTCCTGAACAAATGCGATGAGCTGGAGCGTCCGACGGTAGCTGAGTTCTATCAGCGTGCATTCGGTGGCGACCTTCCTGAAAGTGCGGCTCGCGTAAAAGTCGCCTGAAGCTCGTGGCGCGGAACGCAGCGGCGCCCGCGCTACGGCGTTGCCCGGTCAGCGGCGCCTCGGCTAGGGTGTTCGTTCAACTTTCGGAGCCCCGATGCCAGTTCCCGATGATATCGCGCAGCTATCCTTCGAATCGGCGCTCGAAGAGCTTGAACGCATTGTGGCGGAACTTGAATCGGGAAGGGCGGAACTTGAGCGTTCGATCCAGGTTTACGAGCGTGGCGCGGCTCTCAAGGCTCACTGCGAGGGGAAATTGAAAGCGGCGCAACTCAGGGTCGAAAAAATTATTGTCGGCCCAACCGGTGCGGTTGGCGCGGAACCGGCGGATTTCTCATGAACCCCACCCTCCCCACATTGGCCAAGCGAGTCGCTGAGGCGGCGGATCTTGTCACCGTTGCCTTGGACGAACTGCTGCCAAGGGCGGACGGGCCGGAATCGCGACTCACTGAGGCGATGCGCTACGCGGCGCTTGGCCCGGGCAAGCGTTTACGGCCGTTCTTCGCGCTGGAAACCGGGCGGCTGTTTGATCTTCCCGAACGCTCGGTGCTTCGCGCCGCCTGTGCTCTGGAATGCATCCACGCCTACAGCCTCGTTCACGATGATCTTCCATGCATGGATGACGACGACCTGCGCCGCGGTCGTGCCACGGTCCACAAGGCCTATGACGAGGCGACGGCGGTTCTGGCCGGTGACGCCCTGCAGACAATCGCCTTCGAGATCATGGCCCATCCGGACACGCATGAGGATGGCGGCATACGGGCTGACCTGGTGCGCCGCCTCGCGATCGCCTCGGGGGCCAAAGGCATGGCCGGTGGCCAGATGATCGATCTGCTGGGTGTGCGCGACGATCTGGGCGCGGTCGCGCGGATGCAGCGGATGAAGACTGGCGCGCTTATCGTGTGCGCGTTCGAGTTGCCGCTCGCAATGGCGCGGGTGAAGGAGATCGAACGCGCCGCGCTGCTCGCCTTCGGACGCGATATCGGCCTTGCCTATCAGATCGTAGATGATGTGCTCGACGCGGAAGGCGATACGGAAACGCTGGGCAAGGCCGCGGGGGGCAAGGACGCCGCCCGCGGAAAGGCGAATTTCGTCACCCTGCTAGGGGTGGATGCCGCCAAGGAGCGGGTCAATCACCTCACCGACCAGATCAAGGGACACCTCGAAGTGTTCGGCTCGCGCGCCCAATATCTGGAATCCGCAGTGGATTTCGTACTCGACAGGCGGACCTAAGACACCGTTGCCGCGCGACGTCCCGCGCGGAAGCCGAACACCATTGCCGGACCAATCGTGCCGCCGGCGCCGCCGTAGGCCATGCCAGTTGGGCTCGCCATGGCGTTGCCGGCCGCGAACAGCCCCGGAATGACTGCATCGTCGGTGTCGAGGACTTCGCCATCAACCGTCGTGTGCGGTCCGCCGTTGGTGCGTTTCTGAAATCGACATTCGGGTCGCGGCGCCGGTGACGTGTTCGGCCCGGTCTCTCAATTCCGCGAATGAAAACAGCCGACCTGATGGAATTTTTCGAACAGCCCGACCTTCGCGCCCAGATCGTGCGCGGTCATCGCGGCAGTCAGTCCCGCCGCTCCGGAGCCCAGAACAATGAGATCGAATTGCGGCATGCTGTGCATCCCGATAGGGCCCCGACGAGGCGGGCCGATTTGTAGCGTTGCACCCGCACATGCCTGTCAGCGGCTTCCGAGGAATAGAAACTGTTCGCGGTTGGATCATGGGGCTGGTAATCAGGAGGCCACGATGCACTCGTATACGGACTGAACAAGCCGCCCAGCGAGATCACCGCGAGGGAGCCGAATGCGTCCACTGGCATTTGCGAGCGTTCTGGTCGAGAACTCCGCCCCTCTGTCTGGCCGGACAGGGCGCTGATGGACGTCCGACCGATCAAACAGCAGGACTCTCCAGATGGGGCGGGCGCGCAATCGCCCGACCCGGCGGATATCGCCCGGCGACTCTGGCGGGCCATCGATCTTGATGAGGGGGTCGGGTTGTTGCTGGAGGCGGGGAAAGCGATAGGCTTGCCGATCCCCTCAATGCTGGACGACATTTCGCAGGCCAATGCCCCTCTCGACACCCGCGGCCGGCTTCTTGCCGAACGGTTCGGCTGGTCGCCGGAGTTCATTGAGCGATGGGTGAGCCGCGCCTATTCACTGAACAATCCCATCGCCATCATGTGCCGCTTTCAGCACCTGCCCTTTGTATGGATCAACGAAAACACGCCTGACTTTGCCATTGGCGACCGAGAGACGCACTGGCGCACGTTGCAGGAGCTGGCGTCGCAAGGCATCACCGGCTCGATCATCGTGCCGGTGCGTACGCCAAGAGCCCGCATCGGCTACATCGGCTTTGGCGGCAATCTTTCCCGCGGGGGGATGGAGGCCGTTGTGGAGGCTCATGGATCTGACCTACTCATCATGGGGCACGCGTTCATGCGTCTCTACCTGGAGAGTCACGGTACTCCGCAGGCCCCGGAAGATTCGGCTAGCCTGTCGCCGCGCGAGGTCGACTGCCTCACCCACGCGGCGCAGGGGCACGGCGACGAGGATATCGCCGGCCGCCTCGGCATTTCCAAGCATACAGCCCGTTTTCATATCGAGAATGCCGTTCACAAGCTCGGCGCGACAAACCGCACGCATGCCGTCGCTCTGGCCGCTCAGCTCGGCCTGGTTGGTCCAGTGAGTTGAGCCAGTCCGCGAAGACCTCCCTAAACCGGGGGGTTGTTGGCTTGGCCGACGGCGCGCATGCATAGGCTCCAAAACGCCGGTTCGACCTGCGAAAGAGGAGTGACACGTGGACGCTGGGGAAATCCGAAATCTACGAATTCTGATGGAGTACGAGGCGGCCCGCTCGGCGCCGCCCGCGGCATTCCCAGACCTCCCGGACCTGCCCGGCGGGCGGTATACTGACCCTCGCTTTCATGCCCTCGAGAAAAGCGAGCTGTGGCGCAAGTCCTGGCTGATCGCTGGCCACATCGACGAAATTCCACAGGTCGGCGACTTCAAGCTCTGGGAAACCGCGGGCCAACCGGTGGTCATAATTCATGCTCGTTCCGGCGAAGTGAATGCCTTCTACAACACCTGCAGCCATCGCGGCGCGCCGGTGGTGACCGAGGCGAAAGGCCGGCGCGCCCGCCTGACCTGCAAGTATCATGGTTGGACCTACGACGATGAAGGCGCTCTCGTAGCCATCCGGGATCCGGAGGACTTCCGCGATCTGGATTTCTCCTGTCGCTCCCTCAATCGCGTCCGATGTGAACGCTATGGCGGGCTTATCTTCGTCAATTTCGATGCGGAGGCGCCCACCCTCCTCGAGTGGTTGGGGCCAATCGCCAATGAATGGGTGGAGTTCCAGTTCGACAAGGTGCGCCTTGTCGATCACTACATCTGGGACCTCGATTGCAACTGGAAGATCGCCATGGAGGCGAACACCGAGGTCTATCACGTCAAATCGATTCACGCGGCGACCGTGGCCATAGGCCTGGACGACCGCCGCAATGTGAATGTCTTCTATCCGGGCGGTCATGGGCGGATGATCGCGCCGAATAGGACTGACGATGTTGGTTATGCGCGGGTCCGCCCGAAGCTTGAAATCGAAACCGTGGGCGAAATCGCGCGGACCTGCACCCAGTCGTATGGTGTCTTTCCCAATATCGTTACCCCGTTGGGCCCTACCGGATTCCCCATGCTGGTGTTCTGGCCCAACGGTATCGACAAGTGCCGGATGGAATTGTGGTGGTTTGGTCCTGACTGGGGTGAGGGTGAGCGCCCGGCCGATTGGGACAACACCATCGCCTTCTTCAATGTCGTCCTTGAGGAGGACACTGAGTTCGGTAAATGGATTCAGAAATCGCAGGAGTCCTATGGCTTCAAGAGTGTTCCGCTAAGCTATCAGGAAGCTCGAATCTATCACTGGAACCAGTGGGCGGATCGCTTGATCGGCATCGACCAGATCCCGCCGGAGCTACGTGTCCCGCAGGTCATCGGCGACGAATGGCTCTATCCCAATGATCCGCGGCTCGAAGTTGCCGCCGCACTCATGGCCGCGGAGTAGTCGCGGCATTCGAAGCAAGAAGGGGAGGTCAATAGATTTTTTGGGCTGTGAGGTGAAAACATCACGCCTGCCAAAAAAAGCCGCACTGACGGTTTTAACCGCTTGCGATTGTTTTCTTGGTTGATAATCGTCGGCTAATTGTCTTGACCGGTGAGCATACGGAACGGGGGTCGACGCTTGCGTCCAGCCTGGGAAGTGCATGGGTCGCGACGCAAAATGCGAACCACAGAGGGGAGCGCAACACAAATGCAACTATACCAGATTGGGAAGCCAAGAGGGCTTCACAGGCTTTTTACCACGACAGGCATCGCGATCGCGGTGGTCGCATTCGCGGCCCCGGTGACATTCGCGCAGGTTGCCGAAGTCGTCGTGACCGCCCGGAAACGGGAAGAGAACGTTCAGAATATTCCGGTCGCCGTCACCAACGTGTCGGGCAAGGACATCGAGAAGTTCAATATCACCTCCATCCAGGACGTGGCCACGGCGACACCCCAACTGATCATCGCCCGCGGTTCTAGCGGCAGCGGCGCCGACATCAGCCTGCGCGGCATCGGCACCCCGACCGAAAACATCGGCATCGAGCAGTCAGTGTCGGTGAACATCGACGGCGTCTACTACGGCCAGGGCCGCGTCATTGACGAAGGCACGTTCGACGTCAGCGCGGTTCAGGTGCTGAAGGGGCCTCAGGCCCTGTTCTACGGCAAGAATGCCACGGCCGGCGCCCTGGCGATCACCACCAACGACCCGACCTCGACCTTCCAGGCCGGTCTGACCGGCGGCTATGAATTCAAAGCCAAGAATCCCTATGTCGAAGGCTACATTTCCGGTCCCGTGACCGACAAGTTCGGCCTTCGCCTCGCCGTCCGCTACAGCGACGAGACGGGCGGCTACATCCGCAACACCGCTACGGCCACGACCTACAACACCTTCGACATCGCCACCTTGACCCCGCACCAGTCGCCCGTCGGTGCCCCGCCAGCGTATCTGGGCGAGGACAAGGATCTTCTCATGCGCCTCACCGGCAAGTGGGAGCCGATCAACAATCTGACGATCACCGGCAAGGTGACATTCGATCAGCATCACTCCAACAACAATGTCGACAACGGCGTCATCGTCTATTGCCCGGCGGGTCACCCGCAGTCGGAAATCTCCGCGGGCCTGACCCATCTGTCCAACTGCGGACACTCGTTCAGTGATCCGGAACCGCAATTGCCGGCGAACATCGCCGGTGTCCCGGGTTCTTTGGAATCGCTGGCCGGCGGCAACGACTTCGAACGCTACCAGGACACCAACGAGTATCTGAAGGTCAACTACACGGGCGCCAACTACACCCTGACGTCGACCAGTTCCTACCAGCACATGTTCAACGACTGGGCGGACAATCAGAACTTCACGGCGGCCCCGTCGGTGTACGCCGGCGAGCACTTCGTCTGGAGACAGTTTTCGACGGAAGAGCGCTTGATCACCTCTTTCCACTCTCCGATCAACTTCGCCGGTGGTTTCTACTTCCAGTCCAGCCACCTTCAGTTCGCTCAGGACGTGGACTTCCTGGGCGCTGAAAACTCGGCCGCGCCTTTGGCCACCGATCGCTATGTCGCCTACAACAAGCGTGCGGCGACCTCTGGTCGCACCTATGCAGTGTTCGGCCAGGCCATAGTGGACATCGTCAAGAACGTCGAACTGACCGGCGGCGCCCGGTTCACCCACGAGACCAAGTCGTCCTACTTCTACCAACCGTATGTCTGGCCGGCGGTCTCCTTCCTGTTCAACCAGTATGACCCGAACAACCCGGCCGCAACGTCGGAGACGGCGGATCAGACCTTCAACAACTGGTCGCCGGAAGTCACCCTGACCTGGAAGCCGGTGAGCAATCTCACCCTCTATGCGGCCTACAAGACCGGCTACAAGTCTGGCGGCTTCTCCGACTCGGCCATTCTCAGCAACCTGATTTCGGCAGCCGCCCAGGCTCCCGACTTCCAGTTCAAGCCGGAAACCGCCAAAGGCTTCGAAGTCGGCGAGAAGGCGATCCTCATGGATCACCAACTGCGGCTGAACGTCGACGTCTTCGACTACAAATATTCCAACGTCCAGGTCGACTTCTTCAACACGCCGACCTTCGACTACATCACCCTAAATGCCGCCAGCGCCCGCACTTACGGCGTGGAAGCCGAGGCGGACTTCGCGCCCAAGGATATCCCGGGCCTGACGCTGCATTTCGACGGCGCTTACGACAACGCCCACTACATTAACTTCCTGGCGCCCTGCACGCCGGCCGGCCTCACCTATGAGCAAGGCTGCAACATCCAGCGGAACGTCAACAATGCGGGTGTCGAGAGCTACACACCCAACTGCGGCGACAGCGCTGCCAACACCTGCAACTTCATGGACGTGAGCGGTCGTTCGACCGCCCTTGCGCCCAAGTGGACGGCGGTGATCGGCGGCGACTACAACCACCCGGTGTCGTCCACGATGAAGATGGATCTGGCTCTGAACGTGCGGATCAGCAGCTCGTACCTGACCAACTCCTTCCCGAGCAATGTGGTCGAACAGATCGATCGCCAATCTGCATACGCCATGCTGAACGGAGCTATCTCGATCGCCAGCATCAACGACCGATGGACCCTCTCGCTCATCGGCCGCAACCTGACGAACGAGTTCGTTCAGACCAGCACGGGCGGCCTGCCACTGTCGGGCGGCAAGTCGGGATGTAAGGAATCGGTCTGCGGGGCGCAGCTGATTTCAGACCAGCTGTCGACGGTACTGAATCCCCGGACGGTGGCGCTGCAACTGAAGGTCACCTTCTGATCGTTCGATCCGGAGGTTACCGACACGGCACGACTGCGGGCCGGGCGGCGCAAGCTGCCCGGCCCGTCTCTTTGTCGACGCCTTTCTGTGGCGATAGCGCCACGGCCCTGGCGGTTTCAGCGCGCAAGCGGCCGTATATGCCCGGGCGCTTGGCTTTGCTCTCTGATTCTGTGCTAGACTGTTCTGCTTAACGGCGTCCCGGGGCGAGGACGCAATACGTCGGACCATATTTCATGGCTTTATCCACTCCACTGCTGGACACTATTGCCGCGCCCAGTGACACTCGCCACCTCGGGTTGCCAGAGCTGCGCCAACTGGCGGACGAGCTTCGCGCCGAGACGATCGATGCAGTGTCCAAGACGGGCGGGCACCTGGGCGCCGGACTGGGTGTTGTTGAGCTTACCGTCGCGTTGCACCATGTTTTCGATACGCCACGCGACATTGTCATCTGGGATGTCGGCCATCAGGCCTATCCGCACAAGATTCTCACCGGTCGCCGAGACCGAATTCGCACGCTGCGCCAGGGCGCCGGACTCTCCGGTTTCACCAAGCGCGCTGAAAGCCCCTACGATCCGTTCGGGACCGCCCACGCCGCCACCTCGATTTCCGCCGCCCTAGGCTTCTGCGTCGCTCGCGATTTGCGCGGCGAGGACAACAGCGTCATTGCCGTGATTGGCGACGGTTCGATGAGCGCCGGCATGGCCTACGAGGCGATGAACAACGCGGCGGAGGCGACGCGGCGCCTGATCGTCATTCTCAATGACAACGACATGTCGATCGCGCCGCCCGTCGGAGGCATGAGCGCCTATCTCGCCGGCCTGGTGTCGGGCGGCGCGTATCAGCGGGTCCGCAAGTTCGGCAAGGAAGTCGCCAGCCATCTGCCACGTCCGCTTAAGGACATGGCGCGCAAGGCGGAAGAATATGCCCGCGGCATGGCGACGGGAGGGACATTTTTCGAGGAACTCGGCTTCTACTACGTCGGTCCGATCGACGGTCACAATCTTGAGCACCTCGTGCCGGTCCTCAAGAACGTCAAGCTCATGGATGACAAGCCGGTGCTGGTCCACGTCGTCACTCAAAAGGGCAAGGGCTACGGTCCTGCTGAGAGTGCCGCCGACAAGCTCCATGCGGTCAGCAAGTTCGACGTGGTGACCGGGCAACAGGCCAAGCCGGCGCCTTCCAACGCACCCAGCTACACCAAGGTCTTCGCCGCGGAGCTCATCAAGCGCGCTGAACTTGATCCGAAGATTGTCGCAATCAACGCCGCTATGCCGTCAGGCACCGGCCTGGACGTTTTCGCCAGGCGCTTCCCTGACCGCTGCTTCGACGTCGGCATTGCCGAGCAACACGCGGTTACCTTTGCCGCCGGCCTGGCCGCGGATGGGATGAAGCCGTTTGCGGCGATATACTCGACCTTCTTGCAGCGTGGTTACGACCAGGTCGTGCATGACGTCGCGATCCAGAACCTGCCGGTGCGGTTTGCTCTCGACCGCGCGGGTCTGGTTGGCGCGGACGGGCCGACACACGCGGGCAGCTTTGACATCGGCTACCTTGGTCAGTTGCCCGGCTTCGTCATCATGGGTGCGGCCGACGAGGCGGAACTTGCGGCGATGATCGCCACGGCGGTCGAGATCGATGATCGTCCCAGTGCGTTCCGCTATCCACGCGGCGATGGCGTCGGTGTGACCATCCCGGATCTGGCGGCGCCGCTGGAAATTGGCCGCGGGCGGATTGTTCGTGAGGGGACTGCCGTCGCGATCCTGTCGTTCGGCACGCGATTGGCCGATAGCCTCAAGGCGGCCGACATGCTGGCTGTACGCGGGTTCTCTACGACCGTGGCGGACGCCCGCTTTGCCAAGCCGCTGGACGTTGATCTGCTGCTGCGCCTGGCGCGCGAGCATGAGGTGCTGATTACTGTCGAGGAGGGCGCGCAGGGAGGCTTCGGCGCGTTCGTGCTACACGCACTGGCCGACCATGGCGCGCTCGACCGTGGGCTGAAAATACGCACGCTGACCTTGCCGGATACCTTCCAGGATCAGGACAAGCCCGAAGTGATGTATGCGGCTGCGGGGCTGGACGCGGAAGGCATTGCCCGTGCCGCCCTGACCGCGATCGGCAGTGAACGCGCCGTCAAGGGCCGCCGCGCCTGATGGACGCCCCTTCCTCTCTCCCCATGACGGGAGGAGGGGCCGAGGCGATGATCGAGCTTACTGATCTGACCAAGATCTATGGGGGGCGTCGGGCCGTCGGGCCACTGAGTCTGACCATCCCCAAGGGGCAGTTCGTCGCCCTGCTCGGCGGGTCGGGCTGCGGCAAGACCACCACGCTCAAGATGATCAACGGTCTGATCACGCCGGATGGAGGCGCCGTGAAAGTGGGCGGCGCACCGGCCGGCGAAGAGCCACCGCACCTGCTTCGTCGCCGTATCGGCTACGTGTTTCAGGAAGTTGGTCTCTTTCCTCACATGACCATCGACGAGAATATTGCTGTTGGTCCAAAGCTCGCGGGTTGGGAGCGGCCCCGGATTACCTCGCGGACCCAGGAACTGCTTGATCTTGTCGCCCTGCCCAATGAGCTCGGGGAGCGATTGCCCTCTGGCCTGTCCGGCGGCCAGCGACAACGCGTGGGCATGGCGCGCGCACTCGCCGCGGGCCCACGGATCATGTTGATGGACGAGCCGTTCGGCGCTCTCGACCCAATCACGCGCGACGACCTTGGCCGCGACTACCGAATGCTGCACGATCGACTTGGGCTGACCAGCGTCATGGTGACACACGATGTCATGGAGGCGTTGTTGCTGGCCGATCGTATTGTCGTTCTCGATAAGGGAGCAATCCTGGCGGACGGTTCGCCTGGTGAGCTGCTCGCCGACTATCCCGACCCGATCGTGCGTTCGCTGATGGAGACGCCGAGGCGACAGGCCGAACGCGTCGAGGCTCTGATTCGGGCTCCGCGCCATGGATGATCGCTGGGCCGCCGCGTGGCGGGTTGCGCCCGACTATCTGGCGCAGCACGTATTGCTCAGCGTCAGTGCGCTGGCGCTTGGTGTCGCCATCAGCCTGCCGCTTGCCGTCGCCGCCAGCCGCAACGCCGCCGTGCGCTGGCCGAGCCTTTTCGGAGCCAGCCTTATCCAGACAATTCCCAGCCTGGCGCTTCTGGCGCTGTTCTACCCGTTGCTGCTGGCGCTGTCGGCATTGGGCAAGACGTGGTTTGGGCACGGTTTTCAGGCCCTGGGTTTTCTGCCGTCTCTGCTGGCCCTGACCCTGTATTCGATGCTGCCGATCCTGCGGAACGGCGTTGCCGGCATCATGGGCGTGGACCATGCGGCGGTGGAGGCCGCGCGGGGAATGGGGATGACCAGCTTGCAGCGCCTGATTCGCGTTGAGCTTCCCTTGGCCGCACCAGTCATCATGGCCGGCATCCGCACTGCCGCCGTCTGGACCATCGGCGCGGCGACCCTGGCGACGCCGGTCGGCCAGACATCGCTCGGCAACTATATCTTCCTGGGCCTGCAGACCGAGAACTGGGTTTTCGTTCTGTTCGGTTGTGGCGCCTCGGCGGGACTGGCGCTTTGTACCGACCAGTTGTTGGGTCTGATCGAGTCCGGACTCACCCAGCGGCGCCCATGGCGGATGTGGGTCGGCGGCGCGGGCTTGCTCGTTGGCGCGCTTGCCGCCCTTTCACCACTGGCCAGCGCGACGGTCGGCCGCAGCTATGTCGTCGGTTCGAAGAATTTTTCCGAGCAATCAATCCTCTCGGAACTGATGGCTTCGCGTCTTGAGGCGACGGGAGCACATGTCCAGCAGAAGCAGGACCTCGGCTCGGCGACGGCCTACCGAGCCCTCGCGGCGGGCGAGATCGATGCCTATGTCGACTACACCGGTACGCTCTGGACCAACGTGCTTGATCGCAGGGACAACCCGGGCCGCGCAGTCGTACTGCGAGAACTGACGTCCAACCTGAAACGACGCGACGGCGTTATGCTGCTTGGCCCTATCGGTTTTGAGAACGCCTATGCCCTCGCCATGCGCGCGGACCGGGCGAAGGCGCTAGGTATCGTCACCATCGCCGACCTTGCGGCGCATGCCGCTGATCTGAACCTTGGATCGGATCTGGAGTTCCTGTCCCGCCCCGAGTGGACGGCGTTGAGGAACGCCTATGGCCTCAGGTTTCGGAAAGAAACGTCCTATCAGCCAACCTTCATGTATCGGGCGCTGGCGGATGGAGAGGCCGACGTCATCTCGGCCTTTTCCAGCGATGGACGCATAGCCGCCGATCATTTGATAGTGCTCGGTGATCCCCGCGAGGCACTACCGCCCTACGATGCGGTGATCCTGGTGTCCCCGGCGCGTGTCGAGGATTCGAGGTTGTTGGGCGCCCTTCGACCGCTCGTCGGCGCGATCCCGGTGGCTGCTATGCGCGCGGCGAATTACACAGTCGACCGGGATACGGATAAACTCACGCCCGCCCAGGCCGCCGCGGATCTCGCGCGCCGCATCGGCTCTGGACAGCCCAAACAATAGCGCGATCATGGGCCGATGATCTGGCGGACGAGTTCAAAGGCTGGAGCTGAGGCGGATGACCTCATTGCGGGGTTGTTGGACGCATTCCCCGGCGCCGCCGCCCTGTGCTCACCGGGTGGCGCGTTGCAGGCGGTCGGCAACGCCTGGCGCTCGAAAATGGGGGCGATGTCGCGTCTGCCCAAGGGCGGTCCGGCGATGTTCCTGGCGTTCGCCGCCGCGCGACGTGACGGGCTTGGCGAGTGCGTCCTGCAGCATGCCGGCCAGGATTGGCGCCTATCGATCCAGCTGGCTGGCCAGGACTGCTTTCTCCTGAGGCTGCTTGATGCGGAGGAGCCGCCCCCGAATACGCCGCTGCATAGGGCGTACTCACCTGTAGATCTGGATGTCTTCGCCGCCAGTGCGCCATTCGGCGCGGCGCTTATCGAGGGGCCTGACCCCTTCGAAGGGGTCGTAGTTGAGGCAAATGGCGCTCTCGCGGCGATCGTCGGCGCCGATAC
>JANXTX010000002.1 GCA_025352165.1 Caulobacteraceae bacterium | reverse complement strand
CTTCCGGAACGTCCGCTTGGCGCCAGCGGATTTTTGACAAGCGCCAAGCGGCCGACAAGGTCAGATCTCGACCTTTTCAGAAATTGCCAGGGCGTCATCGACCTCAATGCCGAGATAGCGGACCGTACTTTCCAGCTTCCGGTGACCCAGTAGCAACTGGCAGGCCCTCAGATTGCCAGTGTTCTTGTAGATCAATGCAACCTTCGTTCGCCGAAGGCTGTGGGTGCCGAAGGCGATCGCACGGCGGCATCGCAGAGAGTTGTAGAACTATCTGAAGAAAAAGGTGTTTTCGCCGTTCTGACGGTATTTTTGGCCGGCCGGTCTTACCGCAGGTGATTCCGGTCGGGGCGAAACGAAGGGGTCAGTTGGAGATCTCTGCCGATAGTCGGCGATAGGACGAATTTTCCGACGCCCGAAATTTCCCAATGAAATCAGAAGCCCGAATTTTTGACGGTAGGACTGACGGCATACACGGAGCGGATCATTTTGTTTTCCCAATAAAAACAGAATATTATGGCGCTATCGAACAATTGAACGGGAGTGAGCGCCCGGCGGCGCTTTGAAATATTACTCCCCGCGACTTCGCACCGTTAATCACCGTAAAAAACGGTCGCACGCGGGCGGGGAGGGGGAAGCCGCACTCTGGCCGCCAGTTGGCCGCTCGCGGGCCGCATTTTGCCGCACATTGGCTCTTTTTGGCCGCTTTTTGGCCGCATATTGGCCTTTGACAGGCCTCTCGGAGGCCGGATTTGGCCGCGTGGGGGCCGCAGGGCAATCGTTCATACTATTGTTTTCATTTGTGTTTCTCTCGGACTCTCACAGCTTCAGGGACGTTGCGGCCATCGTCGGGCCTGGATCCGACCCTAAGGATCGCATATTGCAAAATATATACAAACTGTCAAGTCGAGTTCACGGGCGCATCCACGGCCTTCCCGTGACTCAAATATAGCGGCAACGTGTGCGAAGGTCGGATGTCACTGGCGTGCGACGATGTCGGGTTTTGTAGAGAGGCGAGGATGGCGAAGAAGGAATGGCGATGGGTGCGCGTCAAGGCGCTCGACGCAGCGGAGAAGGCGGCGATTACGGCGAGGTGCGAACGCTTCATCAGCGAGACGCTGAAGCCCCGGTTTCCGCGCACGGTCACCCCGACGCAATTCAACTATCCGGTCGACATCTTCGGAAAATGGCGCGGCGCGAAATACAGCTTCATCACGCGCTATCGCTCGGGCTTCGCCGACAACGCCGGTGAGGAATTCGACTCGGCCTTCACACGCCTCGACTACCTTGAGGAGTGCCTGACCGAAACCCGTTTCGACCTGATGTGGCACAGGCACACCGGACAATGGTTTCGCGTGTTTGCGGCCGTCACCCTGGACGAGGCGCTGAGCCTGATCGAGAGCGAGGGGGTGTTGTGGCCGGCGATTTGATTGCGGTGGGTCTTTAAGGGGAGGGGTTCAGTTCGCGCTAATCATTTGTGCAATTGATATAGCGTAACCGAAATTCTGGCCGCGGCGGCCAATGCTTCGGTATTTCGCGAATGCGTGGCGCAAATACCTGCATCACCCTCTCCCGGCGGGCTGGCGCATCTTGCCGAAAACTGGCAGCCTCTGCCATCCTTTGCGATGAGAGGGCCGGTTGATGCCGGACGAGATTCTAACGCTGCCGGAGGTGGCCCAATTGCTCAAGGTCGGGTCGTCGTGCTGCATGCATTTGTGAAGAAGACCCAGAAAACACCTCGCGCGGCCCTGGAGTTGAGCGCCCGACGGGCAAAGGAGATTGAGCCATGACCAGCCTCGCGAAGCTTCGACAGAAGCTGCTGACCGACCCCGACGTCCAGGCGGAGTATGATCGACTTGGCCCCATCTTCGCGGTTGTCGGGGAGATGATCGAGGCGCGGCAAGCGGCCGGGCTGACGCAGACGGAAATCGCGGCCCGGATGGGCACCTCCCAATCGGTTGTCGCGCGCCTCGAGAACGCCCGACACATGCCGACGTTCGAGATGATAGCCCGCTACGCCGCCGCGATCGGACGTCGTCTGGATATTCAACTTGTGCCAGGCAGCGGCGAGCATCGCGCCTCAGCGGTCCAACAGTAGCTCTCGGGATTTGCCTTCTGGATCGGTGGGCGAACCCGGCTCCGCTAGCCGGCATCCAGGTCGAACCGGATCGACAGGCGCTTGAGGCCGTGGAACAGGTCGGGAACAGGTCGACACGGGAACAGGTCGACAGGTTATCGTGTCGACCTGTACCGTGGACGAGGCGCATCTGATGGCGGCGGTGCGATAGGTGGCGATGAACCCGGTCCGGGCGCGCCTCGTCGAGCGGGCCGTCGACTGGCGCTGGTCGAGCGTCAGCGCCCACTTGGCGGGCGCGGAAGATGGGCTGGTGTCCGTTGCTCCGGTGCCGAGTTGGGTGGATTCGTTCGCGGCGCTCGTCGAGGGCGACGCCGAGAGCCCGGCGTTCGCCGTCATCAGAGCCGCGGAAACCACTGGCCGTCCCCTCGGGAACGTCGATTTCGTCGCCGATCTGGAACGGCTGCTCCGCCGCCCCATCGCGCGCCGGGCGCCCGGCCGAAAGCCTGCGTTGGCGCCGCTTGACGCCCCACGGCTGATCTAATGGGGGTTTGTTACTCCTGTCCCCTGATATCGAACGGATGCTGGAGGTTGTTCGCGAATTTAGGCTAGATTCTCGAATGAAAATGGAAGTAGGCCGATTCTACGTAGCCTGCCTGTGGCGCGCATTTGCGGGCTGGTTCAAACGCGTCGAGGGATGGACGACCAGCGTCTCTCTCCTTCTAGGTGTTGGCCTTTTGGTTGCTCACGCTTCGCCAAAGATCCAGAACGACGCCACGGTCCTTCCCTCGTACTTCTTCATTGGGGCGGCGCTTGCCTTTGGTTCCTTCCGCTTGATCCTGGCACCGTACTCCCTTTATCGCGAGCAGCTGGTTGCCAAGGAAGAGGTACAGCGCGCCCGAGAGCCGAAGCTTGAGATCAGTCTTCCCGACCCTCCGGTGATCAGCTCGATCTCGCTGAGAGGCGGGACGAGCGAGACACTCGGGGGGACACGCCAGACGATCACGAGTGGCTGGGAAATGGATGTGGTTGCACTTCTGTGCAGAAACATGGGCGAGTCTGCCGCAAAGGGGTGCCGCGCTAGGCTGATGTCCGTGACTCGTATGACAGATCATGGAGCAGTCGACGTGGGTGTGGTTGAGTCGGTCGACCTCCCCTGGAAGAAAGAAGACCCCGAAGGCAGTCACGTTGTTGATATTCCGGCTTTTGACACCCGGCGCGTTTGGATCGGCGGCGTGCGAACTCACGGGCACATTTGGCTGTTTAGAAGTCCCAAAAGCCTTCCCATTGCGGATTCCGACGATGTCGCCACCCTATTCCGAACTGATGCCGCCAGGGATTCCGATATGATCCCGCCGGTCTTTGGGCGCTCGGAGTAGGTCGACAGGATATCGAGTCAACCTGTAGACGTGCTTTCAAAAGGAGCCGCCGCCGGCCGGATTTTCCGTGGTGATCACCGTTCAAGCCGGTTTCGGCGACGTATATCCCATTGACATATCCCGGATCGGCGACCACGTTTGCCGAGAGGAGCCAACCTATGGTCCGAACGACAGTCTTCCAGTCCAACCGGTCGCAGGCCGTCCGCCTGCCCAAGGACGTCGCCTTTCCGGATGGCGTCAGAGAGGTCGCCATTCTGCGTGAAGGCCGGCGCAGGGTGATCGTGCCGGCAGGCGCGGTGTGGGACGACTTCTTTGAAGGGGAGGGCGTCGATCTTGGTCCGCGCGAGCAACCCGAGGCCCAGGCCCGCAAGCCCCTGTGACGCTTCGCCATATGCTGGATACAAACTTCTGCATCCGGGTTCTGAGGGAACGGCCGCCAAGCCTTCGCGAACGCTTCAACAACGAGGCGGATGGGCTGTGCATCTCAACCATTGTGCTGGCCGAACTGCTGCACGGCGCCGCGAAGTCCGCGCGGCCGGACCATCATCGACGGGAGGTCGATCGTTTCGTTTCCCGTCTTGAAGTCCTGCCGTTCGACGCCGACGCCGCATCGCACGCCGCCGATATCCGGGCGGATCTGGAGCGGAGGGGCCAGACTATCGGCGGCTATGATGTCCTGATCGCCGGCCATGCCCGCAGCCGCGGGCTGATTGTGGTGACAAACAATCTCGGTGAATTCACGAGAGTCGAGGGGTTGCGCAGCGTGGACTGGGAGGCCTGAAACGGCGCTTTGCGAGACGAGTCGGTCGATGTTCCATCGGCGGCCGGCTGACAAACCCGGCGGTCCAAACAAGAGTCCTGGGATTGCGGTGACAGTGCGTGTGCCGCAGAGACGCGGAAAGGAGTTCGATATACCCTGTTCACGAGAGAACCCGGAAATCCTCTGGCCTGATCACGTGGAAATTGTCTGAGACGACATCGCGGATGTCCCGCCAGTTTTGGGGCAGGGTGATCTTGAAGAAGTCGT
>JANXTX010000379.1 GCA_025352165.1 Caulobacteraceae bacterium | reverse complement strand
GTTCCCGCAGCTCCTTCACCAGCCCCGGGTTCAGCGCATTGAGACGCTCTGGGCGATTCATCGTCACCCAGAGCGCGTCGCCGCGTGTTTCGAGAATCAGATGTTCGTGGCTCATCTCGACGCCTCCTACGCCCGGCCGCTGGTCGGGATCATGTTGAAGGGCACATCCTTGTCGACGCGGATATCGGCGGGCAGGCCCAGCACGCGTTCGGCGATGATGTTGCGGAGAATCTCGTCGGTGCCGCCTTCGACCCGGGTTGCGGGTGAGCGCATCAGCATGGCCTGGAAACGGCCGTTTGCCGCCGCGATATCAGGATCGCTGATGACCCCTGCCTGCCCCTGCAGATCCTCGGCGAACATGGCGATTTCCTGCATCGTCGGACCGGCGACGAGCTTGCCGATCGAGTTCTCCGGCCCGGGAATCTCACCGCGCGAGAGAGCCGACAGAGCGCGGAACCCGGTGTACTTGAGCCCGGTGGTGCGCACCGCCCAGGTCGCCAGCTTCGAGCGTACCGCCGGATCATCCACGGCAAGCCCGTTCTGCGTCTCGATCCGGCAGCACAGGTCGAACAGCTCAGGGAAGCCGGTCGACATGCCCGAGCCGATCGATAGGCGCTCGTTCATCAGCGTGGTCAGCGAGACCTTCCAGCCGTCGCCGACCGCTCCCAGGCGCTGGCCGTCCGGGATCCGCACATCGGTGAAATAGACCTCGTTGAAGCCCGACTGGCCGTTGGCCTGCTTGATCGGCCGAATCTCGATGCCCGGGGAATGCATGTCGAGGAAGAACATGGTCATGCCCTTGTGCTTGGGCACGGTCGGATCAGTCCGGGTGATCAGGATGCCGTAGTCCGAATAGTGGGCGCCGCTGGTCCAGATCTTCTGGCCATTGATGATCCAGTCGCCCGAACCATCGCTCGCCGGTTCGGCGCGGGTGCGCAGACCCGCGAGGTCGGAGCCGCCGGCGGGCTCGCTGAACAGCTGGCACCAGATCTCCTCGCCGGCGGCAAGCGGCGGCAGATACCGGCGCTTATGCTCCTCGGCGGCAAAGGCCATCATCGTCGGGCCGCACATGCCGTGGCCGATGATGAACACGCCGCCCAGCGCGCCATAGGGACCTTCTTCCTGGCCCCATATCACCCGCTCGATCGGCGTCGCGCCTCGCCCGCCGTATTCTTTTGGCCAATGCAGGCAGGCCCAGCCGGCCTCCGCTTTCTTCTTCTGCCAGTTCTTCGAAAGCGTGATCGGATCGGCGCCTTCGAGGTTCAGGCCTCCGAAGCCAGAACTGCGCAGGCCTTCGAGGAGATGGGTCGGGGCGTTGGCGTCGATCCAGGCCCTGACCTCGGCGCGAAACGCGGCTTCCTGGGGGGTGTCGTCAAAGTTCATGTGCTGGCTCCGAAAGAGAAGGATTTACCACAAGTCAAAGAAAAAAATATTTACCACGAAGTACACGAAGGACACGAAGTTAGTTAATCATTCGCTTCAGGCCCTGCTTGAACAAAAGTACGTTGAAATTCATCAAGAGACCCAGGTGAATTCCAGATAGTTTGAGATAGGTCATGAGCTGAGCATGATGACGGGCGGAGACGGCGTCGACGGCTTTTATTTCAATGATCACTACGTGATCGATAACAAGATCCAGTCGGTATCCCGCATCCAATGTGATGAGACCATAGGTGATTGGCAACAGAAGTTGGCGCTCGACGGACATGCCGCGTTCGAGCAACTCGTGCGCCAGACAATGTTCGTAGGCAGATTCCAGGAGCCCCGGGCCGAGCGCTTTATGCACCTTCAGTCCCGCATCGATCGCCGCGCTCGCGACAATCTCGGCCCGCTCACCACGCCCTTCGTGTCCTTTGTGTCCTTCGTGGTTCATCTTCCTTCCTTGAGCTAGGCCGCCGTATTCCGAGCGCGGAGGCGTTGGATCAGGGTGTCTTCCCACTGGGAGAGGCTGCCGAGGTTGACCGACAGCAGGTTCGAGCGGCGATAGAACAGGTGGCAGTCGAAGGCCCAGGTGAAGCCCATGCCGCCGTGGACCTGGATGTTGTTCTTGGCGCAGTGCTGGAAAGCCTGGGTGGCGCTGACGCGGGCTGTAGCGGCCGCTTCGGGGAGTTCCGCGGCGCCGGTCGAGAGCGCCCAGGCGCCGTAGCAGCCGTTCGAGCGGGCCAAGGTCGCCGAGACGTACATGTCCGCCAGCATGTGCTTGATCGCCTGGAAGGAGCCGATCGGACGTCCGAACGCCATGCGTTCCAGCGCGTAGTCGCGGGCCATTTCAAGGGTGCGGTCGGCGCCGCCGATCTGCTCGAATGCGGTGAGAACCGCCGCGCGATCAAACACTTCGCTGATCAGGCGCAAGCCCTCGCCCGGCGCGCCGAGCGGTTCGGCGGCGGCGTCGGCGAAGTCGATGCGGGCGTGACTGCGCGAGGGATCGATGGTGTCCAGGGTGGTGCGGGTGACGCCGGCCGCGCTCAGGTCGACCAGATAGAGTGAGATGCTCGTCCCGGTCCGCGCCGCGACAACCGCGAAATCGGCGATGTCGCCGTCGGGAACGGCGGTCTTGGCGCCATTGAGGCGGTTATTCGCGGCGCTGAGCTGGATGGTCTTGGGGGTCACCGCGCCGGCTTTCTCGGCGTAGGCAAATGTGCCGATCGCATCGCCCGACGCGAGCCGGGGAAGCCAGGCGCGCTTCTGGGCGTCGCTGCCGGCGGCCAGCAGGAACTCCGTCGCCAGCATCACCGATGATGAGAACGGCACCGGGGCCAGGGCGCGGCCGAGCTCCTCGGCGATCACGCACAGTTCGAGATAGCCAAGGCCGAGCCCGCCGTATTCCTCCGGGATGACAACGCCAAGGAAGCCCATCTCGGCCAATCCCTTCCACAGCGCCTTGTCGTAGGGCTCCGGGCCCTCGAGGATGGCGCGTACGGCCGTGGACGGACATTTGTCGGCCAGGTATCGCCGCGCCTGCGTCGCCATCTGCTTCTGTTCGTCGGAAAATTCGAAATTCATCGGTGGAGCTCCCAAATCGACCCGACAATCCGCTCCCGGACGCGGGGTCAGTCAAGCAGATAACAAAAGGCCACACCGAGGCAACATCAGGGCCGCGTGCTGGCCGCTTGCCGGCCGCTTGCCGGCCGCCGACAGGCAACGATCTGGCCGCGGTTTGGCAACATCCTGGCCACATCCAGGCTATATCTGGCCGCTGACTGGCCGCTTGAGCTGTGACCATAACGTTGTATTTATTGGAGATTTCACGGTCAAGGTGACTTTCGGACAGATTGTGCCCTGTGGCCCGGGGGCACCGTGGGCGGGACTCACATATTGCAACTTAAGTTGCATATTGTCAACCGGGCGCACTCGTCGCGGGCCGGCGCTGCCGTGGGAAGACCTTTTTTACCACGAAGGACACGAAGGACACGAAGGACACGAAGGACACGAAGAAGAAAGGTGAAAAGGCAGGAATGCGCTTCGCGCGAAGCGCAAGAAACTTACTTGTCTTTCTTCTTCGTGTCCTTCGTGTCCTTCGTGGTTCAATCCTCCTTGTATTCCCGGCCAGTTCCCTACCTGGCTATTGTTCGCCCGATTGGCTTGCCGTCGGACGCGCGGCGCGTTGCGTGCGGGGGCTTAGGACATTATGAAGCGGCGCCGTTCAATTCCAGATTCGAGTCCCGCCGATGTTCTCCCAGTCCGTCACCCTGAGCCGCGTCAAGCCGGCGGCGACCGTGGCGGC
>JANXTX010000341.1 GCA_025352165.1 Caulobacteraceae bacterium | reverse complement strand
AATCATGCATCACGCAAGAATCCCGTTCGCGCGGCTTGGCAACCCTAATTTCCGGATCCACCGAGAGTCAGAGTATACACCACATGCCATAGCCATTGTCCGACCATGTTGATGATGACCGCGGCCGCGCTCGAGAAGCTCGGCCCGCGCGCACGCCAGGTACAGCCGATCTTCATCACGGTGGACCCGGAACACGACACGCCCGAGATCATGGGCCGATACACGAACCGCTTCAGTCGACGGATACTGGGCCTTACCGGCTCGGCGGCTCAGATCGAGTCTGTGGAGAAGGCCTATGGCGTCGAAACCCTGTTCCGCCGAACGGAGGCGGGCGGCTACGTAATCGACCATCCGTCCGTCTTCTATCTGGTGGGACCTGACGGCCGCTTCATCTCTGAACTCCAGAGCGAGGGCGGCGCTGGCGACCTGGCCGCGCGCATCCGGTTGCGCCTCTAGCCGGCGCTCGATTTCCTCCGATGCGGCGCCGCGCCGAGGGCGCCCAGGAGCAGCTGAATGTGTCAACGCCTCTTGCTTCCGCGGGCCTTCGTCCCGGGAGGCTGAGACCGCCAGGCGGGTGGTCAGAGATGGACCGTCCGCAACCGAAGCGAATTGCCGATGACGCTGACGGATGAGAGTCCCATCGCCGCTGCGGCGATCACCGGCGACAGCAGCACCCCGAACACCGGATAGAGCAGGCCCGCAGCGATCGGGATTCCCGCCACGTTGTAGACGAAGGCGAACACCAGGTTTTGGCGGATGTTGCTCATGACGGCGTGAGAGAGCCGCCGGGCGCGGACCAGGCCCTGGAGGTCGCCGGTCAGCAGCGTGACTCCGGCACTCTCGATGGCAACGTCGGCTCCGGCGCCCATGGCGACGCCGACATCGGCCGCGGCCAAGGCCGGCGCGTCGTTGACGCCATCCCCGGCCATGGCCACGACGCGGCCTTCCTTGCGCAACTTCTCCACCACCGTTGCCTTGTCCTGCGGCAGCACCTCGGCGGCCACCTCATCGATGCCCAGACGCTTGGCCACGGCCTCGGCCGTGGTCTTGTTGTCCCCAGTCATCATCACCAGCCGAATGCCCGCCGCCTTCAGCGCGCGGATGGCGTCCGGGGTGGTGGCCTTGACCGGATCGGCGATTCCGAGGACGCCCGCCAGTCGGTTGTCTAGAGCGACGAAGATCGCGGTCGCCCCCTCGCGGCGCAGCGCTTCGGCGTCACCCTCCATCGCCGCGGGGTCGACGCCCTGTTCGGCCAGGAACCGGGGATTGCCCAGCAGCGCCTTGCGGCCCTCGACGGTCCCCATCACACCCTTGCCGACCGGCGAGTCGAAGTCCTGGGCCTCCGCCAGCGTCAAGCCGCGGTCCTTGGCGGCGCGGACGATGGCTTCGGCGAGCGGGTGTTCGCTGCCGCGCTCCAGGCTCGCCGCCAGACGAATCAGCTCCGCCTCGTCCTGCCCCGCGGCCGTCCGGATCGCGGTCACCGCCGGGTGGCCTTCGGTCAGGGTTCCGGTCTTGTCGACGATTAGGGTGTCGACCTTCTCGAACCGCTCGAGGGCTTCGGCGTTGCGGATCAGGATGCCCCCCTGGGCGCCGCGGCCGACCCCCACCATGATCGACATCGGGGTCGCCAGCCCAAGCGCGCAGGGGCAGGCGATGATCAGCACCGAGACGGCGGCCACCAGGGCGTAGGCGAACCGCGGCTCGGGCCCGACCAACATCCACACGGCGAAAGCGGCCAGGGCGGCGAGGATCACCGCGGGCACGAACCAGCCCGAGACCTGATCGGCCAGCCGCTGGATCGGCGCGCGGCTGCGTTGCGCCTGGGCGACCAGTTGCACGATCTGCGAGAGCAGGGTGTCAGCGCCGACCCGCTCCGCGCGCATGATGAAGGAACCGGTCTTGTTCAGCGACGCGCCGATGACCTTGGCGCCCGGCTCCTTGGTCACCGGCATGGATTCGCCGGTCACCATGGATTCATCGACGGCGGCGCGACCCTCGACCAGTTCGCCATCGACCGGAATCTTTTCGCCGGGCCGGACCCGCAACCGGTCGCCGACCGCCACCAGATCCAGGGTCACCTCTTCGTCGATCCCGTCGTCGCGCACCCGTCGCGCGGTCTTGGGCGCCAGGTCGAGCAAGGCGCGAATGGCGCCGGAGGTCTGCTCGCGGGCGCGTAGCTCCAGGACCTGGCCCAGCAGGACCAGTACGGTGATCACCGCCGCCGCCTCGAAATAGACTGGGACCGCGCCCTCCTTCCCACGGATCGCGGCGGGAAAGGCATGCGGCGCCAGAACGGCGACCATGCTGTAGACCCAGGCCACCCCGACGCCCATGGCGATGAGCGTGAACATGTTGAGCCGGCCGGTGCGCACGGAGACCCAGCCACGCTGGAAGAACGGCCAGCCCGCCCACAGCACAACCGGCGTGGCCAAGACCAGCTGGATCCATTCCGAGGCGTGGCGGCTGACGAGCATCATCAGGCCGGTCAGATGCCCGCCCATCTCCAGCGCAAAGACGGGCAGGGCGAGCACCAGGCCGACCCAGAAGCGGCGGGTCATGTCGGCCAGTTCAGGATTCGGTTCGGCGTCGGCCGTGACCGTCTCTGGCTCCAGCGCCATCCCGCAGATCGGGCAGGCCCCGGGCCCAACCTGCCGGATCTCTGGGTGCATGGGACAGGTGTAGATGGTCCCCTCGGGAAGCGTCTGTGCCGGCTTCGCCGGCGACGGCTGCAGATAGCGCTGCGGATCCGCCACGAACTTCGTGCGGCAGCCCGCGGAACAGAAGTGGTAGGCGCGGCCACCGTGGTCCGCGTGATGGGCCGTCTGGACCGGATCGACCGTCATCCCGCAGACCGGGTCGATGACCTTCGTGTTCGATCCCGCCGCATCGACGGGCTGTGGCTGATCAAGGTGTTCGGCGCCGTTCACAGCAACTCTCCAGCGTTCAAGGCGTCGCCGCGGGCCCGCGGACGCTGGCGGGCGGTGGGCGGCAAACCGCTCACCGGGCGATCAGCACGGGCGCGAAGCCGCCGCCCGGCGTTCGCATGTTGGTGGTCTGGCCGCGGTAGAGCCGCGCCGCGATCAGCAAAATCGCGCCCGCATAGGTATAAAGGCGCACATCGACCTTCAGCTCGGCCGTCGCGCCCTCGTGCCGCACATTGCGCAGCCCCGGCGCGGCGTAGGCCTGGGCCACGTAGTCGCCGGCGATGATCTCGTCCCAGACGCGACGCGTGAGCTTGTCGCCGCGATAGGCGGCCTTGCTGGCGTGTCCCTGCGCCGGTTTGAAAAACCATGCTCGGCGCCCCTGCCATAACGCCTGGGCGTTGGCGGCCGTCACCATCACCGTGGGGAGCGCCGCCGCCTGCAGCACGCCGAGGTGGGGCGAGCCCAGTCCCCAGGCCCGCAGCTGCTCCTGGTCGGACAGGAGCGTCAAGTTCCGCTTGTCGGCGAGTAGGGCATAGACGTGCGGATTCGGCGTGACCACGACCCGGTCGCCCAGGTAGGCGTCGCGCAGGAGGGCGTGGGCGGTATCCTCGAAGGTGAAGTCCACCAGGCGATTGTAGACGAGATCAATCCGCTGACCGGCCAGGGACACGCCCTCACCATCGCGGACAAGATCGCGCGGGTCGCCGATGAGCGCGTCGATCCCCTCGGCCTGCAGCAACGCCCGGGCAAGTTGGAACTCCGGAAAGAGGTGCTGCGCCTCCGGCGCGTCGTCCAGAATGGCGATCCGCTCCAACCGGCCCGCACCGCGCTGGCGGCGCCACTCCTCGCGGAACATCCCGGCGATCTTGGCCCCGAAGTCGCCGGCGCTCTCGGCCTGGACCTGGACGGGGGCGCAGCAGGCCCGCTGCGCGCGAGCGAGGGGGGCGTTGAGAAAGGCGCCGCCGGCGTTCGTGTTGATCTCGATGAGCTTGGAGCCATCGGCCGCCAAGTGAAAGTCATAGCCCATCAAGGCGCCCGCCGGCCCGAGATCCCGGTGCGCCAGCGGAGCAGCCCAGTCCAACGCCGCCTCGCGATAGCCGGCCAAGGCGGCGGCCGCCTCAACGGCGACGACGATCTGGCTCATCTCAGCCAGGGCTTGTGCGGGTACGAACACCGGCACATTGGAAAACAATAGCGGGTGGGACAGTTCGAGCGCATCGGCGAACCCCTCGACGCCGAGCTCCCGATCGAAAGCCACGCCCAGCGCTGTTCGATCGAGCGTGACACAGAAGCAGCCGCGATTGAGCCGCTCCGCCCCGCCGGGCCCACCCGTCTCGCCCAGGGCCGGCCCATCCAGGACGCGCGTCATTCGATGAATCCTCTCAGGCCAGCGTGGGAGCCGGTGGCGCAGGCACAAGGGGCAAAGACGCTCCGCCACCTCACGGCATTACAGTTCTGTGTCCGAGATCGCCGCGCAGGCGCTGGCGGATGGCGATAGGCTTGAGCAGCTCGGCCGCCGCCAGATAGGCGATGACGATGGCGAGCAGAGCAAGCATCACCCACATCGGCGGCGCGCTGAATCCGAACCAGGCGCCCAACGGCGACAATGGGATCGCCAGTGCCACGGCCAAGGCGCCCAGCGTGGAAATGGTCAGCACCCGATTGGGCGCATCGCGCCAGGGGCGGCCGCGCGTGCGGATGAGGAAGACGACAAGCGTCTGGGTGGCGATGGACTCCACGAACCAGCCCGTGCGGAACACGTCCGGCCCGGTTCGGAACAACAGGAACAGAGCCGCGAAGGTGAGCAGGTCGAAGACAGAGGATAGCGGACCCATCACCGCGGCGAAGCGGACGATGTCCTGCTGTCGCCAGCGCTGCGGCCGGGCGATGTCGGCTGGCCTCACGTTGTCGAACGGAATGCCGATCTCCGAGATGTCGTAGAGCAGGTTGTTGAGCAGGATCTGGGTCGCAAGCATGGGCAGGAAGGGCAGGAACAGCGAGGCCGCCGCCATCGACAGCATGTTGCCGAAGTTCGAGCTCGCGCCCATCCGCACATATTTCAGGATATTGGCGAAGGTCCGGCGGCCCTCCTCGACCCCGTCGGCGACGACCGCCAGGTCCGAGTCGAGCAGGATCATGTCGGCCGCCGCCCGCGCGACGCCAGTGGCGCCGTCGACGGAAAGTCCGACGTCGGCGGCCTTGATGCCCGGCGCGTCGTTGACGCCATCGCCCATGAACCCGACCACCTCGCCCGCGGCGCGCAGCGCATGGACGATGCGCACCTTCTGATCGGGCGACAGACGCGCGAAGACGTCGGTGTCGCGGGCCTGCACGCGCAGTGCATCGACGCTCAGCTTGGCCAGGTCGGCCCCCGTGATCACCTTCTGGGCGCGGAGGCCGACGAGGCCGGCCAAGCGTCCGACCACGAGCGGATCGTCGCCCGAGAGGATGACGATCCGGACGCCGGCGGCGGCCAGGCGGGCGACCGCCGCAGGGGCGGTGGCCTTGGGCGGATCGGCGAAGGTGCACAGGCCCTCCAGGATCAGGCCGACCTCGTCGTTCGGCTCCGGGTCGCGCGGGTCCCCAGACCAGGGCCGAGACGCGATCGCGACGGACCGCAGGCCCTGGGCGGACAAGGCCTGGATCCGGCCCATCGCCGCCTCGCGCGCCGCGGCGTCGAACGGGAGGCCGCCGGCGGCGGTGCTGCAGGCCGCCAGCACCGCCTCGGGCGCGCCCTTGACGATCAGCGTCAACCCCTCCGGCCCGTCGGCCAGGACGGCGCCCATACGACGCTGATAATCGAACGGCAGCAGGCCGCGCCGGGTCCAGCCCTGCGCCGCGCCGGGGCGCGCCTTGGCCAGCGCGGCGTCGAGCGAGCCCTTGTCGCCGCCGAGGCTGGCGCAGATCGATGCGAGCGTGGCCGGGCGATCATCGGGCTTGCCGCCCAGGGCGAGCGATCCGGCCAGTTCGATCTCGGCGGAGGTCAGGGTGCCGGTCTTGTCCGTACATAGGACCGTCATGGCGCCCAGGTCGTGGATGGCAGCCAGGCGCTTGACGATCACCTTCTTGCGCGACATGCGAACCGCGCCGCGCGAGAGAGTGACTGTGGTGATCATCGGCAGCAGCTCGGGGGTAAGCCCCACCGCCAGCGCCACCGAGAACATCAGCGACTGGATCAGCGGTCGGCCGAAGGCGACATTGGCGGCCAGCACGCCCACCACCAGCACCCCGGTGGCGCGCGCCACCAGGAACCCCAGTTGGCGCAGGTCGCGCTGAAAGGGGGAGATCTCGGCGGGCGTGTTGAGCGACCGGGCCGCTGCGCCGAACAGGGTGTTGACGCCGGTGCCCACGGCCAGCGCCGTCGCCTCGCCGGTCTGCGCCACCGAGCCGCGGAAGAGGGCGTTGCTGGCGTCCGCCGCCGAGTCGGCCGCGACCTGACCGGGCCGCTTGATCACCCCATACGGCTCGCCGGTGAGCGCCGCTTCGTTGGCGGTGAAGGCGCTGGCCTCGATCACCAGGGCGTCGGCCGGCACGATGTCGCCGACGTCGACGCGGAAACGGTCACCGGGCACCACCGTCTCGGCGTCGACGGAGACGAACTGCCCGTCGCGCATGACCTGGGCCTTCAGGGCCACCGATTGGCGCAGCGCCTCGGCCGCCCGCTTGGCGCCGCCTTCCTGCACCGTGTCCAATGCCACCGAGGCCCCAAGGATGACCAGGATGATCAAGGCGCTTGGGGCGTCGCCCGTTGCGGCCGAAACCACCGCCGCGGCGATCAGGATCAGGGCCATTGGCTCAAGCAACCGGCGCCCCACCGAGACGATCAGCCCGGCCTCGCGGGCCTGAGCGTCGGCGTTGCGTCCGTATTTCACCAGCCGCGCGGCGGCCTCGGCGGAGGTTAAGCCGGACGTTCCGCAGCCGAAGCTGGCGGCGGCCTCAGCGGGGGTCTGCGTCCAGAACGGCCTAGCGGTGATCATCGGCTTCCTTTCCGCCGTGGGCCGGCCCGCCGTCCACCCGCCCGCCCGCCGGCCCCGCACCGACGGATGCGACGCCCTTTGCCCGGCATATGGTTCAGAGTTTCGCCCGTATCTTGCGAATTTGCTCACCCTCATCGCAGCGGCAATCGAGGAAGCCGTGTTCCGGGCAGGTCAGGCAGATCGCCTCGAGGCGCGCCTTGAGCGCGCGACGGCCACGGTGCAGACGGACGTTGAGGGCGCCGAGCGTCACGCCGAGGCCTACCGCGACGCGGTCCCTGGGCTCGTCCAGCAGATCGATCCGCCAGATCACGTCGGCGTAATCCGGTTTCAGCGTGGGCAGTATCCGGTAGAGGCAGAAGCATATCTGCCGCTCCAGCTCGGCGTCCGGCTCGATCGGCATTTCATCCAGATCGCTCGGGTCGGTGGCGGTCTCACGCCGAGCCCGGCGCGCGGCGCGGCGATGGTGATCGACAATGGTGGTCGCCAGCACGCGTCCCAGCCAACCGCGAACCGAAAGGACTTCCTTGAGATCGGGGGCGCGCTCGAGCGCGCGGGCCATAAACGCCTGCAGCACCTCTTCGGCCGAGTCACGATCGCGAAGGCGCCGGATCAGGAACGACAGAAACTCGCGGTGGCCCTCCACCAGTTCGCGCCGCACGGCGGCGTCGGCCGCCTTCGTCGCAAGCTGATCTTGCCCCTGCCACACCGCTGCGGCGCCATCCCCTTCAGACCCGCCTCCGTCCTCAGAACCATCGTCAGCGTCGGACATCATCATCTCCACCTTCCCCTGGAAAGACGCGTGATCGCAGCAATCCTTACGGTTCGTCCTGCCTCGGACGTTTGGGGCCGATCTGCGCCGCGCGAGGGCAAAAAAAAGCCGCCTCCTAGCTGTAAGGCCGACAACCCACTCGGCGTCTCTTTGATCCAGCAAGGCGCCACAGGCTGGCGCCGGTCCTTGGCTTGAAGGAATGGACGTGGGTCGAGTAGCGCTAGTCACCGGCGGTACGCGAGGCATTGGCGCCGCCATAGCGGCCCGGCTTGCAGCGGACGGCTATGTTGTGGCCGCGGGCTATCACGCCAACGAGGCCGCCGCCGAGAGCTTCAGGCAGAAGACCGGCATTCCGGTGTTTCGCTGGGACGTCGCCGACTACGGTGCGTGCGAAAGCGCCGTCCATGCCGTCGTAGAGGCCATTGGGCCCATCGATGTGCTGGTGAATAATGCCGGGGCCACCCGCGACGGCGTGCTGCACAAGATGACGCCCGACCAGTGGCGGGCGATCATCGACGCCGACTTGTCATCCTGCTTCAACATGGGCCGGCAGGTGATCGGCCCGATGCGCGAGCGCGGCTTTGGCCGGATCATCAACATCTCGTCGATCAACGGCCAGAAAGGTCAGTTCGGCCAGAGCAACTACGCAGCGGCCAAGGCCGGCGTGATCGGCTTCACCAAGGCCCTCGCGCTTGAGAGCGCCGCCAAGGGCGTGACGGTCAACGCGATCGCACCGGGCTACATCGCCACCGACATGGTGGCGGCGGTGCCGCAGGACGCGCTTGACAAGATCATCGCCCAAATTCCCGTCGGGCGGCTCGGACGGCCCGAAGAGATCGCCCGGGCGGTGCGCTTCCTGGCCAGCGACGACGCCGGGTTCATCACCGGGTCCACGCTCTCGGTCAATGGCGGCCAATATCTCGCATGAGTGTCGCGCCTTGCCTCCACGCTCTTCCCAGAGAGGTCCTCTCGTGAGCCAATCCAATGTCGTTCTCTGCGCGCCGGTGCGGACCTCAGTCGGCACCTACAGCGGCGCCCTGAAAGGGGTCGCCGCAACCGAGCTCGGCGCCGTGGTCTTGGGGGCGGCCCTTGAGCGATCCGGTCTCGTCGGGGCCGACATCGGCGCCGTGATGATGGGCCAGGTGGTTCAGGCTGGCGCGAAGATGAACCCGGCGCGACAGGCCGCGATCGCCGCGGGCCTGCCTGTCGAGGTTCCCGCCATGACGCTCAACCGCGTGTGCGGCTCCGGCGCCCAAGCCATCATCTCCGCAGCGCAAGAGATCGAGCTCGGGCACATGGGCTGCGCTCTGGCCGGCGGCATGGAGAACATGGACCAGGCGCCCTACCTGCTGGGCGGCGGACGCTGGGGCTACCGGATGGGCGACGCACAGATCTACGACAGCATGTTGCACGACGGCCTGAACGACGCCTTCTCCGGCCAGCATTCCGGTTGGCACACGGAAGATCTCGCCGCCAAGTTCCAGATCAGCCGCGACGCCCAGGACGCCTGGGCCGCGCGCACCCAGCAGCGCTTCGCCGCCGCCCAGTCGGCGGGCCGGTTCGAGGCGGAGATCGTCGCGGTTGAGGTGAAGGGCCGAAAAGGGCCCGAACCGTTCGCCCGGGACGAACACAATCGCCCGGACACAACCATCGAATCCCTCGCCAAGCTCAAGCCGGCGTTCCGCGAAGGCGGGACCATCACCGCGGGCAATGCGCCGGGCCTCAACAGCGGGGCGGCGGCGTTGATCGTGGCCGATGCGCACTGGGCCGAGAAGCACGGGCTTACGCCGATGGCCCGTTTGGCGGCCTATGGCGTGGGCGCGGTCGAGCCGGCGATGTTCGGCCTCGGGCCCGTGCCGGCGGTCGCCCAGGCGCTGGAGCGGGCTGGCTGGAAGGCCGCCGATCTCGAACGGGTGGAAATCAACGAGGCCTTCGCCGCCATCGCCATCGCCCTGACCCGCGAGCTCGGGCTGGCGGAAGACGTCGTCAATGTCGAGGGCGGGGCCATCGCCCATGGCCATCCGATCGGGGCCACCGGCGCGCTCCTGACCGTACGCCTGCTGCACGCCATGCAGCGCGAAGGGCTTCGGCGCGGACTCGTCACCTTGTGCATTGGCGGCGGGCAGGGCGTCGCCCTGGCGCTGGAACGACTGCATTGAAACCGGAGGACATCATGACCAAGGCCAAGACCAACGGCGGCGCGGCGGATTTGCCCGGCCTCGACCGCATCACGGCGCTGTTCAACTGGCGGCTTCCCGACCTGCCGCGCTATCCCGAGCTGCCCCTGGCGTCGTTCCGGACCTTCACCACCCGATTCAACGACGCCTACCACCACGCCGCCAGCCAGCAGCTGGACGCGACACTGGCCGCCAACGAACGACTGGCGGGCTTGGCGCGACAGTTCATGAGCGCGCGCGATCCCCAATCGCTGATCGCCGCCGAGGCGGAAATCGTCACCTGCTTGGCCGAGACCGGCGCCACCAACGCCAAGATCTGGGCTGAGACGGCGCAGCAGATGCAGGAATGTTGCGGGCAATTCGTCCAGGAGGCGGCCGCTGTGGTCCAGGCCTCCGCGCCGACCGCACCCGCCCCACCCGCGACGGCCTGACGGAGAAAACTGTGATGCGTGCGATCCGGACCGAACGAACCCAATTCGACCGGCCGGACGGGAGGGGGCGGCGTCGATCCCTCCCTGCGCTGGCCAGACCCGCGCCCAGGCCGCCGCCGCCGGCGGCGGCCGATCAGGCCGCACCCGCGACGCCGACGCTCGACCAGATCTTCGCCTATCAGCGCGACGCCTGGGAACGGTCGATTCTGTTCTGGGACGTGCTGCGCCAGCGGGCGAACAACATGCTCGAACACGAGCGTCTCGGCCTGCCGCCATTGCTGAAGTTCAAGTACGAGACCTTGTTGGATGCGCGCACCTTCGATGAGCCGGCAAACTACGCCGTGTTGCGCATCACCGAGATCGACGACGCCGTCGCGGACGCCTGCGGCGATCCCGACAAGCCGCCGATCATCGTGGTCGATCCGCGCGCCGGGCAGGGACCCGGCATCGGCGGATTCAAGCGGGATTCCGAGGTCGGCATGGCGCTGAAGGAAGGCCATCCGGTCTATTTCGTCATCTTCTTCCCTGAGCCGTGCGAGGGTCAAACCCTCGCCGACGTGCTGCACGCATTGCGACGCTTCACCGAAGCGGTCGCCGCCCGGCATCCCGGAAAGCCGCCGGTGCTCTACGGCAATTGCCAGGGTGGCTGGGCGGTCACCCTGCTTTCGGCGGATTGTGAGGGGATCGTCGGTCCGGCGGTGCTGAACGGCTCGCCGCTTTCCTATTGGGCGGGCGAATCCGGGATCAATCCGATGCGTTTGGCCGGCGGGCTTGAGGGCGGCGCCTGGCTCGCGGAGTTCACGGGCGACCTAGGGAACGGCAGCTTCGACGGCGCCTGGCTGGCGCAAAACTTCGAGAACCTCAACCCCGGCAACGCCCTTTGGGACAAGTACGCCAACCTGTTCTCCAACATCGATACCGAGCCAGATCGCTTCCTCGATTTCGAGCGCTGGTGGAGCGGTTTCTACAGCTTCAGCCGCGAGGAGATCACCGCCGTCGTCGAAAACCTGTTCATCGGCGACCAGATTGAGCAGGGGGTTTTCCGCATCTGCGACGGCTGTGTCGCCGACTTGAAAAAAATCCGCAACCCGTTGGTGATCTTCGCCTCCTACGGCGACAACATCACCCCGCCGCATCAGGCTCTGGGGTGGATTCCGGCGGTCTACGCGGACACCGAGGCGCTGAAGGCGGCCGGGCAGAGGATCGTCTATCTGATCAATCCGCACGTGGGCCACCTTGGCATCTTCGTGTCGGCCAACGTGGCGCGCCTCGAACATCGGGCGATCCTCGAGAGCTTGACGGAAATCGAGGCGCTGCCGTTTGGGCTCTATGAGATGAGGATCGACAACCCCACCGGCGATCCGGACTGCCACAGGCCGGTGTTCAACGTGCGCTTCGAGCCGCGCGAAGTTGGGGACCTGCATTTCGCCAAGACGCCGACGGCGTTCGAGCAGGTGCGTCAGCTCTCCGAGCGCAACCTCGGCCTCTATCGCACCTTCCTCGGCCCCTGGATCCGCGCCAGCGCCAATCCCTGGTCGGCGGCGATGCTGAAATGGCTGCATCCGATGCGCACCAGCCGCTACCTGTTCTCCGAACACTTCGCGCCGTGGATGCGGGTGATCGCTGCGATGGCGCCGGTGATTGCCAATGACCGGCGCCCTGCACCGGCGGACAATCCCCTGCTGGCGGCGGAGCAGCGCCTGATCGGCGAGGTTTCAGACGGATTCAAGATTTTCCGCGAACGGCGTGACGCCGCTGAGGAAAAGACCTTTGCGGCCCTCTATGGCTCGCAGTAGGGCGGAGGTCGTCGGCATGGCTGTCGAGGCTAGGAACGCCGCCGCCGGCGAGGCGGTCACCCATTCACCCACCCAGCAGGAGCCGATGCCGGGCGATTGCTTGGTGAGACGCTCGACATTCCGTGCAGGCTGCTGGCTCCCGGCGGAGCCAGACGCTCTGCGAGCTTGGCTGCACGACTTCAAGACCCGGGTGGACGTCGGGGGCGCCTGTCGCCATCCGGTGGTCCAGGAGTTTGCCGATTTGATCGAGCGCGATCCGATCCTGCGCCTCTATTTCACCAGCATGATCGGCCAAGTCCCCAAGGCCAGCAAATACCGGGCACGCCATCTGGAGTCCGTCGAACAGCTGCTGACCCTCATGAACGCCATACTCACCTACGTGCCCGAATTCGAGGATTCCGCCTATGTCGGCTGTCCGCTGAACGCGATCCTCGAGTGGTGCATGGGAACGCCCGCGGGCTTCGCGGCCTTCCGCCATCCCACCGTCAACGCCCAGCTCAGGAAGATCATCGGCGTGTGGTGCGAATATCTGACCAGCGAGGCCTCGCTGCACGTTTTCAACGACTCGCCGCAAGGCTGGAAATCGGCGGCGGCGCAGGCCCGCGTCGGGATCGGGAACTTCGTGCACGATCCGAGCGATCCGCATTGGGGCTTCCGATCCTGGAACGACTTCTTCACCCGCCGCTTTGCCCCAGGCCTGCGCCCGGTCGCCGCGCCGGCCGACGATAAGGTGATCGTCAGCCCCTGCGAGTCGACACCCTACCGCATCGCCAGAGACGTGAAGCGCCAAGACGACTTCTGGATCAAGGGCCAGCCCTATTCGCTCGCCGACATGCTTGCCGGCGATCCAGGAGTCGACGACTTCGTGGGCGGGGTGGTCTACCAAGCCTTCTTGAGCGCCTTCAATTATCACCGCTGGCACAGCCCAGTGAGCGGAACCATCCTGAGCGCAAGGACCGTCGAGGGCACCTACTTCTCCGAGTCCGAGAGCGAGGGCGAAGACCCCATCGGCCCCAACAACTCACAGGCCTACCTCGCCCACGTCGCGGCGAGGGCGATCATCCACATCCAGGCCGACGATGCGGTGATTGGCCATATGGTGGTGATGCCGGTCGGGATGGGCGAGATCTCGTCCTGCGTCATCGGCGAGGGCATCAAGCCCGGCGCGCATGTCACCAAGGGCAACGAGCTCGGCTATTTCCAATACGGCGGCTCGACCGTCTGCTGCCTCTTCCGTCCTGGCGCGATCGCCGCGTTCGCCATGGGCGCCATCCCAGAGCCATACCAGGCCCACCCCCCGCCGGTGCGCGTCAACGCGCTCTTGGCCGTCGCGGCCGATTGAAAGGGGCTATACGCATGGCCGACGCCAAAATCAGCGATGGCGGTGTCCTACCGAAGGACGAAGCCGCCTGTCAGGCGATCGGCCTTGATGGACGAAAGGGCCTGATTGTCGGCATCGCCAACGAGCACAGCCTGGCCTGGGCGGCGGCGCGGTGGTTTCGCTACGCTGGCGCAGACCTCGCCGTCACCTACCTGAACGATAAGGCGAAGCCGTTTGTCGCGCCCTTGGCCGAGCGGGTCGCGGCGCCCTTGCTCTTGCCGCTAAACGTGGCGGTCGCCGGCGAACTGGACGCCGTCTTCGAACGGATCCGTCAGACGTGGGGCCGATTGGACTTCGTGTTCCACTCGATCGCCTGGGCTCGCGCCGACGATTTGCACGGTCGTCTGACCGACTGCTCGGCCGAGGGGTTCGCCGAGTCCATGCTGATTTCCTGCCACTCGTTGATCCGCATGGCCAAGCTGGCTGAACCGCTGATGGACCAGGGCGGCAGTCTCACCACCCTGAGCTTCTATGGCGCGGAAAAGGTAGTGGACCACTACAATATCATGGGTCCGGTGAAGGCCGCGCTCGAAGCCTCGGTTCGCTACCTGGCCCATGAGCTCGGGCCCAAGGGCGTGCGCGTGAACGCCATTTCGGCCGGACCCGTCCAAACCCGTGCGGCCTCTGGCATCGCCCACTTCGACGAGATGGTGACTGAGGCGGCGGCCAAGGCGCCCCTGCAGCGGTCGATCTCGAGCGATGAGGTGGGGAGAGCCGCCCTAATGCTCGCCAGTCCGCTCAGCTCGGGGATGACCGGCGAGGTGGTGCATGTGGACGCCGGCTTCCACGTGGACGGCATGATCTTCCACTGAGGCCCGTCGCTGTAAGAACCCCGCTCGACCGGCGTCTTTAGACCAGTAATCCGACGAATTCGGGCGGCGGCCCACGCTGCGCGAGATCGCGAGGACACGTCCGTCTGTAGAGCCGCCTCAGCCTTGGAGACATGAACATGAGCGACACACGATTGGAGCACGTTCAGCCCCGCCCGCAGACGGCGATCGTCACCGACGCCGGTTTGCGCGCGTTCATGCTGGGCATTTACCGGAAGCTGGCGCTTGGCCTCGCGCTTTCGGGGGCCGTGGCCTGGACCGTCGGCAACGTCCCAGAGGTCAGCAACCTCCTGCTGCGGTTTTCGGGCGGCCAGTTGGTCGGCTACACCCTCCTGGGGATGACCGTTCTGTTCGCGCCGCTCATCCTGATGCTCGCGGCGGGCTTCGTCATGCGCACCCCGACCGCCGCCGGCACGGGCGTGCTCTACTGGGCGATCGTCGCCCTGATCGGCGCCTCGCTCGGGACCTTGTTCTTCGTCTACACCGGGGCGTCGCTCGCCTCGACCTTCTTCGTCACCGCGGCGGCCTTCGGCGGCCTCAGCCTATGGGGCTACACGACCCAGCGGGCCTTGACCGGCTTCGGGGCCTTCCTGTCCATGGGCCTCATCGGCCTGATCATCGCCATGGTGGTCAATCTCTTCCTGAAAAGCCCGATGCTCTATTTCATCGTCACCGTGGCCGGCGTGGTGATCTTCGCGGGGCTGATCGCCTGGGACACCAATCGGCTGAAACTGGCCTATGACAAGGTCGGCGGCGATGCGGCCGGAACGGCGGTGGCGACCAACTTCGGCGCGCTGAGCCTGTTCCTCGACTTCATCAACCTGTTTCAGTTCCTGCTCGCCCTCACCGGACAACGGCGCCGCTAAGCCCGGGCCACGAGGTAGCGCGATGTCCCGACGTCCAGCTCTGGGGTCCACCGCCTCCGTCGATAGCATTGGTGGGTCATGAGCTCCGCGGCGGCTTCAGGATTCTCCAGCACGGCGATCCTGGCGATCAATTCCGGCGCGTCGAGCGTCAAGTTCGCCCTCCTCCCCGCCGCAGGGCCCGGTGGCGGCTATTGGTCCGGCGAGATCGACCGCATCGGCGAAGCCGGCGGGCGCCTTCGGTTTGTCGACCCAACAGGCCAGGCTTTGCTCGACGAGGCGAGAGACGTGCGCAGCCATGACGACGCGCTGGGTCTTATGCTCAAGGCGGTTGCGCAACGCGCGCCGTCAGTCGAGGTCGCGGCCGCCGGCCACCGGATCGTCCACGGCGGGGAGGAGGGTGACCGGCCGCTCCTGATCACGCCGGGGTTGGAGGCGCGCCTTCGCAAGCTCACTTCGCTTGCGCCGCTGCACCAGCCGCATAACCTCGCCGGGGTCGCCGCCCTTCGCAGAGTGCGCCCCGATCTCACCCAGGTCGCGTGCTTCGACACAGCTTTCCACCACACCTTGCCGCGCCTGGCCACCCTCACCGCGCTGCCACGCGCGCTGCGCGGGGAGGGCGTCCGTCGCTACGGCTTTCACGGGCTCTCCTATCAGTATGTGGTCGAAACGCTCGGGGCTGTCGGGGTTGATCTCGAACGCGAGCGGATCATCGTCGCCCATCTCGGCGACGGGGCGTCGATGTGTGCGCTCAAGGGCGGACGCAGCGTCGAGACCACCATGGGCTTCAGCACCCTGGCGGGACTGCCGATGGCCACCCGCTGCGGCGACCTGGACCCGGGCGCCGTCCTCTATCTTCTGCTTGAGAAGGGCCTCACACCGGATCAGGTCCAGCAGTTGCTCTATCGTCAGTGCGGATGGCTTGGCGTGTCCGGCTTCAGCGGCGACATGCAGGAACTCCTAGCCCACCCAGACCATCCCGAGGCGGCCGAGGCCGTCGACTTCTTCTGCTACCAGGCCCGCAAACACCTCGCGGCTCTCACCGCGGCGCTGGGCGGGCTCGATCGGCTCGTCTTCACCGGCGGTGTCGGCGCCCATGCGCCCGCGATTCGCGACAGGATTTGCTCGGGCCTGGGCTATCTCGGGATCGCCGTTGAGGCCGGGCGCAACCAGCGGGGCGAGCGTCTGATCTCCAGCGAGGGTGGCCGCGTCCGCATCGAGGCGTTTGCGACCGATGAGCAGACGGTGATCGCACGCCAAGTGCGCCAGGTGCTCCAGGCTGACGAGGCTGCCCGATGACCGTAAGCGGCGGAATGCTTCAGCATCTGATCGATCAGGCGGCCGGCCTGGATCCCGTCCGGGTGGCGGTAGTCGATGCGGCGCAACGGGTGGTCATCGAGACCTTGCGCGAGGCCCACGCGCTGGGCTTCGTCGAGCCTCGTCTCATCGGCGACCCGGAGGCAATCGAGGCGCTCTGCGACGATTTCGGCTGGGCCCTCGAGCCGGACTGGATCGTGCCGGCCAAGAGCGATGCGGAAGCCGCAGCGATGGCCGTCGAATTGATCCGCACCGATCGCGCCGAGGTCGTCATGAAGGGCCTGATTCACACCGACGTGCTGATGCATGCGCTGCTGGACAAGGATCACGGTCTGCGTCTACCGGGCCGGCGCGTCAGCCACGTCTTCGTCGCCGAAGTCCCGACCTATCCCAAGCTGCTGGGCATCACCGACGCCGCGATCAACATCGCGCCCGACCTGAGCGCCAAGGCGGAAATCCTGCAGAACGCGATCGATCTGTTCCATGGGCTCGGAATCGAGACGCCGAAGGTGGCCGTGCTCTCGGCGGTCGAAACCGTGAACCCGGCGATCGCCTCCACCTTGGACGCCGCGTGCCTGACCATGATGGGCCGCCGTGGTCAGATCACCGGGGCGATCATCGACGGCCCGCTGGCGCTGGACAACGCCATCTCGCGCCGCGCGGCCGAGGAAAAGGGCATCGTCTCGCCGGTGGCGGGGGACGCCGACATCATCCTTGTGCCCGACCTTGTCTCGGGCAACGTCCTGGCCAAGGACCTTGAATGCCTCGGCGGCGCGGTGGCGGCAGGCATCGCCCTGGGGCTCACGGCGCCGGTTGTGCTGACGTCGCGAGCGGATCCCGCACCGGCCAGGCTCGCCTCCCTGGCGCTGGCGGCGTTGACGCATCACCGCTTGCCGAAATCGCCCTCCAAACCCCCTGCACCCGAGGCCAGTCTTCAATGCGCGGCGCAACCCGAACACGCCTGCCGCCCGCTTCCGGCGTAAGTCCGCCAGCGGCGGCGGCGGCGGATGTCAACACGACCGGGGCGGAAGCTTGGCGGCTCTCGTTGGATCAGCCGCTGCATGGCACTCTGGCGCGATTCACCGGCGGGATTTCGCCTGCGGCGCTCACCCAGGCCTATGTCGATTGGGCGCAGCATCTACTGCTCTCGCCGGACAAGCAGGCTGAGCTGGGGGACAAGGCGGCACGCAAATGGTTTCGGTACCTCGACTATGCATCGCGTCTCGCCGCCGATCCGGGGGCCAGCCTTGTATCGACCCTTTGCCCAGGACCGCCGCTTTGAGGCCGAGGGGTGCCTGACCCTGATGGCTCGAGGTGGCCAGATCACCGGGGCGATCGTCGATGGCCCGCTGGCCCTCGACAACGCCATCTCGCGCCGCGCGGCCGAGGAGAAGGGAATCCTCTCGCCCGTGGCGGGTGACTGTCAGCCCACCGCTCGGAACGCCACGTAGACCGCGGTAACGAGGACCATGGCGGCGAAGATGCGGCGTGCTAGGGCTTCACGGCCGCTGAGCAGCCGAACGAGCCGGGCGCTGGCCAGGGAGCCGGCGGAGCCGCCGATCACGAGGGCGCCGAAGATGGACCAGTTGACCAGGCCCGACGCAGCATAGCTGGCGCTGGTGGCCGCCCCGAAGAGGAGGACCGACACCAGGGAAGAAGCGGTGGCGTTGGCAAGCGTCATGCCGGTTGCGGCCATTAGGCCTGGGACAATCAGGAAACCGCCGCCGATCCCGAAAAACCCGGCCGCGAATCCCGTCGCTAGGCCAACCGGGGCGAGCTTGAGAGAAAGCTGGGCGTTGAGGCGCACGGCAGGATCGCCCGCGCCCTTCCGGGGCAGCATCATCGAAAGGCCGACGAGGGCCATGGCCAGAGCGAACCAGAGCAGGAGCCGGGCGCCGTCGACCTGCTTGGCCATCTGCGCGCCGATCAGTGCACCGGTGAGACCGGCTCCACCGAAGAGAAGGGCGCAAGGCCACTTCACCCGGCCCGCCCGGGCTTGGGCGGCGAGACCAACGGCGGCGTTCACCGCGACGGCCGCGGCAGCCGTGCCGATGGCCACATGCGGATCGCTCACGCCCACAATATAGAGCAGCAACGGCGTGGCCAGCACCGACCCGCCGCCCCCGAACACGGCGAGCAGAGCGCCGATCAGCGCACCGCCGACGATCGCGGCAAGGTAGGACCCAAGGACCGGTTCCATTGATCAGCCCCGCGCAGGCCGGTTCCACGGCATGCGCGCCAGGACGACGGCCATGCCGCACCAACCCGTCACGCCGGCGAATGTCAGGCCGGCGCCGATGAAGGCGCTGAGACCAAACCAGGCGGGATGCGCGAGGAGGCCGAGACCGATCCCCAGCAGCACCAGGAGGCCGGCGGTGATCTGCACCTGGCGCATAATCTCCATAGGCGCCTTGGCGTTGGTCTCTACCGGCAAGCCCGCGGCGATCCAGCCCTCAAGGCCGCCTTCAAGGATAAAGGCCTCGCCCCCGGCGGCGGCCGCCAAGCGCTCGCAGTGGGCCTCGGTGCGCATGCCCGAGCGGCAGGCGAACACCACCGGCTTGCCAGGGTCCACACCGAGGCCGGCGCCGCTTAGGGCCGAGAGCGGGCGCGACACCGCGCCTTTGACATGGCGGCGGGCGAACTCGTCGGGCTCGCGGATGTCCACCAGGATGGCGCGGCCGTCCTTCAGCCGTTCAGCGAGATCGTTGGGTTTCAGGGTCGGGGATCGGGCGGGCATCGGTCTTCTTCATATCTGGAGGACAGAAGATCTCGGCGAGCGTCACCACCACCTTGATCGCGGCAGGGTCGTCGATCCGGTACCAGATGGTCTGGCCTTCGCGGCGGGTGGCCACGAGGCCTTCCTCGCGCAGCACCGCCAGGTGCTGCGAAAGGGCGGACTGCGTAAGGCCCACATGGGGTTGGATTTCCCCCACCGACCGTTCGCCGTCCGCGAGCTGGCACAGAATCATCAGCCGCCGTTCGTTGGCCAAGGCTCGCATGAGCTTGGCCGCCTCTGCGGCGCTGGCCCGCAACCGGGTGATGTCGATGTTCACGAGATCTGGCATACCGCCAATATATGCATTGATACTAATTTAGCAATAGCTCATATATTCAGTTGCCCCAAACGAGGCTCCAGCTATGAACCCTCAGATCCAAGCTTTTTTCGACACCGCCACCTCCACGGCCACCTACCTGGTAAGCGATCCGGCCGCGAAGACCGCTGCGGTCATCGACCCTGTGCTAGATTTCGACCCCAGGAACGCCCGCCTCGAAACACGATCGGCCGATGCGATACTGCGGGCCGTGCGCGACCAGGGGCTCACGCTAACGTATGTGCTCGAGACCCACGCCCACGCCGACCACCTGTCGGCCGCCGACTACCTGCGCAAGCAGACCGGCGCGAAGGTGGTGATCGGCGCGCGCATCACCGAGGTGCAGAAGATCTTCATCCCCGTGTTCGAGGCCGATGACGTGACACCCGACGGCGCCGTCTTCGACCAGCTGGTGACGGAGGAGGACGAACTGCCGCTGGGCGGACTCCGAGTGCGGGTGCTGCACACCCCCGGACACACGCCCGCCTGCGTCACCTACCTGATCGGGGACGCAGCCTTCGTAGGCGACACGTTGTTCATGCCCGACTACGGCGCCGCCCGTGCCGATTTTCCCGGCGGCGACGCCGCCACGCTCTACCGTTCGATCCGAAAAATCTTGAGCCTTCCGGCGCAGACCCGCGTCTTCGTGGGCCACGATTACCTGCCGGCCGGGCGCACCTCCAACCGCTGGGAATCCACGGTGTCCGACCAACGGGCGAACAACGTCCAGGCCCGCGACGGCGTCGACCAGGCGACATTCGTGGCCGCGCGCAAGGCTCGTGATGCAACCCTACCACTTCCGACCCTAATCCTGCCGTCTCTCCAGGTGAACATCCGCGCCGGCGCTCTTCCGCCGGCCTCGCCATCCGGGCGGGTGTTTCTTAGGCTGCCGGTAAGTATGGCGTGAGGCCGGCCGGGGCGGCTGGGAATAGTGCCTAAGGCCGTGG
>JANXTX010000311.1 GCA_025352165.1 Caulobacteraceae bacterium | reverse complement strand
CCGCCGCGCTTTCGTCCTCCCGTGAGCTTGTCACGAATCCAGTCGGTAAGCCGGATGCGGGAAACCCGCACGTCCGGTTTGATGAGCGGGGAGGGGAAACGGATCGCCTCGGCGACACCGCGCCTCTCCTCGACTCGAGTGCCTTCGTGGTGCGCTTTCTCGTCCAGAAGCCCACCGGGCATCGCACTGGCTGGTCAGCGCGGCTCCAACTGATTGCCCTGTTTTCCGTGGCGCGTTTGCTTGCGGGCGTGGGGACCCTCCTCTATAAGCCGCGCTCTTATCGTCGGAGTGTGGCTCAGTCTGGTAGAGCACCGCGTTCGGGACGCGGGGGTCGCAGGTTCGAATCCTGCCACTCCGACCATATTTCCCGCCCTTCGCTTTCCGGTAGCGTGCACTAAGATGGCGCTGCCTCGGCGCCGGTCGCGGCGAGCGCAATGGGATCTCGATGAAACATTTCCTTCTGACCCTGGCCGGCGTTCTGGCGGGACTGACGTTGTTCGCGATCGGCGCGCCGGTTGTCCTGTTGGCGATCATCGCGGTCGCCGCGCGGCCCGCGCCGCTGCCGGAACGAACGGTTCTGGTGCTCGATCTGCGCGGAACGATCACCGATCAGGATTCGCAGGGGCCGTTCGCCGCGTTTCAGGGCGGCGGCGTGTCGGTGCTGGGTATTGAACGGGCGCTGCACCGGGCGGAGTACGATGAGCGGGTTCGCGGACTGCTGGTCCGGCTGCCGGAGGGTGGCATGGCGCCCGCCGCCGCTGACGAGCTTAGCCTGGCGTTCAAACGCTTTCGCACCTCGGGCAAGACGATCCTGGTGCATAGCCAGGGCCTGTATGCCGACGGGATGACGGTCTCAACCTACCGGCTGGCCGCGGCATCCGGCAATATCTGGATGCAGCCGGCCTCGTCGTTCCAGGTCAGCGGCCTGGCGCGCGATGACATCTTCTACAAACGGTTCTTTGACCAGCACGGCATCGTGGCCGATTTCCAGCAGCGCTATCAGTATAAGACGGCGGTCAATCCCTACCTGTATGACGACTACACGCCGGCCCATCGGGAGTCGGAACTCTCGTGGATGGGGTCCATCTACCAGAGCGCCATCGGCGCCGTCGCCGCCGATCGCGGCATGGCCCCGGCCGCCGTCAAGACGGCGATCGAGTCCGCGCCGCTATCGGCCGAGGACGCCAAATCACACGGCCTGATCGACAATGTCGGCGAGCTCAAGGCCGCTGAAACCGACATCCTGGCAAAGGCCGGCTATGGATCGAAACTGATCGAATTCAGCGACTACGGCTCCACGGCGGGACCGGGAGGCGCGGAGGGGCCTGCCGGCGCGCCGACAATCGCCGTGATAACCGCCGAAGGGGCGATCATGACCGGCGCGGGCGGCGATGGCGGACCGCTCGGCGGCGGGCGGATTATCCGCTCCGACGACGTCGCCAAGGCCTTTTATGACGCGATAGACGACAAATCGGTTCGGGCGATCGTGTTCCGGGTCTCCTCGCCGGGGGGATCGGACACCGCATCCGAGCAGATCCTGGCAGCCGTGCGCGCCGCCAAGACCGCCGGCAAGCCGGTGGTGATCAGCATGGGTACCTATGCGGCCTCCGGTGGATACTGGATTTCGTCGCAGGCCTCGGGGATCGTTTCGGAGCCGACAACGCTGACCGGCTCGATCGGGGTGTTCGGCGGTAAGTTCGCCCTGGGACCGGCGCTCGCCCGTTTCGGCGTCGACGCCCGCGATCTCAAGGTCGGCGGCGATTTCTCGGACGCCTTCAGCATAACCTCGCCGATGTCGCCCACCCAGAAGGCGGCGTTCTCGGCGTGGATGGACCGTATCTATAACGGTTTTGTCGCCAGGGTTTCGACTGGCCGCGGGCTGAGCGAGGACCGCGTGCGGGCCATCGCCCAGGGCCGGGTGTGGACCGGTGCGCAGGCCAAGGACCTCGGCCTGGTCGATCAGATCGGCGGCTTCTATGAGGCGGTCGACCGCGCGCGGAACCTGGCGGGAATCAAGGGCGAGGCGCGACTGGAGCTGTTCAACCGCACGTCCTCACCCTTCGAGGCCCTGCAGCACCTGCTGGGCGGCGCCGGAAGCGATCAGTCCCGCGTCGCGGCGGCGATCAACGGGGTGGCCGCTGGCCCGGCAGGTCAGGCGCTGTTGCGCTCGGTGGAGCAGGCGCGGCTGCGGGACCAGGGCGCGACCGTGCTGGCGCCGACGCCCTTTTAAGGGCGCAAGGACAGCCAATAATAAGAACGAGCAGGGAGAGAAACATGAAGGTGCTTATCGTCGGCGCCAGCGGCGTGATCGGCTCCGCGGCGGTTGAACACTTTGCGCGCCAGGATGGCTGGTCGGTGGTCGGGCTCTCGCGGCGGCGGCCGGATGTGCCGGCCGATTGTGTGTTCGAGCATCTGCCCTTGGATCTGATGGACGCCGACGCCTGCCGGGCGGCGGCCGATGGCTTCGCCGACGTAACCCATGTCGTCTATGCCGCCCTGTTCGAAAAACCCGGTCTGGTGCAGGGCTGGTATGAGTCCGACCAGATGGCCACCAATCTGGCGATGATGCGCAATCTGCTGGAACCGTTGCTGCGGGTCGCCGGCGACCTGCGCCATGTCAGCGTGCTGCAGGGCACTAAGGCCTATGGCGCTCATGTTCATCGCATCAAGGCCCCTGCGCGAGAGAACACGCCCAGGGACCCGCACGATAATTTTTACTGGCTGCAGGAGGACTACATCAGGGGTGTGCAGGCGGGGGCGCCATGGACGTTCACGATCTGGCGGCCGCAGGTGGTGTTCGGCGGCGCGTGCGGCGTCGCCATGAACCTCATCCCGGTGCTGGGCGCCTATGCCGCTCTCTGCCGCGAGCTCGGACTGCCGTTCTATTGCCCGGGCGAAGCGGGAAACATCATTGAAGCCGTCGACGCCGATCTGGTGGCCAGGGCGCTGTTCTGGGCGACGCAGTCGCCGGCCGCGCTAGGCGAGACGTTCAATATCACCAATGGCGATGTCTTCGTCTGGGAAAACGTCTGGCCGGCGATCGCCGACGCCGTCGGCCTCGAGCCCGCCTTCGGCAATCCGCTATCGCTGGCGGAATTCCTGCCGGCCCACGCGGAAGACTGGGACCGCATTGTCGCCCGGCACAATCTGCGGCCGATCCCGATGCGGGATCTGGTCGGTGAGTCACACCACTACGCCGACCTGCTGTTCTCCTGGGGAGCGAAACAGACCCCGGCCTCGACGCTGGTCAGCACGATCAAGCTCCGCCAGGCCGGCTTCGGCGAGTGCGTCGATACCGAAGTCATGTTCCGCCGCTGGCTCGGGATTCTCGCCGAGCGTGGCGTCGTGCCGGGGGCCGGGCGCTAGCTTAACGAGCCGGGGCCCGTCTTCGCTCGTAGCGCGGGCGTCCTGCCCATAGGCGCTAGTGTCTGTTCCGTTTAATCAACGATAAAATAACCAAATCGGTTGACGCTTTCGCCATGGTATCCTTTGGGAGGATGGTATGGGAAGGCGGGCGCGCGGGATATCGTGGAGCGAAGGGGATCGGGCGGAGCTTGAGC
>JANXTX010000292.1 GCA_025352165.1 Caulobacteraceae bacterium | reverse complement strand
CACGACGTCGGCGCCGAGCTTCAATGGCGACTGATAGATCGGTGTCGCGAAGACGTTGTCGACGACGACCCGGGCGTTCGCGCCCTTTGCGATCTCGCTGATCGCGGCGATATCGCAGATCTCCAGCAGGGGATTGGCCGGACTCTCGAGGAAGAACACCCGGGTGTTCTCCCGAACGGCGTCGCGCCATTGGGTGATGTCCGGCGCATCGACGAGGGTCACCTCGACGCCGAATCGCGGGGCCCAGGTCTTCAGGATCCAGGCGCACGAGCCGAATAGCGCCTTTCCCGCGACCACGTGATCGCCAGCGCGCAGAAGCCCCGTCAGGGCGAGATGCACCGCGGCCATCCCCGACGCGGTGGCGCGGCAGTATTCGGCGCCTTCCGCAAGGGCCAGACGCTCCTCGAACATCTGCACCGTCGGATTGCCATAGCGCGAGTAGATGAAACCGGGATCGGCGCCACTGAAGCGCGCGTCGGCGGCTTCGGCGCTGGCGTAGACGAAGCTCTGCGTCAGATACATCGCCTCCGCCGTCTCTCCATAAGGTGAGCGCTTCAGGCCGCCGCGCACCAGTCTGGTGGCGATGTCCCAGTCGTTTGGGTCTTCATCCATGGCGGCGTCTCGGGGTGAGGTCGTTGAAAAGGGCCGGCATCAAAGGCGCCGGACCCCTGTCGGTCAAGGGCGCTTGCCATATCCGCCGCGCTCCGCGAGTGTCGCCGACACATGACACGCACCCATGGAATCCTGCCCTGCCAGGCAATAGAGGCTCTGATAGCCAATGGCGACATCGCCGCGACGCATCCTTTCGCCGAAAATCAGGTGCAGCCCGCCAGTCTGGACCTGCGCCTGGGACGCCGCGCCTGGCGCGTGCGGGCGAGCTTCCTGCCGCGACTGACCGGAAGCGTTTCGGAACGGATAGCCGATGTCGCCATGCACGAGTTGGACCTGTCCGCCGGCGCCGTGCTGGAGCGCGGCTGCGTCTACATCGCCGAGCTCCAGGAACGCCTTGCATTGCCTGGCGATATCGCCGCACGGGCCAATCCGAAGAGCTCCACTGGACGACTGGATGTCTTCGTGCGGGTGCTCACCGACGGGCAGCCGGCGTTCGATGACATAGCGGCAGGCTATCGGGGACCACTTTTCCTGGAGATCGCGCCGCAGACGTTCTCCGTGCTGGCGCGGACAGGCACCCGGCTCAGCCAGCTTCGACTGAAGCGAGGCGAGTCGTCGACCCTGGCGGTGCGAAGTATAGGTGTCGACCTGACCGGAGACGTCGCGGGTTTTCGCGCCCGTCGCCACGCCGGCGTCATCGATCTGGACCGCGTCGGCGCCTATGATCCGCGCGACTTCTGGGAGGCGCTCAGCGCGCGACGCGGGGAACTGCTGCTTGACCCGGGCGAATTCTACATTCTCGCCTCCAAGGAGCAGATCGAGATCCCCGTAGACCAGGCAGCGGAAATGACCCCGATCGACCCGACGGTCGGCGAGTTTCGGGTCCACTACGCGGGCTTTTTCGATCCGGGGTTCGGCAGCGCCGAGGCAGGCGGAGAGGGCTCACGCGGCGTGCTCGAGGTCCGCAGCCACGAGACCCCCTTCCTGCTCGAGGACGGACAGGCGGTGGCCCGGCTTGTCTATGAACCGCTCAGCGCGAAGCCGTCTCGGCTCTATGGAGCCGGCGGGTCACACTACCAGAGGCAGGGCCTGCGACTCTCGAAACACTTCGCCACGGATATCTGAGCGTCGCCTCGCTATTCGGCGCGGCGATAGATCGATTGTTTCGGATGCGCGACGACCCGGCGCAGCATCGGCTCGAACGCTTCCAGCGGCATGGTGTCGTAGTCCGGCTCGAAGCTGTTCTGGTCGTACAGATGGCAGAACTGCGCGGTGTATTCGAAGTGAGGATGGCCGCGGTACTGCTCGCGCATGTCGCGGTCCAGACCCAGGTGATGGAAGAAATAGTAGCCCTGGAAGATGCCGTGCTTGTCCACCATCCAGTGATTGGCCTCGCTGACATAGGGCTTCAGGATCACCGCGCCGACTTCGGCGTGGTTGGCCGGACCCATCAGGTCGCCGATATCGTGCATCAGCGCGCAGACGACATATTCCTCGTCGCGCCCGTCGCGGTGCGCGCGGGTGGCGGTTTGCAGCGAATGCTCGAGCCGATTGACGGCGAAACCGCCGACATCTTCGCCAAGTTCCCTCAGGGCGCGCAGCAGGCGATCGGGCAGGGCGCGATTGAACGGCGTGCCGGCGACGCCGATCGCCTGCCAGTCCTCCTTGGTGCCCTCGGTCATGGCTTGGAATTTCGCCTTAACCATGGTTTCGCCGTCGGCCATTGCAGTCTCCCTGGATCGTGAACTGGCGCTATCGTGCGGCCATGACCCTATTGCGTCAACGCCCACCTTGCCGAGACGGAGCGTTTCGCTATGTTTCGCGGGCATTGCGGCCGTAGTTCAGAGGTAGAACGTCAGCTTCCCAAGCTGAATGTCGCGGGTTCGATTCCCGCCGGCCGCTCCAGCGATTTCAAGAGCTTATAGACGACAAAGTTAAGGGTGTTTTGTTCGTTGTCCCTGGGTTGTCCTAAGGCGGGGACAAATCCGCAGGTCCCGAGCCGGATATCCTGAAAAAGCCGGGGGTGGGGGCGCCCAGAAGCGGCGTTGGGCTGTCCCGCCAAATTTTTCTTTACCCGAGACTAGGGCGAAACGTTTCGACCGAACGTGGGCGGTCCCGGAAGGGCCTGCAGCGAGCTAGTGGATAGAATCTGACACTTGCCACCCATGCGGCCACGGATCGGCAGTCTCGTGGATTGCCATTGCCGCGGCGCCAAGAAGCGGACATTCCCAAGGTCGGTTCAGGGTGGTTTCCGGACTTCTTGTCAGATGCCGCGAACGACACGTCGCCCACACCAACCGTAGCGTCAGAGGCCGCCGTACACTAACATTGCAGCTGGATCACAGTCGGGTGGAAGCCAGGAGGCAATCGAAGCGTCATGAGTATCACGGGGATCGAGGGCACCATCTCGAACGGATACACTCTTTCATCGTACTACAGCGGCCTGTACCTCCATCCTGTGACGGTCGTCTACGACACGGTCCTCGGCTATCATCAGGTCGGCGGTGTGGGCGTGCTCATCCCGTTCGCCGCCCCGGTCTACAATCACGCCAAGGCCATCACAGGCGGAGCGGCCGGTCAGTACATCCGGTATGGCCAGGAAATGGGCAGCGCCGGTGGCATCGGCGTGGACCTGGCGGCCGGGGCGACGCTCCTCAACTACGGAACGATGACCGGCGCCGTGTGGACGGGCGGCGTCATCGTCGGGGGCCGCGGCGGGCGGGGGACCAGCTTCAACGGCGCCGGGGCCGGCGGCCTGGGCGTATTGCTGAGGGGCGCGGGCCGCATCGACAACAGCGGTGAGATCATCGGCGGGGCCGGCGGCGACAGCGGCTACTTCGGCATCTACTCCGGGAACGGCGGGGGTGGCGCTGCCGGCGTGATGCTGGCGGCGGGGGGAAGCCTCGGCAACAGCGGCACGATCACCGGCGGCGCGGGTGGGGAGCCCGGTGAGTACATCTGGAAGGTGATCCTGTCCGGACATGGGGGCACGGGCGTCTATGCGGCCAACGGCGGAACAGTCAACAACAGCGGTCTCATCGATGGCGGCGCGGGCGGCTATTTTCGCTACTTCTCCGTATCGGGCGACGCTGGGGTCGGGGTCGAGTTCAAGACCGGTGGATCCCTGGTAAATTCCGGAGCCATCCGGGGCCGCGATGCGCTCCCTTCCCCCATCGCGATCGGCCTGACCGGCGCCGTCGGCGTGCGGCTGGGCGGCGCGGGCCGGATCGACAACACCGGCCTCATCGCCGGAGGGAACGGCGGGGCCCCTGGGCAATTTGACGCCTACTATCAAACCGGCTGCACGGGTGGGACCGGCGGCGGCGCCCTGGTCCTAAACGGCGGCGGCACGGTTTACAATCAGGGTGGAACCATCGCCGGCGGCCAGGGCGCGACGGGAGGGGTTTCTCGATACAGCAATGGCGGCGCGGGTGGCGCCGGCGGGGCAGCCGTCTATCTCCTGGCGGGGGGAACGGTGATCAACGACGCGGGCGTGATCGCCGGCGGCCAGGGCGGAGCCGGCGGCGCCGGCTACCCCGGCTATCATGCCGGACCGTCGGGCGTTCAGGGACGGGGCGTCCTGCTCATGGCCGGCGGAACCGTCATCAACGGCAGCAAAACCGTGACCACGGCCCTTATCTCGGGCCTCGTGGGCCTCTACGCCGGATCGACCGGCGCAGCGACGGTGACCAACTACGGGAGCATCCAGGGAACC
>JANXTX010000262.1 GCA_025352165.1 Caulobacteraceae bacterium | reverse complement strand
GGTTCCGATCGCCCGCCGGGGTGAACACCGACACCGCGCCGGACGGCAGCGGCATGCCTAGGTGATGCGCCGCATCGTTGATCGTCCGCAGCAGCGTGGTGGCGGGATGGAAGTCGTCGTCGTCTCCCTCGGCCGGCAGATCGGCGGAGGCCAGCCGCTCATAGGGTACATTCGCCTGGTCCAGCAACCGCACCTGTTTGGACTGACGAGACGCGACCGTGGTCTCACCGGGAATGCGGTACAGCTTGAGGTCGCCCAGGCGTTCCGGCGGCGCGACCTTCTGGGCGGTGACGACAATTTCCTCCAATGCTGACTTGGCCATCATCGGCGCCGGAATCATTAACGGGGGAGGCGCTGGCGCGGGCATGCCACCCACAAACGGCGGTTGCTTGCTGGTCGTTGTTCCCTGTGGCCAGCATGTCGCCACCACCGTCGGTGCGTCGTCCGGCTCCGCCTTGTCCTCGTCCTCGCGGTTGACCTTGCCGGCGACGATCCGCGCCTCGGCGTTTGGCAGGCCGACGCCATTGCCATTGGCCAGGGTGACCCAGGCGCCCAGGTCCAGTGTCCCGTTGGTCGGGTGCAGCGTCGCCACATAGTCGGCGGCCCAGTCGAAGGCGGTGGTCAGATAGGACAGGGTTATGTTTGCGGTCACCTCCCGCTCCGACCGGGTCAGCACCGAGAGCGTGGGTGTCGGGTTGAGACCGGCGGGAAGCCGGCTGTACGTGAAGGTCTCCGGCGCGCCGGAACACTGCAGCGCCTCGACGCCGTCGGCCGTCTCGAACATCACCCCATCGCTGCTGGCGGAGCGGATCCTGGCCGGGGTGATCGTGGTCTTTCCGGTCTTGCGGTTGGTCCTGACCAGATTGACGTTGCTGCCGACCGCCGCCGCCAGCAGCGCGCCGGGCGACAGCAGCGCCGCGTCCTGGTTCTTTTCGATGACGCCGTCGGGCAGGCCGGTGACGATGGCGCTGGCCGCCTCAATGCCGTCGACCACGCCCTCGAACCGCAGTCGTGACTCGCCGGCGGGCAGATGAATCGTCCGCGTCTCCGTCACCAGCGCGAAGCCGCCCAGATTGTCGAGGTCGATCGATCCGCCATTGCGGTCCGGCGCCCGATAGATCGTCACCGCCAACGCCGTCGGCGCCGACGCTGTCACATCGCCGGCCCTTGTGGTCGGAGGTACAGTCACCAGACCGAGCGCCACGATTCCGAGGCACAGTTCATTGCTCACGCGCCCCCTCCACCGCTTCGCGGTCCCCCTCCCCCATGCAAGGGAATGGGGGAGGATTTTCTGACCCTCCTCCGCGAAGCGGGGGAGGGGGACCCCGGAGGGGTGGAGGGGGCGACCGCCACAACGGACCGCGCGTCGAAAGACCACCGCGTATTTTCTCAGTACTTCGAATCAAACGTTGCGGTGACGTCGGTCGAGCCATTGGCGGGCACATCGACGATCCATTCAACGCTATCGGCGTCGCGGCGGACGCTTTTCTGGCTTTCCTCGGCAACGCTGGTGTCGCCCCACAGGCCGTTCTGGATCAGGTCGACGCTGACCGGCGTCGGCAGGGCGTTGGTCAGCTTATAGGCCATCGAGGTTTTCCAGCGGAGCAGCCCGTGCGCTTCGCGCTTGGCCACCGTGCTCTTGATCTTGACGTCGAAGGCGTCGCCGGTGCTCAGCGACAGCTTCGAGCCCATCGGGGTATGGTCGATCTGGCTTTCACCGATGAACTGCGGCGCGCCCTTTGCGTCGCGGATGTAGAACCGCATCACCCCGGCCGGCAGCTGATCGCCCAGTCCGCCCTTGGCGCTGTTTGAAAACCGATACACCGACCGCGCGCTCTGCGGCTGTTCGATGGTCTGCATCCAGTCCAGGCGGACCTCATAGCCGTGGCTGGCCGGCGCGCCATGCACGTCGAGGAAGCTGACCTGCTTGGTCTGCTGGTTGGCGATCGTCGTCCGCTCGGCCAACGGATAAAGATAGAAATCGCCCAGCCGCTCCCGCGTGCCGCTTTCCTGACCCGCTTGAGTCATTGTCGGCCGGCGTTGCCGCCACGGTTGATTGGACTGGTCCGACTGGGGGTTGTCCAACAGGCTCGGATTTCCGGCAACCAGCACCGTGTCGGCGTTGTCGTAGTTGACCCCGCTGGTGTTGGTCAGCGTGACCCAGCCCTGAACATCGATCTTGCCGGCCGTCACGTCGTACAGGGCCACATAATCAGCCTTCCAGCCGAGCCCCGGCGTCAGATAACTCAGTGTCGCGGGCTCCGCTCCGGCCCTGGCGGCGTCCAGGGTGACCGATAGCGTCGGCCTGGCTCGCAGGTTGTCGGGCACCTTGTCGAAGATCACCCGCGTCGGCAGGCCGTCGTCGCGCAGCACCTCGATGCTGTCGCCGATCTTCAGGATCACCCCGTCGTTGGTCGCCAGCACCAGCGCCTGCTGGCGCGTCTCCGCGCCGGTGGCCGGATAGGTGCGCACGATGGTTACGGTACGGCCGACCGCCTTCTCCATCATCTTGGCCGGCGATAGCAGGTCGAAGTCGAAATTCTGCTCGACGATGCCGATCCCCGCGGCCGTCAGCGACACCGTCTCTGGACGAATCTGCGCCGAGACATTTTCGAACGCGATCGTCTGGCGACCGCCTTTCAGATCCAGCGTGCGGGTATCCTGCACCAGCGCCAGGTTGTCGTTGTAGATGGTCACCGCCAGGCCGGGTCCCGCGGCGGCGGCGTCCGCGGAGCCAATCAACGCCAGCGCGATTCCACCCGCCCGAAATCCATTATGCAGCCAGAGTCGAACCCGCATTCCGCGCCTCCTCGTCACCGTCGTCATCACTCTTGTCGGTGAGTCTAATCCTCTCACGCATCGCCGACCAGCATGCCTTTTTTGCCAGTTTGCAGCCACCCGCGCGGGCCAATTGCCTTCTGGATCGCGCGGGCGACGCACTTCGTAGAACGAAAGCGGCTTCCGTACTGGCGATTGTCGCGCCGGATACCTGCGGTCTGTGCGCCAATGACTAGGTATAAGTACGATGGTCCGTTCCAGATACCTCCACTCGACGCCTGAAATTCGATCTGTTAAGGAAATCTTAAGTACTACTGGTCGTCGCGAACCTGTTTGGGGCTGTGTTCTGGTCCGTATGCCCTGAAGGCCCGTCGCAATGGGGAATATCTTGAGAAACACTTCAGGCGCGTGCCGGACTGCCTTGCTTCGCTATCTGTCCGATGAATCGGGTGCGACCGCCGCTGAATACGCCCTGATCATCGCGCTCGTGGCGGCCGCCGTGGTCGCGGCGCTGACCAACCTAGGTCATGTCGTGGGCAACCGGATCAACTCGGTCGGAAATTCCATCAGCGGCAGCTGATCCCCTCAGGGTGATCGGGTGAAGGCATTTTGACCACGAAGGGCACGAAGGGCGCGAAGTAGACCACGAAGGAAGTTGGCATGCTCTTCGCGCGAAGCGCATTCCAACCTTCGCTCTGCCCTCCTTCGTGTCCTTCGTGTCTAGGCAGTAACAAAAGCGTAAGTGATTGAACTTGTTTATGATTTCGAGTTAGGCAGCG
>JANXTX010000241.1 GCA_025352165.1 Caulobacteraceae bacterium | reverse complement strand
TCTCATGGCCACCTTGTTTGGCGATTTAGCGTGGCGATGAAGATGTCGCAATGAAGGCCGGTCGCGCGCTGTCTATTCTTGGCGGGGTACCCCGCCTACCGTCATGGCCGGGTTCTCATCCCGGCCACCCATCGTCCCGCTCGCTCGCTCATGGCGATTTCCCCCGGTCGCGCCATGGGTGGCCGGGATGAGAACCCGGCCATGACGGCTGAGTATTTCGGCGACATGATATCAATCATCGATTTGAAGATGGCGCTATTCATTTAATCGACAACATACAGCCGAAATCTGCGCGGGACTCTGTAGATAATATCCGATTCGGACGGCGGCGCCGTACTCTAACCAGCCAACTCCGGCAGCGCATGGCGAGCCAGAAGTTCGATGAAGGCGGAGCGGGTCAGTTTGCGACGGGCCGCTTCGGCGTCGATTGCTGATAGCACTCCAGCGTCGATCGATAGATTGGCCTTCACCGGCCTGCCGGTGGCGCGCACCAGTGGAACACTGGCGAGAGCCGCCCCTTCAGCCAGAGCCTGACGCAACGTCGGGTCGGATTTCAGGATATCCGGCGGGGTGGGGTCCGGCACGGGTCCGCCGTCCTCAAGGGTCACCTCGACCCAGTCTCGCAATACGTCCGCGGCATTGGCGAGCGCAGCATCGATCGTCGTCCCCATCGCGGTGCAACCAGGCAGATCCGGGAAGACGACCCCATAGCCGCCTGCCTTGCCATCGATCAGAACCGTGTACCGGGTCATCCGTTCATCCTAAATCCAGCCCGCCGCCTTGGCGATCTGGCGCGCGACGCCGGCCGACAGCGCCCGATGGCGGGGGACCGATATCGCGCCGGGCGGTGGAACACTCTTATAGATGTCGTGTTCCGCGCCATGCCGCGCCAATATCCAGCCCTCGCGCTGCAAGCGGGCGACGACCTTCCCGCGATCCATTTCTGGGATGGGCATCAGCCCTCCGATTTGCGCCTATTTGGGCGCATATGAGCGCCCCGTCAATGGCTCCGTTCTGATTCCCCTCAATTACCGTGTCTCGCTCCAGGGGTGCACTCCAGTCCCTCGCGGGGCATTGTGGCGGCGATCGGCGCGGGACTGGCGAATGTCCGGAGTCGGGAGGGATGCTCATGACAGTTTGCGACCCTAAGCGGAATCTTGCGATGTCGGAATGAGGGCGCGCGTCGCGGCTAATCTGTGCAAGGTTAACCCCCCTCCCGCTCTCCCCGGCGAAAGCCGGGGCCCAGGCTTTTTTTTTGTGTCCTTCTTCGTTTACATCCTCGCCGGTCAAAGAAATGGCGCCCTCTACCTCGGCTACACCGACGACATTTTTCGGCGGGTAACCGAGCACAAGGCCAAAAGCCTTGGAGGATTCACCGCGAAGTATACTGTCGATCTTCTGGTCTGCGAATACGTCGACACCATACGTATTCCTCGTAAGACTAGTTACGCGGCCGTGTGCCCGCTGGATTTCCTGCAATAGGTATGGTGTCGACGTATTCCGGACGTATTCCGCGACGTATTCCGGACGTATTCCGGTGCGGGCCTAGCGTAGGAGGCACCGAGCGCTTTGGGGAAATCGACATGCGGTGGACTGCTATCGTTTCGACACTCGCGGCCCTGACCGGCGTCGCGCTCGGCGCCGCCTCCCGGGCAAACGCGGGCGGCTACCATGTAGAATACGCCTTCACGGGCGGCAGTGACGCGGCCTCCCCGCATGGCGCCCTGATGAAGTTGGGCGGCAAGCTCTATGGGACGAGCCCTCTCAATGGCGCCAACGGGCTGGGCGCGGTGTACTCCCTCGATCCCAAGACGGGCGCCGAGACCGTGGTCTACTCCTTCAAGGGTGGCAACGATGGGAGCAATGCCGACGGCAGCTTAATCAGCGTCGGAGGGACCCTCTATGGGACTACGTCAGGAGGCGGTGGTTCCTCAAATTGCGGAAGCAGCGGATGCGGCACTGTGTTCTCGCTCGATCCGGTGACCGGCGTCGAGAACGTGGTCTATGCTTTCAAGGGCGTCAGCGACGGCGACGAACCCTTCGCCGGGCTGATCAAGGTCGGTGGGTTGTTATACGGAACGACCTTTGGGGGCGGTTCGTCGAGTTGTGCTGAAGACTGCGGCACTGTGTTTTCGGTCAACCCGACGACCGGCGTTGAGACAGTGGTTTATGTCTTCAAGGGCGGAGGCGACGGCTATAATCCGCATAGCAATCTCATAGACGTCGCCGGTGAACTCTATGGGACGACCGAAAGCGGTGGTTCGAATAATTGCTTTGCAGGCTGCAGCACGGTGTTCTCGGTCAACCCGACGACCGGGGTTGAGGCAGTCGTGTATGCCTTCAAGGGCGGCAACGATGGCGCCGGTCTGGTGGCGGGCCTGATCAAGGTCGGCGGCCTGCTGTATGGGACAACCGTGGCCGGCGGGGGTTCCCCAAATTGCAATGGTGGTTGCGGCACTGTGTTTTCGCTCGATCCGGCGACCGGTACTGAGGCCGTGGTCTATGCCTTCAAGGGCGGCAGTGACGGCGCTTTTCCGTTGGGCGACTTGGTCGCGGTCGAAGGTTTTTTGTATGGGACGACCGAGGGTGGTGGCTATAAGCACGGGACTGTATACTCGCTGAACCTGACAACCGGCGCGAAGACGGTGCTGCACAGTTTCAAGGGCCTCGACGATGGCAATGCCCCAGAAACTGGCTTAGTCTACAGCGCCCCGAGACTGTATGGGACGACTGACGAGGGGGGCGGTGTCGCGAGTTGCGGTAAGCCCGGATGCGGAACCGTGTTCTCGCTCAGGCCGTAGCGGGGACGGTTGCTTTCACGGACCGGGTGACGACCGCCTTCCACCCATCTGCCCGTCGGATGTCCCGCCTGTCGCGCCATGTCTAACCGGTCACGTTCACGGACCCGCCGCCGCGCGATAATCGCAATCCCCAGTCCGCGACGGCCCTCAGGCTACAGAGCGATCGGCCTACCGCGTTCTCCTTGTGTTCACGCCCTCAGGGGCGGTCAGAGGCGCCCTCGAAGCCCCGGCCTGGTATTGGCGGTCCCCTTTTGCCCCGATGGGCCGTAGCGGCTCTCTAGGGGGCATGTGGCGTAGCGTCCCTGGCGAGATGCGCGGCGCTGATCAGGTTCTCACGATCGTGACGCGGTGGACCCGCCGTCGTGCTCGATGCGCGCCGGCGTCAATGGCCAGCGGGCCCCGTCCGAGGGCGTCGTCGCGCCAGGAGCGCCGCGCCGCGCATCATGACCCCCGGCCGCCACGCCCCTCGGCGCCGCCCAAGCGCGTCTTCACAGCCTCCACGGTCTCGTTGTGTCGGTCACCTTCTCATACGGCCAAGGCGTTATCACATGCCCAACGTGAGTTCGGAAGGCAGTGGTCGGCAGCGTATTGGCGTCCATACTTACTCTTCGCTGACGGCGGGCAGACGCTCTCGGGCCCAATCCGGCGACGATTTCGCCGGCGCCACAAAGGAAATCAATGATGTCATTTCGCAATCCGCCAAGCGGTCGACATCCTCGGGGAGGCGCGCCTTGAAGAGCGCGTCAGTCGCGGCGCGTTCGAACTGGCGCCCCGGGGCTTGATCCGTCACTTGGTATCTGATGATCCGCCCGTCACCGGCCACCTTCAGCTTGAGCAGAACCCAGCCACTTTGACCTCTCGCCTGGGCGATGAAAGGGTAGTCGATTGATGGCGGGATGGCGTACGCGCTCGTCACGACGGGCGGCGGGATCGTCTGCGGTGGCGGCGGCGTATGCACAGGAGGCCAATAGCGAGCCGCGCCCCAGGACACGATGAAGTGGAGGGCCAGGAGGCCTAGCCAAGCCGAAAAGACGCCGAGGGGCACTGCCATCAGCCACGCGATGATCAAGTGCTTTTCGAAGACCCAAGCGAGACCCGTGCCTTCACAGAATATGATTGCGAGCAAAAGCCATGGGCCCGCCGACCATCCCGGACGCCTTCTGGGCCGCCGCCACCGACTTGAAGTCTTCATCTGAACTCGCCTTAGTCGCGGGGTTTCGCTGATCAGCCCGTTCGTTCCCCGACCCATTGCGGATACGCCGATGGACACCTGACACGTTGAGGCAAGTCGTCAATGACCGTTCACCACCCTGAGCACGCCTTGGGAAGGTCCGCTTTATGGCAATGCGGCCACGGCAATCCACGGCCCTGCCCATCCCTGGCTGCATGGGCGTGTAGTGTCAGATTCTATCCACCAGTGGGTGGCTCAACGGCCTTAATCACCAGGCTTTCGTCACCGGGTTCCAGAATTCGGATTGCCATGACAGCGTCCCGGCGTTGGGCGCGGTCTGAAAGGATTTCAGGGAGTGAGGTCGGATCCGGCTTCAACCTTCTCCGACCGGCAAGTGACAGACCGCCTCGATGTTATTGCCGTCGGGGTCGAGCACGAACGCGCCGTAGTAGTGTTCGTGATAGTGCGGCCGGGGCCCCGGCGCGCCGTTGTCGCGTCCGCCGGCGGCCAGCGCCGCGCTGTAGAACGCGTCGACCGCGGCGCGGCTGTCGGTCGTCAGCGCCACGTGCAGCTTGCCGCGCGTGACGTCCTCCTCGGCGATCCAGAACCACGGGCGGCTGTCGCCATAGCCGGTGACCTTCACCCCTCCGGTATGCTCAGGCGGAACATCGAACAGGCGCCTTACGCCCAGCGGCGCGAAGGCGGCGTCGTAGAAGCTGGTCGAGCGTTCGAAATCCGAAACGCCGAAGGTGATGTGGTCGATCATCCGTTGGGCCTCCAGCGAAGGAATTTGAACCTCAATTCGGCTCTTGACAACTTGCTCAAAAATTGCATTTTGAAATTATGCGCTGGTCATAAGGAATTATGCCTCGCGCGAAGTCCGGCAGCTCGGCCGAACCGCCTTTATCAAAGGGTAAGATGTTGTTTTCACTGTTATTATTTAGGACGACTACCGCCCTGCAACCGCCATCCGATAGCCCATGGACCGCCCTCCGACCGCCATCGAGCCGCCATTGAACCGCCCCCGGTCCGCCATCGACATGCCATCCAGCCGCCATTTGACCGCCCGGCATGCGCCATCGTGACGGGATGACCTCGCGCCCGGCAACGCCTATCCTGTCGCCATGACCGACGCCGCCCTCATTGAGACCCCGCGCGCCCAGACGCAGGATGGACCAATCGTCCGTCTGTATATCGTCGATGGCTCTGGCTTCATCTTCCGCGCCTATCACGCCCTGCCGCCGCTGACCCGCAAGTCGGACGGCCTGCCGGTCGGCGCGGTGCAGGGCTTCTGCAACATGCTGTGGAAGCTGCTGGTCGACATGAAGGCCGCGCCCGATGCGCCAACCCATCTGGCGGTGGTTTTCGACCACTCCGAGAAGACCTTCCGCAATGCGCTCTACGACCAATACAAGGCGCACCGTCCGCCCGCCCCGGAAGACCTGATCCCGCAATTCGCGCTGGTGCGCGAGGCGACGCGGGCGTTCGGCGTGCCCTCGCTCGAACAGCCAGGCTATGAGGCCGACGACGTCATCGCCGCCTACGCGACCCAGGTCCGCGACGCCGGCGGCGAGGTGGTGATTGTTTCCTCCGACAAGGACCTGATGCAGCTTGTCGGTGATCGGGTCACCATGCTCGACACCATGAAGAACCTCCGCATCGGCTATCCGGAGGTGCTGGAGAAGTTCGGCGTCACCCCGGACAAGGTCGTTGACGTCCAGGCGCTATGCGGCGATTCCGTGGATAACGTGCCGGGCGCGCCGGGCATCGGCATCAAGACCGCCTCGGCCCTGATCAACGAATACGGCGACCTCGATACGCTGCTGGCCCGCGCCGGCGAGATCAAGCAGAACAAGCGCCGCGAAACCCTGATCGACTTTGCCGACCAGATCCGCCTCTCGCGCGAACTTGTCCGCCTCGATCACCAGACGCCGTTGCCGGCGCCGATCGAGTCGCTGGCCGTCGCGCCGCCGGAGCCCGCGACCCTGTCTGCCTTCCTTGAGGCGATGGAATTCCGCACCCTTGCCCGGCGGGTTGGCGATGGGGCGGGAACCAAACCCGCGACGGCGGAACCGAAACCCGCCGAGACCCCAAAGCCGATCGACACCACCGCCTATGTCTGCGTGCGCGATCTCGCCACGCTCGACGCCTGGATCAAACGTGCGCACGAGGTCGGCATAATCGCCTTCGACACCGAGACGGATTCCCTGTCGTCCGCCAATTCAGGACTCTGCGGCGTCTCCCTGGCGATCACTCCGGGCGAGGCCTGCTACATCCCTGTCGGCCATGTCGAGGCCGACGGCCTGGCGCTGGAGGAAGCCGCCGCCCTCGATCAGATTCCGCTCGCCGACGTCATCGCCCGCCTCAAGCCGATGCTGGAGGATCCCTCGATCCTCAAGGTGGCGCAGAACGCCAAATACGATCTCGCGGTGCTGTCCCGCTCTGGCATCGATGTGGCGCCCATAGAGGACACCATGCTGATCTCCTATGTTCTGGAGGCCGGCCTGCACAATCATGGCATGGACGAACTGTCGGTTCTCTGGCTCGGCCACCAGCCGATCAGCTTCAAGGAGGTTGCCGGCTCCGGCAAGGCCCAGAAGAGCTTCAAGCATGTCGCCCTGGAACCGGCGACCGCCTACGCCGCCGAGGACGCCGACGTCACCCTGCGCCTCTACAACGTGCTGCGCCCGCGCCTGCCGCGCGAGCACCTGCTGACGGTTTATGAGACGCTGGAGCGGCCGATGCCGCCGGTGCTGGCGGCAATGGAATGCCACGGCATCCGCGTCGATCCAGAGCGCCTGCGCCAGCTGTCCAACGACTTCTCGGTGCGCATGGCCGAGCTGGAGGTTCAGGCCCAGGCTCTCGCCGGCCGGCCGTTCAATCTCGGCAGTCCCAAGCAGATCGGCGACGTGCTGTTCGGCGACATGGGCCTCGAAGGTGGCAAGAAGACCGCGACCGGCGTCTGGAGCACCGATGCCTCGGTGCTGGAGGATCTTGCGGTCAAGGGCCATGCTCTGCCGCGCGTGCTGCTCGACTGGCGCCAGCTTTCCAAGCTCAAGGGAACCTATACCGAGGCGCTGGTCGCCGCGATCAGCCCCCGCACCGGACGTGTGCATACCTCCTATGCCCTGGCCTCGACGACCACCGGGCGCCTGTCGTCGTCCGACCCCAATCTGCAGAACATCCCGATCCGCACCGAGGAAGGCCGCAAGATCCGCCAGGCCTTTGTGGCCGAACCGGGCAATCTGCTGGTCAGCGCCGACTACAGCCAGATCGAGCTTCGCCTGCTGGCCCACATCGGCGATATCCCGCAGCTGAAGCGCGCGTTTCTCGACGGTCTCGACATCCACGCGATGACCGCTTCGGAGATGTTCGGTGTTCCCGTCGAGGGCATGCCCGCTGAAACCCGTCGCCGCGCCAAGGCGATCAATTTCGGCATCATCTATGGCATCTCCGCCTTCGGTCTGGCCAATCAGCTCGGCATCCCGCAGGACGAGGCCGGGGCCTACATCCGGACCTATTTCGAGCGCTTCCCCGGTATTCGCGCCTATATGGACAAGACCCGCGCGCTGGTCCGCGAACAGGGCTTTGTCACCACGCTGTTCGGGCGCAAGATCAACATTCCGATGATCCGCTCCAAATCCGCCGGCGAGCGACAGTTCGCCGAACGCGCCGCCATCAACGCCCCCATCCAGGGCGCCGCCGCCGATGTCATGCGCCGCGCGATGATCCACATGCCCGCCGCCCTCGCCGATGCCGGCCTTGAGGCCCGCATGCTGCTGCAGGTGCACGACGAACTGGTCTTCGAAGCCCCCGAAGCCGAGGTCGACACCCTGATCCGCGTCGCACGTCACGTCATGGAAAACGCCGCCCTCCCCGCCGTCGCCTTCACCGTCCCCCTCCTCGTCGAAGCCCGCGCCGCCGCCAACTGGGACGAGGCGCACTGATGTATGTGTTGATGGTTGATAGCTCGCCCGTTGCCGATCCCCTTCTCCCGCCTGGGAGAAGGAGGGGCCCGCGCCCCTTGGCGTGGGAAGATGAGGGTCTTTATGCCAACGCCGTAGACCCTCACCCTCCCAATCGCTACGCTATCGGGCCCCTCCCTCTCCCTCAGGGAGAGGGGTATAGTTGTGCTCCCACACAGACTGAGTAGGGCTGAGGCCGATGACAAACCCTCTCCGCGCCCTAGGCGACGCAGGTCAGGCGATCTGGCTGGATTATCTGCACGCCCGCATTCTTGAGGACGGTGAGCTGGTGCGGCTGATCGCCGACGACGGCGTGACCGGGCTGACCTCCAACCCGGCGATTTTCGAAAAGGCTATTGGCGAGGGTGACGCCTACGACGCGCGTATCGCCGCGGCGCTCGCCGCCGGCGACGCGGAAATCATCGATCTCTACGAAGGCCTCGCCATCGCCGACATCCAGCGCGCGGCCGACGCCTTTCGTGCGGTTTACGACGCCAAAGGGGGCCGCGACGGCTTCGTCAGCCTGGAAGTCTCTCCCTATCTCGCCATGGATACCGCAGCCACCATCGCCGAGGCCCGGCGGCTGTGGAACGCGGTGGATCGCCCCAACCTGATGATCAAGGTCCCTGGCACGGGGCCGGGCGTGCCCGCCATCCGCACCCTGATCGGCGAGGGGATCAACGTCAACGTCACCCTGCTGTTCGCCATCGACGCCTACATGGCGGTCGCCTACGCGCATCTCGCCGGGCTGGAGGATTTCAAGGCGACCGGCGGTGATGTCTCGCGGGTGCATGGCGTCGCCAGCTTCTTTGTCAGCCGTATCGACGGCGCGATCGATCAGAAGATCGACAGCCGTCTGGCCGGGGGCGACGCCGACCCCGGCCTGGCCAATCTGCGTGGCAAGGTGGCGATCGCCAACGCCAAGCTCGCCTACCAGCACTATCTGGACATGATCGAGACCCCGCGCTGGCGGGCGCTTGCCGCGGCCGGGGCGGCGCCTCAACGTCTGCTGTGGGCCTCGACCGGGACCAAGGACCCCGCCTATTCGGACGTTCTCTACATCGACACCCTGATCGGGGCCGACACGGTCAACACCGTGCCGCCGCAGACCCTCGACGCATTCCGAGATCACGGAACGGTGGCCGCCACGCTGGCCGAGGGCGTCGAGGACGCTCGCGGCGTGCTTTCCGAAGCCGAACGGCTGGGTCTGGATCTCGAAGGCGTCACCCGCTTCCTGACCAAGGACGGCGTCGCCAAATTCGCCGGCGCCTTCGACAGTCTGCTGGGCGCGGTCGCGAACAAGCGCGCGCGTATGCTGGGGTCGGCCCTTAACCGCCAGACCCTGGCGCTGTCGGGCGATCTTGCCAAGGCTGTGAAAGACCGGCTGGCCAGCGCCGCGGCCGATGGCTGGAGCCGGCGCCTCTGGGACAAGGACGCGGGTCTCTGGACGAACACCGATGAGGCGATCTGGCTGGGCTGGCTCGGAGCCGCGCGGGGCGAGGCGGTCGACCTCGTCGCCCTCGAAGCTCTGCGCGTCGAGATCAAGGCCGCCGGCTATTCTCACGCGGTGCTGCTGGGCATGGGCGGGTCGAGCCTGGGCCCCGAGGTGCTGGCGCGGACCTTCGGCTCTGCGCCTGGCCATCCGCGACTGATCATCGTCGATTCCACCGATCCGGCCCAGGTCGTCCGCACCGAGGCCGCGATCGATCCGGCCAACACCCTGTTCATCGTCGCCAGCAAGTCCGGCTCGACGCTCGAGCCCGACATCCTCCATCGCTACTTCTTCCACGTCGCGGAAAAGGCGCTGGGCGCGGGCAGGGCGGGCGGCCATTTCATCGCCATCACCGATCCCGGCTCCAAGCTGGAGGCTGTCGCCCGGCAGGACGGCTTCGCTCACGTGTTTCTAGGCGATCCGACCATCGGCGGACGCTATTCGGTGCTTTCACCCTTCGGCATGGTTCCGGCCGCGGTGATCGGGCTGGACGTCGCGGCGATCTTCCGCGACCTGCGGACCATGGTCCGCTCCTGCGGTCCCAGCGTTCCCCCGGCGGCCAATCCTGGCGTTTCGCTCGGTGTCGTGATGGGCGAGGCCGCCCGCGCCGGTCGTGACAAGCTGACCCTGGTCGCCTCCAAAGGCATTGCCGACATCGGCGCCTGGCTCGAGCAACTGATCGCCGAATCCATCGGCAAGCAGGGCCATGGCGTCATCCCCATCGACGGCGAGCCGCTCGGCCCGGCGAAAATCTATGGCAACGACCGTACCTTCGCCTATCTGCGCGTTGAAGGCGTCGCCGACCCCGCGACGGACTCAGCGGTCGACGCGCTGCAGGCCGCCGGCCTGCCGGTGATCCGCATCGATCTGGCCGGCCCTGAAAAGCTCTTCCAGGAGTTCTTCCGCTGGGAGATCGCCACGGCGGTGACCGGCGCCGTCGTCGGCATCAATCCCTTCGATCAGCCCGACGTCGAGGCCAGCAAGATCAAGACGCGCGCCCTGACCGACGCTTACGAGGCGACAGGCAAACTGGAAAAAGGCGCCGCCGTCGCCGCGGACGATGACACCGCTCTGGCCGCGCTATTCGCTCGTGTCAGGCCGGGCGACTATTTCGGCATTCTCGCCTACGTCGACCGCAACCCGGCCAACGATGCCGCGCTGCAGGCCATTCGCCAACGCATCCGCGACCGCTATCAGATCGCCACCGCGCTCGGATTCGGGCCACGGTTCCTCCACTCGACCGGTCAGGCCTACAAGGGCGGTCCAAATACCGGCGTCTTCCTGCAGATCACCGCTTCTCCGACCACCGATATCGAGGTCCCCGGCCGGGCGATCACCTTCGGCGTGGTCGAAGCGGCGCAGGCTCGAGGTGACTACGACGTGCTCGCCGAGCGCGCCCGACGACTGCTGCACGTCGATCTCGGCGCGGACGTAACGGGGGGGCTGGAGCGTTTGGCCATGGCGGTTGACCGCGCGATCGCCTGAGCTTTCCTGTGTCGTCCCGGCGTTCGGGCATCCCGAACTGCTGTCTCGATGCCTGGTCAGCCTCGCCGCCCAGCGCTATCTCCCCCTGGAGATCATCGTCGCCGATGACTCGCCGACATCAGACGTCCGCGATCTGATCGCCGGCCTCGCGATCCCCAAGCTGCGGTATCTGCCCGGAGCCCGCACCGGCAATCCGGTGGACAACTGGAACCTCGGACTGCGCACCGCGACCGCGCCGGTCCTCGTCCTCGTCCACCATGACGAATACTTGGTCGACCCGCTTTATCTGCGGCGGGCGCATGACTTGCTGACCGATCCGCATATTGCCGCGGTGGTGGGAGGCGTCCAGGTTACCGGCGTCAATCGCCCATCGCGTTTCGCTCTCGCGCATGCCCTGGCTCGCGTGGTTGGTCGCCCGGCCTGGATCCTGCCCAGCCTCAACTGGATCGGACCGACGGCCGCCTTCGTCTTTCGCCGCGGGCATACGTTCGATCCGCGCCTCGTGCAGTACGCCGACATTGCCTTTTACCGACGGGTTCTGAAGACAGGACGGTTCGCGACCCTGGATAGGCTTTGCGTCGGATCACTCGGGCACCACGACGCCCAGATCAGTGCGCGCATCGACCCGCGAACGCTGGCGCGGCGCGAAATCACCGGCCTGGCCGCCGGGGTGGAACTGGCGTTCCACCGGACGGTTCTCGCCATCCGCGCGCGTTTCGGATGAAGTTCACCTGCCTGCTGCCGATCCATGACGGCGACGACGCGGATCTCTTCCGCCAGGCCTACGCGAGCATCCTCGCCAACACTCTGCTCCCCACCCGGATCCTGATCTGCCAGGACGGCCCCCTGTCGACCGCGCTCGGCCTGGCCGTCGCCGAAACGGGCGCGACGATTGTCGAAAATCCCGGTCCCAAAGGGCTGCATCATAATCTCAATCACGCCCTGACCCGTGTCGAAACGCCGTGGATCTGTCGCGCCGACGCCGACGACCTCAATCTCCCCGATCGCTTCGCCCGTCAGATCGCCTACCTGGCCGACCACCCTGAAGTGTCTGTGCTTGGCGGCGCTATAGAGGAGGTGTCTCCCAGCGGGAGCAGTCACCTCAAGTCGATGCCGTTGACACACGCGGCGATCAGTGGGCGGGCGCGCTGGCGCAATCCGGTCAACCATATGACCGCCTTCGTGCGGACCCAGGCGGCGTGTGACAGCGGCGGCTATCCCGCCATACCCCGCAAGGAAGACTACGGACTGTGGCTGGCGATGCTCGCGCGCGGCCATCGGTTCGCCAACCTGCCCGACGTTCTGGTGCGGGCGAGGCTCGGGACCGATTTCCACGGCCGCCGCGCCGGCCTGCACAACCTCGCCTCCGAATACGCTCTCTACCGGCTACAGCCCCGCTCGCCTGGTGCAGCCATGATCCATCTTGCCCGCGCCACGGCGCTCGCTTCGCGCACGATTACGCGTGGGGCCTATCTCGGAGTCCTGAGACGATGAAGACGGTGATCATTCGCGGCGGCCTCGGGAACCAGTTGTTCGGCCTCGCCTTCGCCGACACGGTTGCGCAGCTTTCCGGACAACCCGTCCGGCTCGACCTCTCATCCTACAATCGTGATCCTCATGGCAGAGTGTTCGAGACCGCGGACCTGGCGGCGGAATACGGCCTGGACATGTCGGCGGCGATCCCACCGCCTCGCCCCCGCTTGATGCAGCGGCTCTTCTCGAAACCGCCGGTACGCATACGCATCGTCGAGCCTCGGCCACCGTTCGACGAAGGCACGATCGACACCATTGTCCGGACGGGGGATGTGTTCGATGGTTACTGGCAGAACGCTCGCTGGTTCGACCGTCCCGACATCGTCCGCGAGCGAACCCGAGTCTTTCTGGAACGCCTGGGTGACGGTGCATTGCGCCACGACGTCGTCATTCATCATCGCATCTACCACGAGGAACGCTTGCCCGGTCGAATGAGGGGGCCGGGGCCGCAGTACTTTGAAAACGCCCTCCGCCAACTGGAGCAGTGGTACGGTCCGATGCATGACATCGCGGCGATTTCAAACCGCAGGGGCGTTCGCGAGGGGGCCTATGGCGCCTTCGATGATCGCGTCACGCGCTATGTCGGTTCGCCCGCATCGGACATGGCGCTTATGCTAAATGCCCGTTTTCTGGTGCTGACCAACTCATCGTTTTCATGGTGGGGTGGATACTGCGGCGATGCCGAACGCGTCATTTATCCAAGCCGAGCGAAATACTTCCACTACCCGATCCCGTCGCGGCGATTTCACGTCGTCGAATAGCTCAAAGCTCGCGCCAGCACCGCACATCCGTTCCCGGCCAGGCCGTAGCTTCATGAACACCTCGCGCCACCGCCCGGGCGAGGCAATCGGCGGCCAGAGCGCCCAGCCGCGCCAGGGTGAAATCCGCGTTGGCTCCAAGCGGTTTTCGTCCTGTCGAAAGCGCAAACACTACGTCGCCGTCGAACGGCGCATGCACTGGCCTGATCGCCCGCGCCAGGCCATCCTGAGCCATCAACGCCAGTCGGCGCGCCTGCGCCGGGGTCAGGATCGCGTCCGTCGCGACGCAGGCGATGGTGGTGTTCTGTCCCGGTTGCGGGTCGGCCTTGGCGAGCCCCCAGTCATCGGGACCGGCGTGCGCATCGCCCAGCGCCACGCCGCCGAACTCACCGCCGATTTCATAGGGCGCCGCCCAGAACGCCCGCCCGCCCGGCGCAACCACAGAGCCGAAGCTGTTCACCGCCACCAGCGCGCCGACCGTAAACCCGTCACCGGTCACCACCGAGGCCGAGCCGGCGCCACCCTTTATCGCGCCCGCCATCGCTCCCGCGCCGGCGCCGGCGGTACCCAGAGCGACATCCAGTCCGGCGCTCTCGATCGCTTCCAGCCCGAGCCGGCGGTAGGGCGGCTCTAGCCCCCAGGCCTTGTCGCCGCCGTTGGCCAGGTCATAGAGAATCGCCGCCGGCACGACCGGCGACTTCGGCACGCCTTCGCGGGTCACCATGCCAAAGCCGCGTCCGCGCGCGCCCAGCCAGGCGGTGACGCCGTCCGCCGCGGCCAGCCCATAGACCGAGCCTCCCGAAAGCACGATCGCGTCGACCGCCTCGACCAGGGTATCGGCCGCCAGCGCGTCGGTCTCGCGCGTCCCTGGCGCCCCGCCCCGCACATCGACTGCCGCCACCGCCCGCTCGTCGGGCAGGATCACGCTCACCCCGGTCCGCGTCCGCGCATCCACCGCCTGCCCCACCTTGAGGCCGGGAACATCGGTGATCAGATTGCGGGCGCCTGGGCCTGGGATGATTGAGTCCCGGCGGCTGTTCAGCGGACCGTGTCCTTCTCCCTGGGCGCCGAAACGCGGCGCGTCATGCTCTCCGCCCTCGGCTTGGGCAGCAGCCGGAAACGCGTTTGACACCAGGCAAAATCAATACCCACATCCAGAAGGGCATCGCCACGCCCACACGGGCAGGCAAATTCCAATACGTCGATGACGCGGTAGGTCTCCCCGGCCACCAGCGGCACCGGCCAGCCCGTCGCATGGTTCGGGGCGGCGTTGACGCATAGAACCAGATCGCCAGGACCGATCGCGTCGCTCATAGTTTCCTCCATTGCCCACGCGGGAAGTTTATCCGCTTACCCGAATGGGGCAAAGGCCATCGTCGACCACGGGCGCCACACACCACAACCCGCTCCGCTTTCCCCTCCGAAAGGCGGGGCCGCGATCGCCGCCGCGGGTAGCAAAGGCCATGGTCTATCCACTAGGGTGGGCGCCCGTTGCCGCACCAGGGATTATCGTCATGCGCCGCGCCTTCGCCCTTGGTCTGACCCTGTTGCTAGCCGCGTCCGGTGCGAACGCGGCCCCGCCGTCCGACAAGGCGATGGTCGCGGCGGCCAATCCGGTTGCGGTCGAGGCGGGGCTGAAGGTGCTGCGCGCCGGCGGCTCGGCGGTCGACGCGGCGGTCGCCGTGCAGGTGGCGCTCGGGTTGGTCGAGCCGCAGAGTTCGGGCATCGGCGGCGGCGCCTTCCTGGTCTACTATGACGCCCGCGTCCACAAGGTCACCGCCTACGACGGCCGCGAGATCGCCCCTGCCGGGGCGACGCCCGACATGTTCCTGCGGTCCGACGGCACGCAGCTTTCGTTTGGCGAAGCCGTGCTGTCGGGGCGCTCGGCCGGGGTGCCCGGCGCCGTCGCCATGCTGTCGCTGGCGCAGCGCGAGCATGGCAAGCTGGCTTGGTCCTCCCTGTTCGAGGACACCGCTCAGCTGGCCGACAGCGGTTTCACCATCGGTCCGCGTCTAGCACATCAGCTGACCACCGGTTCGCCGGAGACCAAGGCGCCCGACGTGCTAGCCTATTTCACCAAGGCCGATGGGACCCTGGTCCAGGGCGGCGACAAGCTCCGCAATCCCGCATACGCCGCCACCCTTCGGCGGATCGCAGCCGAGGGCCCCGCCGCCATCCTGTCCGGCCCGATCGCCAGGGATATCGTCGCCCGCCTCGCGTCGGGACCGCTTCCGGGAACCATGACCCTCGCGGACCTCGCGGCTTACAAGGCGCATGAGTCCGAAGCCCTTTGCCGCCCATACCGCGTCTACACAGTCTGCGCGCCGGGCGCCCCGTCCGGCGGTCCCGCCACGCTTGAGGGACTGGGACTGCTGGAACGCTCGGACATTGCCGCTCATGGTCCCAATGATCCGCGCGGTTGGTATGTGCTCTCGCAGGCCGAGCGGCTGATGTATGCCGACGACATGCGCTACGTGGCCGACCCCGCCTTCGTGAAGGTTCCGGTCGCCGGCCTGCTTGACCCGGCCTATCTCGAAGAGCGCGCCAGGCTGATCGGCGACCACGCCGGGTCCGCGCCCGCGCCCGGGCATCCGGCCGGCGCGCCGATCTATGGACCCGATCATACGCTTGAGCCGGGCGGGACTTCATCCTTCGCCATCGTCGATCAGTGGGGAAACGTCGCGGTGATGACCACCACGGTGGAAAGCCTGCTCGGCGACGGGCGCATGGTCGACGGCTTCTTCCTCAACAACCAGCTCACCGACTTCTCGTTCTCGCCGAAGGACAAGGATGGAACCCCGGCCGCCAATGCCGTGGGCCCGCGCAAGCGTCCCCGCTCATCAATGGCCCCGACCCTGGTGCTCGACAGGACGGGACATTTCGTGGCCGCCGTCGGCTCGCCCGGCGGCCTCGCCATACCCTCGTATGTGCTCAAGGCGCTGGTCGGCGTGCTCGACTGGAACCTGTCGATGCAGGACGCCATCAATCTGCCCAACATGATCGCCCTGGGCGACATCTACATCGCCGAACCGAGCAAGTTCCCGCCCGGCGTGGTCGATGGCCTCGCCCAGCGAGGGATCACCCTCCATGGCGGCTTCGCGGCTGAAGCCTCTGGTCTGCATGGCGTGATCCTGCGCAACGGACGCCTCGAAGGCGGCGCGGACCCCAGGCGCGAGGGCATCGCCGCCGGATATTGACTCCTCCGGACCGCTCCAACAATGTTTAGCTATCGCTTACATAATTGGCCGGCAGGGGAGCCTCGCTGATGTCTGGATTCATCGTCCATTCCATTCCGGGCAGCCCATACGGCCGCTCCGTGCTCGCCACGCTTGAGGAAAAGGGCGCGACCTACCGCCTCTCGCCGGTCGCGCCTGGCACGTTTCAGAGCGAGCCGCACATATCCCGCCACCCGTTCGGCAAGGTGCCGGTGCTCGAACATGACGGCTTCATGCTTTTCGAGACCCAGGCGATCCTGCGCTACATTGACCGCGTCCTGCCGGTGCCGGCGCTGACGCCCGTCGATCCAAGGGCCGCGGCGCTCATGGATCAGGCGATGAACATCAACGACTGGTACCTGTTCCAGGGGGTCAGCAACGTGATCACCTTCCAGCGCGTCGTCGGTCCACGCGTGATGGGCCTGACGCCGGACGAGGACGTGATCGCCGCCGCGATGCCGCGCGCGCACAAGGTCTTCGACATCCTGGCGGGCCTGCTCGGTGATCAGCCCTATTTCGCGGGCGACAGCCTTTCGCTGGCCGATCTGCTGCTCGCTCCCGATATCGATTTCTTCAACGGCCTGCCGGAGTGGGACCCCCTGACCGGCCACACCCCCAACCTGCGCGCCTGGCTCGACCGCATGAACGCCCGCGCCAGCTTCCGCGCCACCACCTGGGACGCGGTCGCACAGATTGCCAGGGCGGCCTAGTCCTCGGCCTCTCTCGGATCGCCGGCGCCACGACGCCCGCCCGCCAGCCAGGCCGCCAGCGCGGGCGAGACCTTCCGCGCGGCGATCGCCTCATAGCGCGCGGCGTCCTCCGGCCGCAGCACCTCGCGCCAGCGACCGCTGCGGCCCTGGTTGATGAAGCGGTCGGCCCCACGATCGAACACATCCATCAGCTCCGGAGCGAGCTCATCGCCCTGTGCTTTCATGGTCGCGAAGCGCGCGGCCTCGACCAGCTTTGCCATCACGGTCCTGGGCGTGTCGATTTCCAGGAATTCCGAGATCCGCCGCATTTCCGCGGCCAGATCCTCGATCATGTCGTCATAGTGTACGAACAGCAGGTTCGGCCGCTTGCGCTCGCGCCAATAGGTCGCCTCGAAGTCGAAATAGTGAGGATCGACGCCCGGCCCGTCCGGCGGCGCGGATTCCAGCATGTCCATCCACTGCAGCAGGAAGTCGCGCGGGTCCTCTGGCGGTGGTCCCGGCGGAGGCCCGGATGGGGGGGCGGGACCGCCCTCCTGGGCGAGCTGTACCGCGTTGGCAACGATCCTCTGGACGAATTCCGGACGGGTTCCCGCCATGTGATTCTGCCAGGACAACCGCGCGTCACGTCCGTCACGACCCACATGGATGTACTTGGCGCTGTCCCAGACCGGCAGGGCGTCGAACGGCAGGTGCGACTTGATATAACGTCGGTGGGTTTGTGCCCGCAGAGTGGCGAGGTCTTCCGCAATCGGGTTGAAAATCGTCGCATCGAGCCACGGTGACATTGACAGCGCCGGGCGGACGTCAGGCGACTGGTGCACCAGCAGGTCGACAATTCGTTGCGTCCAGGTCGTGCCGACCTTGGCGAATGTGGCGATGACGATGTCGCCGTCCCGCGGCTCGAAGGCGTCCCACCGCCGACTGTCGAGTACCGGAGAAACCAGTGCGCGCGTCGGCGACCGAACCATTGTCGGCATTTTCGCTCCCCTTGGTCGTCGTGTTCTGGCACGTACGCCCTCAGCATACGCCGGCGAGACGGAAGAGGAAGAGAGATTTCATAGGCAGGCCGCCCAGAGCTTCAGTCGCGTGGCAACCGAGGCGGCCACGCTTGCTACCCTAAAGTGAAGCTGTCACACCTCCTGAACCGACAGACTTTCCCCGGGAGCAGTCGAGACATGACCCTAAAGCGCATCTCACTCATCGCTGGCCTCGTCGTTGCGGCAAACTCGCTGGCCTTTGCCGCTGTTGCGGCCGAAAATGGCGGCGCGCCGGCGCCGGTCAACATCGAGAACTCACCAACCCGGATATCGGCCAGTCAACCGGTCGTTGACGCGCCGGCCGGGAAAGTTGCCGGCCTGACCATCGGCGAAATGAACGCCTTTCGGGGCATTCCCTACGCCGCGCCGCCGGTCGGCCCGCTCCGCTGGCAACCGCCGCAGGCGCCGAAGCCCTGGTCGGGAACTCTAAACGCCGGTCAGTTCGCCAACCACTGTCCCCAGAATGCCAGCTATTCCGGCTTTCCGAGCACCACCGAGGACTGCCTGTACCTCAACGTCTACGTGCCCAGGAACGCCAACGCCAAATCGAAACTCCCGGTCATGGTGTGGTTTCATGGCGGCGGCCTCAGCGTCGGTGAGAGTGACGACTACAACCCGGACAAGTGGGTGGCGCACGGCCGCGTCGTCGTCACGCTGAACTATCGCCTCGGCTACCTCGGTTTCCTCGCGACGACCGGCCTGGGCAGTGAGCCGCACAACCAGGTCAACTACGGCATCATGGACCAGAAAGCGGCGTTGCAATGGGTGCAGACCAACATCGCCGCGTTTGGCGGTAATCCGAACAATACCACCATCATGGGGCAATCCGCCGGCGGCGCCAGCGTGGTGACGCATCTGGTGTCGCCGGGATCGAAGGGCCTGTTCCAGGGCGCGCTCATCGAGAGCGGTTCCTACGTCTTCCTTCAGGTGCAAACCCTGGCGACCGCGCTAACCAACGGCAACGCATTCGCCGCCTCCGAAGGATGCGATCCGACCGACACCGCCTGCCTGCGCGGGCTCACCGTACAGCAGATCCTGGCCGCGCCGACGCCTGGCGGGGTCACAGCGATCGCCGGCGGTCTGACCGTCGACGGAACGATCCTGCCGCAGTCGCCGCTCGATGCGTTGCTGGCCCAGAAATATACCGAGGTTCCCGTCCTGCAGGGAACAAACCATGATGAGTTCCGCCTTTTCACCGCGCAGATCTTCGACCTTGCCGGCGGTCCGCTGACCGCGGCCGAATACCCAGCCTTCGTACAGGACACGCTCGACGCGGTGCGGCTTGGCTCGGATACGTCGAAGGTGCTCGCGAAGTACCCGCTCTCGAAGTACGCCAGCCCAGACTTGGCGATTTCCGCCATGGCGACGGATGCGGCCTTCGCCACCACCGCCATGGTCAGTGATGATCTGCTTGCGATCGGCACACCGGTCTACGCCTACGAGTTTTCCGACGAGACCTGCCCGGACGATTTTCTTCCCAAGGTGTCGTTCCCCTATGGCGCCGCCCACGAATTCGAGTTGCCATTCCTGGGCGACAGCTTCAACCGGACCCTGCTGCCGCTGAACCCCGCGGAACGGAAACTGTCCGCGATAATGGTCGACTACTGGACCAAGTTCGCCGGGACCGGCTCACCCAACTACTGGACCACGCCGCTCTGGCTGCCGTTTGCACCCCTGGTCGGTGACGTGAATGAGTTCATCCCGGCGTCGCCGCGCATGTCCACCAGTTTCCAGGACTTCCACAATACAACGTTCTGGACGGTCCTGGCCGGACTGAACACCCTGGATCTCACCAGGCCCCACGCTGGGCCCCTGGTCGCGCCAAGCGCTCATGCGCAACTGCACTTCGTGACGCTCGAGGCGCTGGAGACCGCGGCGCGCAAACGGCAGACGCGCCTGCACGCGAACTAGATGGGAACCCCGCCGCGATGAACCTGCAACTCACCGGCAAGCGCGCCCTGGTCACCGGCGCGTCCAAGGGCATCGGCCGCGCCACCGCGATCCTTTTTGCGGAGGAAGGCTGCGACGTCGTTCTGGTCTCCCGCGATCCCGCTGCCCTGACGCTCGCCGCCGACGCCATCCGCGCCAAAAGCCAGATCTCTGTCGAGATAATCCCGGCAGATCTCTCGCAACAGGCCGAAGTCGAGCGCGTCGCCGCCGCTTCCGGCGATCTCGATATCCTGGTCAACAACGCCGGCGCGATCCCCGGCGGGGATCTGCAGGCGATTGACAACGACACCTGGCGCGCCGCCTGGGACCTCAAGGTGTTCGGCTACATCAGCCTGACACGCGCGCTCTATCCGGCGCTCAAGGTCCGGAAAGGTGTTGTGGTCAACGTCATCGGCGCCGCCGGCGAGACTTTTCCAAATGGCTACATCGTCGGTGCGGCCGGAAACGCCGCCCTGATGGCTTTCACTCGCGCGCTGGGTCACGGCGCGCACAAGGACGGCGTCCGCGTGGTCGCCATCAATCCCGGCCCTGTTGCCACAGACCGCCTGATCACCCTGCGCAAGACCATGGCCCGCGACCGTTTCGGCGACGAAAGCCGCTGGGAAGAGATCGGCGCTAACGGCCCCTACGGCCGCGCTGCTTCTCCTGAGGAAATCGCCAGCGCTGTCGCCTTCCTCGCCTCCCCCCGCTCCGGCTACACCAACGCCACCGTCCTCACCATCGACGGCGGCGGCTGATCCCGTCCTTCCTCCCTTTTTGGGGAGGGACAGATCGCGTAGCGATCAGGGTGGGGAACGCCGACGGTTCCTCTGACTCCGGACCGACGTAGCTGAAAGCCGGATGGTCGCCTCAAGAATCCGGCTCCGCCAAAGCGAAACTGGGAGCATCTCGACCTATCTTGAAATACGGCGTGGGATGTTGGCGGTTACGTAAAATACGCCGGAGATCACGGGCGGCGAAGTGACACTGTAGGCAATCCAGTATCTGCCTTCAATTATCCAGAGCCGCCCCGCCTTATTGAGATTTGGATAGGTACGAGGCGCCGCTAAGCCCGCGTTTGGCGCGGCATTTATCCGCTGACCCGCCTTCTTTAGGGCCGCAAACAGATTGATGCTGGCCCGCAACCTGCCTCTATCCCCGTAGTACTGTATCAGGGCATCCACCTGCGCCTCGGCCTCGAGGCTAAGGGCGATCACGACCCTTCGTGGGCTCTTCCGTCGCGATCGCGATGGGTCGATTCCATACGTGCAATGCTTGCTTCGATCCGGCTCAGCACTGGCTCAATCGGCACAACCCGCCCTGCCGCTATATCAGCATCGCTCCGATCCAATGCATCAACCAGCCATGCTGGTGGCGTCTTGTCCACTATAGCATCCATTGTCCGAAGCTACGCTCTCCGGATCGAAGCCGCCAGCCCACTATTGGCGCCGGGGCACGATTGTTCCCATTGGAATCTGGCGAATGACGCCAGCCCACTACGTCCGCTTTTGTCGTGTGCGCCCACTACCATGCCCTCCATCAGCCAGATGGAGAACGGGACATGCCGACAGACCGCCACGTACACACCAGCCCCAGCTCGACGACGCTGCGGCTGCTGGCCGGAACCAGCAAAGCCGCCTTCCGCGCAGCCGTGCTTTTCGCCTCGCTGGCGATCCACCTGCTGGGTCTGGCCTGGAGCATGCTCCGCCCGGTTCGCGACCTCGGCCACGCGGCATACGGCAGCATCACCGAAAGGATCAGGCTCGCGCGTATAACCAGAAACCTCCACCTGGCGGCGGCGGGCCTGTTTCTTGAAAGTGAGGACCCCTATGGCGACTGCCCGCATTGGCGGGTGTCCCGCGAAGCGACCTCATAGTCCTTTCAGCAACTTGGCCCTGACCCCAGCCGCCTCGGTCCGAAATGGCCGCGCGCGCAACGAACCGACCTCCGCCGCCGTGTAGGGCTTGAAGCCCGATGTCACGTGGCCGGGATCGAAATTCCACAGCGCCCAGTTCAGCAGCTCGGCCAACTCGGCGTCAGAGATCGGAGCGGTGGCGGCGCCTGGGACGCGGCTGAGGTATTCGCGGCCGCCCGGCAGGGTGGTGAACACGCTCACGTGGCCCGCAAGCGCCGGGGCGGTGTCGCCGTCGCCAGTCCCATCGGCGCGGTGGCAGCCCTGGCAGTTGAGCGCGTAGTTCTGCCACGCGCGCTGCGGATCGCCGACGCCGTGGGCGGACCAGTCCACCGCCGCGTAGTCCGCCGCCATGGTCGACATCGCCGCCACGGCGAGCCCGCCGGCGACGATCAGCGCAATACCGGGGCGACTCACTTTCCCGCCAAGGCGTCCGGCCGGAGGGTGCGGCTCGCCTGCGCGCTCGCCGCTTGATGACGGGCGCGGATGGCGGCGACCTCGGCGGGTGTGAACGGACGCACCGGCGGTTTGGCGCCGGCGATATCGTTGGCGACATAGGTCAGCACCGCGGCGGCCTGGTCGTCGGTCAGCACCTGGGCCGGCATGAAGTTGTCGAACACCGCGCCGTTGGCGGTGAGTGCGCCGGTCAGGCCATGTGTGACGACGGTGACCATGTACTCTCGCCCGGCCGGCTTGCGGGCGAAGCGGACGATCTGGCCGCGCAATGCCGGAAAACTGCCGGGCACGCCCTCGCCCGTGGGTAGGTGACAGGCGGCGCAACGCATGAACAGCGCCGCGCCGTCGGGGGCGGCCAGGGCGGGGGTGGTGGAGCTAATGGCAAGGGCCAAGAGTCCGTTGCTCACGAGCCCCCTCCACCACTTCGCGGTCCCCCTACCCCGCTGCGCGGCGGAGGATCGCTTATCCCTTAAATCCTCCCCCGTCTCTTTACGGGGGAGGGGGACCCCGGAGGGGTGGAGGGGGCCGCCGCCACAACGATCCCTCACTGCTTCCTCTCCGTCGCCACGCCGACCACGATCGCGGTCGAGCAGGTGTAGCTCTGGCTGGGCACGCCGAAGCACCACACCGTTTCATTGTTGGCCTGCGGTCTCGCCATCGGGCGTTCGCCCTGCTCATTGGAGCACAGGCAGCGGCCGCACGCCGGCTTCCCGCAACAGTCGTTGTACGAGATGATGTAGTTGCGCCCGTCGGTGGGGTTGCGGCAGGTGCCCAGCCAGGTAATCGGCGACATCGTCGTTCCTGGCGGGCAGGCATTCACGCTGCCGCCGCAGCAGTCGCACAGGAACCCGTCGATCGCGCAATAGCGCCAATAGCCGCAGCTGCTTGCGTCGCCGACATCCTGCGGATTGGGCGCGTTGCTTGTGGTCTCCGCCGCCTGCGCCCGCTCGATCGGCAGCGCCGGAATCGCCGCCGCTCCGGCCAGTGTTCCGCCCAGCCAGGCGAACAGCCCGCGCCGCGAGGTGCGGTTGGCGACCCCGCGCGCCAGTTTCTCGGTGATCCTGTCGATCGTCGACATGCTCGCTTCTCCTAACCCCCGAAGGGGAGCTCCTGCGTCGTCATAGTCTCGTGGCTCAGATTTTCACGCGAAGGCGCGAAGGCGCGAAAAGGATCAGGATTAGTACGTTTCGCGCGGAGCGCCGTTCTTAATCCTTGCCTCTTCGCGCCTTCGCGCCTTCGCGTGATAACAATACGCATCCGATCCAAACTGCGTCATGCCGTTCCCGCCGGCTCGCGCCGGCGCATGTATTGCTGCAGGCTTGATACGCCGCGTTCCTTTGCTTCGAACAGGCTTTCCAGGTGTTCGCGGGTATTGATCAGCCCCATGGACGCCACCTTGCCTTTTTCGTCGATCAGCGCCGCGTGCGGCAGCTTGGAGACGCCGAATGCGCGACCCAGCGGCTCGCTCAGCACGTATGGGAAGGCTTCCAGGTCATAGGCGCGGGCAAAGGCGGCGTGGTCGCTCTTCTCGCCGTCGCTGGCCAGCACCACGTCCAGCCAGTCCCGCTCCGCCGCCGCACTCGACTTCAGCACCCCCAGCAGCGACTTGCAGACCGGGCAGTCGGGGGCGAGGAAGAACAGTAGCTGGCTGCGACCGTCGCGCGCGCCGCCGATCTCGATGGTATCGCCGCGCAGGGTGGCCAGCGACATAGCCGGCGCGGTGTCGCCGACGTTCAGCGTCCGCCCGGGCAGCATCAACGCGCCGGCGGGAGCAATCCGCTCGTGCAGCAGACCGACCTGGCGGGCCAGCGCGATGCAGACCGCGCCGAGCACGATCACCGCGATCCACAGCACGATCTGCGAGGCGATCAGGTATCCGATCATGCCCACCGCGCCTGCGAGGAGACCTGCTCCAGCGCCATGTACAACGTCAGCAGCCCGAGCCCCGCCAGAACCTCCATCGCACCGACCATTGGCGCGTGCGCGGCGCCCGCCGCCGTGGCTGCCGCCAGCGCGACCAGCGTCAGGTTGCGGGCGGCGTCGAACATGCCAAGCGGAGCCGATCTGCGCCCGAAAGTGCACCCGCAGTCGATGTCCGCGCGGCCCTCGTCCACGGCGCTCAGGATCAGCCGCAGATAGGCGCTCCAGATCACCGCCGCCGCCACGGCGCCGATCAGGCGCGTCGCAGGCATGATCAACGCCACGCCCGCCGCGAGCTCGGCCAGCGCCGCGCATCCCAGCGCCACCACTGCCAGTCCGCCGCCCACGCCAAGCAACGCATCGACCGACCCGGCCATCCGCCGCCGGTCCAGCGCCTTGTGCGCCGCCGAAATGATCAGCAGCACGGCCAGGAAGGCTGCGGCATAGGCATCAAGGGGGCCGACTACTCCCATCTCCTAGGGCCGCGCCGGATAGATCAGCGTCTCGGCGCCGGTGCTGGCGATCGGCATGCTGGCGATCGGCGCGCCGCTGATGGCGTCATAGACCTGCAAGCTGGCGCCCAGCGTCGTCGCCATCAGCCGGGGGTGCTCGCCGCCGCTGACGGCGATGCATTGCGCCTGGCCCTTGAGCATGATCGTCGCGAGCTTGGCATGGCTGGCGACATCCAACACCCAGACCTGGTTGCCGCCTTCCAGATGGCTGCCGTCCTTGCCGTTCGGCTGCATCAGCAAATAGAGCCGCCCGGCGCCGCCTACCAATTGGCCGGCGATCTGCTGGTTGCCGCTCGGGCGCCAGTTGGCCTTAGCCTCGTCGTCGGTGACCAGCGACCAGGTCGAGAGCAGCCTGGGCGCCACGCCCGACAGGTCCACCGGGTGCACCTTGCCTTTGTAGCTGACGAAATAGCTGACGCCGTCGATAACGCCGGGTGCGGCGAACAGCGGATCGTCGTTCAGGTCGTTGAAGGCGGTGGTCACGTTCTGCGTCGCGACCGCGCCTTCTTTGTCGAGTTGCACGCTCACCATCGTGCCGTCGGCGCACATGCTGGAAAAACCACGCGGCCCGGTCGGATAGATCATCGCGCAGCCAGGCAGGGGAACCTCGTTTAGCACCTGCCGCGTGACCAGATTGACCACGGTAACCGTAGATCGCGGCGTGAAATTGTAGACGAGGCCGAGTGTTTCATGATCGGCGAACTGGAACGCGTTCGGCTGCACGACACCGACCCAGCGCTTCGCGCCCGGCAGTACGATCTCGTCCCGCGGGCTGAGGGTTTCCTTGTCATAGAGCGTGATGACGTCGGTGCGCGTCCCGCGTGTGCCGCGTGAATAGAACGTCTCGGCGACATAGACTTCCGGCCGGGCCGTGCCGACCAGGATGTTGGCATAGTAGCTGGCGCTGAACTGGCCGATGACCTGCTTGGCGTATCTGGCGTCCGGATTGACCAGCTCGGCCTTGCTGTCGATCAGGCCGGGTGAGGCCAGATAGTCCAGGAACACCCAGTTGTCCGGATAGGGCGTGGGCAGTCTGGTGACTGTTCCGGCGTTTTCGATCGGCAGGGGATTGGGGAAAGTCTGCGCCTCGGCAACTCCGGCAGCCAACCTCGCAGCCAGCAGCGCGCCCCCGATCCATCGCCCAATCATCCGCGCCTCCTGACCCGATTGCCCCCATCCTAGCCCTAAGCGGGGCCACTCGGAAAGCATTGGTGATTCACCCAAATTCATAGTGGACGTCGTCAAACGAGTCTGTCGCGAACACGTAAAGGAGCTTCAGAACCTCGTCCCCGACTCTGTACGCGCCGTGCCAGGCGTCGCCGGGGATAAAGGCAGTGGTTCCCGCCGACAGTGGATAGTCGACGCCGTCGATCTGCAGCGCGCCCGCGCCCGACAGCACATGGTAGGTCTCCGGGTGGGCGTGTCGGTGCAGATGAAGCGTGGTCTCCAGAACCTCCGCCACGCCCATGGTCATCGCCTCGGTAGGTGTGCGATCGCCACTCAGCAGCGTGCGCCAGCGTACCTCGCCGCGCCCCGCAGTGTCCCATCCCTCCAGCGGACAATCTTCTTCGCGAACGACAAATGGCCTGGGCATGGCGGGCTCCTCGGGACGAGGAACCCTCCTACACCTCCGGCGGCGTGAAACGCATCGGGATGATCACCTGCGCGCCGTCGACCGGTTGGCCGTCGCGGATCTGCGGGCGCATCACGAAATAGTGGGCCACCCTGAGGGACGCCGCACCAAAGCCCTGGCCGGCCGGGCTCTCGGATGTGATCGCACACTGCTCGACCGCACCCTTGGCCGACACTTTGCAAAGCAGCGTCGCGCGACCGGAGATACTCATCCGCAGCGCCCGCTCGGGATAGTATTTGGCGACGTCGTCGGCGCTCGGCCGGCTGACCCAATCGGGATTGGCTATTATTGTCGGACGGGCTGGAGCAGGCGCCGATACGGGCGCGGGCGCCGCGACTGCCACCGGGGGTGCGGCGACCTGCGGTCGCGGGGTCGCGACCGGCGCGATATACAGCGGTGCCGGCGCGGCGAAGCTGCTGTCGATATTCGCCGGCGGCCGAGGCTGAACGACCGGCGGCGCCGTGTGCTCCTTCACCGGCGGCGCCTTGACCGGCGGTGGAGGCGGCGCCTCGGGCGCATGCGTCAGCAGGACGTCGGTCTTGTCGTCGACGTAAGTCTGCAGGATCGGCGTAAACCGGGCGGTCACCAATGCCGCGAAGATCGCTCCATGGACCAGGGCGGTAACCGCGATGGCGATCGTGACGCCCTTGTTGGGTTTGCGGCGCCCGGCGCCGTACCGCATGTGAGCGGTGGGACCGGGATGGATGTAAGTTGCTGTCATCACTAGCGCCCTCCAATACTGGAAGCAGGCGCCAATGGCCTTAGCTGTTCATTGACCGGCATCAATAATCCGTGGATGATGTCATAAATAATTATCAAAGCGAATTCTGATCGGGTTTGGCCTGAAAGGCCGACCGATAGAGGAGGCCCGGGGTGAAGACTCTACCGATAGTAGTCGCATGCATTGCTGTTGGGCTCATCGCGCAGCCAACGAACGCGGCGCTGGGCGCACAGCCGCCCATGAACGACTTCAACTTCGCCTTCTATATCTGCGACGGCGGAGCTTCGTTCATGATGACCTATGACGCCAATCCACCGACCAGTGCGTCGATGACCACCAACGACGACAACCGCACGCGTCAACTCAAGCGTGCGGCGGATAACACCGTCGCACGTTTCGAGGGCGATGGCGTCACCTTCTGGACGGACGGCAAGGTCGTCCGGGTGCAGGGTACGCGGAAGCCCTATCCCAATTGCAAGCTCAAAGCTGGGTGACCAGAGCCTCCCCTAGAGAGAGTCGGCAAACGCCTTGATGTCTCGAACGGTCGCCGCGATCGTCTCGGGCATGGCCATTCCGAACATGACATCGCCGGCATGGCAGGTGCCGTTCACAGTGCGCGCGGTGACTTTGACGCCCGCATCGACCAGCTTGCGATAGTAGGCCAGGCCCTCATCGCGCAGGGGATCAAGCTCGTTGACCGAGATCACATGCGGCGGCAGCCCGGCCAGGTCGGCCGGGGCCGAATGCCAAGGCCACGCCAGTGGGTTGGTCGTGTTCGCGCCCCCTGGGTCATACACCTTGGCCAGCACGCTCATGATCACCCATTCAAGAAAATAGCCGTCGTTTTCATAGAGGGATGTCAGGCTGGCCGGCCGGTCCGCATAGGCGCCGGAGATATATGGGCACATCGCGTAGACACCGGCGATCTCGCCGATTCGGCCATCGCGGCTGGCCTTCAGCGTCGTCGCCAGCGTCAGATTGCCGCCGCCCGATTCGCCTGACACGATCAGCTTGCCGATGCCCAGCATCGTCTTGTTCGCCGTTATCCAGTGCAGCGCCGAAGAGCAGTCGTTCAGGCCCGCCGGAAAAGCATGCACGCCGTGCTTACCCGCCGCGTTGCGGAATTCGACGCCGACGATGACCATTCCAGACGCCGCAAGGCGGTCGCGCCAGTAGCAGTAGAGGGGCCCCGCCGCCTCGAGGAAAACCATTCCGCCGCCGTGGATATGCAGCATGCCCGGCAATGGTCCCGACGCGCCGGTCGGGCGATGGATGTAAAGGGTGATGTCGTTGCCGTCCTCTCCCTTGATCACCTCGACGCTGCGCGTGACGCCTTCGACGGGCGGCATCTGCGCTGCCAGGGCCCCGAAGACAGCTTCGAACCCGGCTTCATTGGCGGCGCAGAATCCAAGCAGTTGTTCCATCGGCGAGTCGACCGTGAAGGGCGGAGGGACTGCGCCCTCGCCCAGTCCGAACGGAACCATCGCGGCCAGCATGCGCCGATCGGCCCGCGGGTCGTCCTTCAGCGCCATGCCCGGATTCCCGAGTCGTCCCGGCAGGATCGGCTGAACGTCTGTCGTCATGGTCGGCGTCTTCCCTAAATGATTTGCATTGGGCCGGTCTTTGGCCGCCGCCATCATACAGGTCCGAATTCGAAACGGGAGTCGCGAGGCGATGAACGGTCTCTGATGATTGAAGAGAGTCGCGGTTCAGAAAATTCGGTGTACTGTGGCTTCAATGTCGCAACAGGGGGACTCGCTTATTGATGGGTTCACGCATGATTTCCGCCGCCGCGAAGGTTTCGATTCTGGTCGCTCTGGCTGGTGTGGCCATGCCCGCGTTTGCCTGGGAGCCGCCCGCTGAAGCTCAGAGCACGCTCGCCAGCGGCAAGCCCTGGGATGAAGTGCTTCCGGACGGCCATGGCGCCGGCGTCATCCATGCCGCTATCGATATTGCCGCGCCCCCCTCGACGGTCTGGACGATTTTGACCCGTTGCGGAGCCGCGCATCTCGCCGCCACCATGAAGAGCTGCAAGGTTATCCAGGGCGACCAGCATATCGGCTGGGACGTCCGCGAGCGCGTAACCAAGGGCAGCCTCTTCACCCCGTCGATCCGCGACGTTATCTACACCCAGTACACCGCGCCGCTTTCGGTCCGCTTCCACCGCGTCGGCGGTGATCTGAAGACCGAAGAGGGGGAAACCCGGCTTGAGCCGATCGACGGCGGCGCCGTGACCCGCGTCGTCTACGTCAATCGCATCGCGCTCAACACCGTTCTTCCAGAGGCGATCCTGCGGGCGGCAATGCGCCACGCCACGCCGGAAGTGCTGGTCAATCTTCAGCGAAACAGCCTGGCCGCGGCCGGCCCGGGCTCGCTCGCCGCCTTTACGCCTTCAAACCAGAAACAGGGACTGAAATGACTGCTGAGTCGCCTTTTACGCCCGACGAGATCGTCGAACTGCGCAAGCTTCTGGAGATCGAGAAGATCCGCAAGGTCAAGAACTTCTACTCTCACCTGATGGACATGCGGGACATCGATGCGCTGATCAAGATATGCACCGATGACTGCGTCTGTGAGTACGGCCCCTATGGTGTCTGGCGCGGCCGCAAGGAAATCTATGACGGCTGGAAGGCGGTCTTCGCGGGCGGCGTTCCCTATGGCGGCTTCCACGCCACCACAAATCAATGGATCGAGCTGACCAGCCCGACGACCGCGGTCAGCCGCTGTTATCTGCACGATATCTCCAACGAGCCCGACCCGCGCTCCAACCCGGTCGTCTGGTACGGGGTCTATGACGAGAACTATGTGAAGATCGACGGCGAGTGGAAGATGAGCTTCTGCCGTCTGGAATTCCTCTGGCCCAAGCGCCAGGTCAGCGACGAATTCCCCCGCACCATGCCGGGCATTCCCTGAAAAATGCCGGGGACGATGGAAGGCAAGACCGTCGTCATCACTGGCGCGACCTCCGGTATCGGTGAGTCCGCCGCGGGAACCCTCGCCGGGATGGGCGCGCGAATAGTGTTCGTCGCCCGCGACCCCGGCAAGGGCTCGGCCATGCTCGAACGATTGCGTTCGATCAACCCGGCCGCCGCGCATGACTGGGTCGAGGCCGACCTCTCGACGCTTGCCGCCATGAAGGCGGCCGGCGCGGCGCTCGCCGAAAAGGCCCCGCGCATCGACGTCCTCGCCAATAACGCCGGTGCGATGTTCGATGTCCGCCATGAAACCGCCGACGGTCTCGAACTGACCTTTGCGCTAAATCACATGGCTTATTTCGTGCTGACACAAATCCTCCGCCCGAACCTCGCCGCCGGCGCTCGCATCGTCAGCACCTCGTCCGCCGCGCACGTCGCCGGCAGCATTGATTTCGATGATTTGCAGTCGACCCGGCGCTACTCGACGCTTGGGGTCTACGGAGCGTCGAAACTCTGCAATATCCTCTTCACCCGCGCCTTGGCGCGGCGCCTTGAGGGTTCGGGTGTCACGGCCAATTGCCTGCACCCTGGCGGGGTTTCCACCAGCTTTGGGTCCAACCTGAAACCAGGCATGCGGTTCGTTTTCGGACTTCTCAAGCCGCTGTTCCTGACGCCGGCCCAGGGTGCGGACACACTGGTCTATCTGGCCAGCTCGGACGCCGTCGCCGGCAAGTCCGGCGGCTACTACGCTAAACGCCGCCTCACCACGCCCTCCGCCGCGGCGCGAGACGATGCTGCGGCGGAACGTCTTTGGCAGGTCAGCGCCGACCTTGCCGGCCTGCCGGCATGAGCGGAGCGGTCACCGCCCGGGTCGAGCCCGCGCCTGAGCGTCCCGGACTGAACATCGCCATTGGCGAGGGCGTGGCGCCGGTCGTTTCGCCGACCTGGACCATCGCCGGCTGGCGGCTCACTTTTGTGCGCCTCGGGCCCGGGCAACGCTTCGATCCGCAGGCTGACGGCGTCCACTACGTCAAGGTCATCACTGGCCGGCTCGCAGCGCCCGACCGCGGCGCCTATGCCGAGCCAAAGGTGGTGCGCGATACCCGGCTGTCGGTCGATCACCTGCTGGCCGCGGGCGAGGGCGCCCTGCTGGCGCTGTTCACCCGCACCGCGGCGACACCCGACCAAGCGAAATCAATGGAAGAACTGACCTGGCATGGTCCGTTGGCCGACCAGCTCGGCTGGCGCACCTTTGAAGCGCAGTACAGCGCCGTCACCGCGTTCTTCAACGGCGCCGACGCTCACCTTTCGCCCGGCTTTCACCTGCTGGACGCCGACGGTTCCGAGATCGCCTATGTGTTCGTCTGGACAGCGGGCAAGGGCGTCGATCTCTCGACCCACAACCACGGACATGAGCCTGGTCCGCGCAACCCGGCCTTCGCCGAGGTGCACTGGGTGCTGTTCAACGGGACCGGCGCCGGCGGCATGTACGAGACTGACGAACCGGGTGCGCCCGACCGGGACTGCTTTCCGATGCAGCGGGGCCAGGAACATGGTCCGTTCTTCCATTTCGACCCCGCCACCGGTGTTCCACGCCTGCACGAGAATGGCGCCGTTGACTACCCATGGCATGGCTGGCAGGCCGGAACCGACGCCACCCCTGGCCAGGCCTACGACGTCGTCGCCGCCTTCGAGATCACGGTTCCTTACGCAAGGGCCTAAACCTCGCCGACACAACACGTCACTTGCCCCCTCCACCCCTTTGGGGTCCCCCATGCAAGGGCATGGAGGAGGATTGAGTCCTCCCCCGCTTCGCGGATGAGGA
>JANXTX010000089.1 GCA_025352165.1 Caulobacteraceae bacterium | reverse complement strand
GCTCCAACCAGTCCGTGCATCACCGCATGGAAATCTTTGACCTCGATACCCGGTGGGAAATCCAGATGGCCGCGGTGCAGACCGCACTCGAGTTGCTCAGGGACCGGCTACGCTGATCTGCCGGCCAGTCAGTTCATACGTCGAAGTCCAGGCCGATATCGCGGAAGAAGCCCTGGTCCTCCGCCCAGTTCGACTTCACCTTCACGTGCAGGAAAAGGTGAACCACGCAGCCGAGGATTTCGCCCAGTTCCTGTCGTGAGGCCGAGCCTATCCACTTCAGGGTTTCCCCGTTCTTACCCAGGACGATGCCGCGCTGGCCGTCGCGTTCGACGTAGATCGTCTGCTCGATTCGCAGCGAGCCATCCTGGCGCTCCTCGAACGCCGTGGTTTCCACGCTCGAGGCATAGGGAAGCTCTTCGTGTACGCGTAGAAAGACCTTCTCGCGCGTGATCTCCGCGGCCAGCAGGCGGGCCGGCAAATCAGCACTCTGATCCTCCGGATAGAACCACGGCCCTTCCGGCATCACCGCCGCCAGCCGCTGCCTGAGGTCGGCGACACCCGTCCCTGATGCCGCGGAGATCATGAAGACCTCGCTGTAAACGTCACTGGCGAACAGCGTCTGGGTAACGGCGAGCAACAGCTCCCGCCGGACGAGATCGATCTTGTTGAGGGCCAGAATGACTTTCCGCTCATGCGTGCGAAGCTCGCCAACTATGGCTTCGACGTCCTGCACGGCCTTGCGGTCGGCGCCCCTGCCCTCTCCGGCCGCTACGAGCACCTGCGCGTTCGCATCAACCAGGTGCACGATCGCATCCGCTTCCTCGGCCCGGCCCCAGGCCGCGCGAACCATTGCCCGATCGAGCCGGCGTCGTGGCTGGAAGATCCCCGGCGTATCGACAAGCACGATCTGCGTTTCCCCCTCGATGGCGACACCGCGAATAGGAAAGCGTGTCGTCTGGACCTTTTGTGTGACGATCGAGACCTTGCTGCCGACCAGCCGGTTGACCAGCGTGGACTTGCCTGCATTTGGAGCGCCAATAATGGCGACGAAACCCGCATGGGTCATTTTCGAGCCCTTTCCCGACGCAGTAGCGCCAGAGCGGCAGCCTTCTCGGCAGCGCGCAGCGAACCGCCATCGGCGGTGACAACAACACCCTCACCGATCGACACCTCGACCGTGAACAGCGGTCGATGATCGGGACCGGTGCGGCTCAGCATTTGATAGGTTGGCTGCTCGCGCCCCTGCGCGGCGGCCCATTCCTGCAATTCAGACTTGGGGTTCACGATCCCGAGGTCGAGCGGCTCATCAATGAGCTCCGCCCAAAGTGAGAGCACAAGCTCCGCCGTGGGCTCGAGGCCCAGCTCGATGTAGAGAGCGGCGATCAGCGCCTCGCAGGCGTCCGCCAGGATGGTGGTGTTGTTTCTCGCGCTGCCCGAAGGTGGCGCGCCCTGGACACGAAGGGCGTCACCCAGTCCAATCGAACGGGCTACCCGCGCGCAGGCCTCGCCGCTAACCAGCACATGCAGGTGTTTGGAGAGGCCCCCCACATTCGCGGAAACATCTCGCGCGCTCAAAGCCTGGGCAATGATCAGGCCCAGGACGCGATCACCGAGAAATTCGAGACGCTCATTATCAGCCAGTAGCGGCGAGCCGCCGGCCGCGCTTGCATGGGTAAGCGCGCGCTCAAGCAGGTTGCGATCAGCGAACACGTGACCAATTCGGCGCTCCAGTTCAGCAATCGCGGCTTGGCGCCTGGTCATGCCTCTGGCGCGTTCATCGGATCGGGCGCAAGAATCTGTCCAGGCGCAAGTCGAGCCACGTCCAGGGCTTGAGGATCGAGGCGCCTTCCTTCCACGACAGCATCACGATCTGGGCCTTGCCGACAAGATCCTCCTCAGGAACGAAGCCGACGCCCATTCCATCCGACGTCGGCAGGAAGTTGGTTGTTCCGGATCCGCAGCCACGCAGCTTCGGATCGTCCGGGAACATGTTCGCGGCAAAACGGCTGTCTTCCGAGTTGTCGCGATTGTCGCCCATCATGAAATAGCAATGAGGCGGAATACGATAGACGTCTGTGTCATTCGCCGGGCCGGCCTTGTTGATGACCTGCGTCAGATATGAACGCCCCTCCGGGTTGGTTTCACGTACAACCGCGACTTCGCCGGCGTCGGTCGTCTGCGCAATGCCGACCTGTTGTTCGGCGACCGGCTTGCCGTTGATGTAGAGCTGCCCGCCGCGCATCTGAACCCGATCGCCTGGCAGGCCAATCAGTCTCTTGATGTAATCGATGTGACCACTGCTCGGCAGTTTGAATACGATCACGTCGCCGCGCGTTGGCGGATTGGAGAATAGCCGGCCATTGAATAGCGGCGGGCTCCAGACCATCGAGTGCTTGCTGTAACCGTAAGTCCATTTCGTCACAATTATGTAGTCGCCCTGAAAAAGATTCGGCTCTTCCGAGGCTGACGGGATCGTGTACGGCTGAAACAGCAATGTGCGGATGACGAGCGCGATGAGCAGCGCGTAGACAACCGTCTTGATGACTTCCAGCGTTTCGCCGGCTCCAGATTTCTTGGTCGTGGAATCGGTTTTGGCTGTGGTGTCGTTTGACATTGATCAGAGCTCTGGCGGATCCAACAGGATGCGGGATGGGCGGTGCTAGACGCTCAGCCCTTCAGGGGCAAGCGGAGGAGGGGTTAAACCTCTGTCATCCTGCACGGCTTCGATGACAACAAATGCCTGGGCGTAGGGATGATCGTCGGTAAGTGAGAGGTGGACCACGGCCAAATGTCCTGTCGGCGTCAGCTCGGCCAGTCGTCGTCCCGCTCCGCCGGTCAACAGCATTGTCGGCCGCCCACCCGGAGCGTTGACAACGCCCATATCCCTCCAGAAGACCCCGTGGCGGATCCCGGTCCCGAGCGCCTTTGCGCAGGCTTCCTTTGCAGCGAAGCGCTTTGCATAGCTTGCCGCGCGGTCCGGCTTTCGCTCCGACCTTCGCCGTTCGATGTCAGTGAAAATACGATCGGTGAAGCGCTCGCCAAAACGACCGAGCGTGGCCTCGATGCGGCGAATATCGCTGAGATCGGCTCCGATGCCGATGATCAAGCCGCCACCTCGGCGACTCTGGCCATTCGCGCGCCTTCCATCAACGCGCGCATGCGTCGGATAGCCTGCTCCAGGCCGGTGAAGATCGCCTCGCCAATCAGGAAGTGCCCGATATTCAGCTCGGCGATCCATGGAATAGCAGCAACCTCGCCCACGGTTTCAAAATCGATGCCGTGGCCCGCGTGAACCTCCAGGCCAAGAGAGTGCGCCTGTTCCGCGGCTCGTCTCAGCCTGCCCAGCAGCTCCTCCGAATCTCCGGACTGTTCCCGAACGGCAAGGCAATAGGCCCCCGTATGCAGTTCCACGACCTGCGCGCCGACTTCCTTCGCCGCCAAAATCTGCCGGGGGTCAGGCTCGACAAATACCGATACGCGGATGCCGGCCCCGCGTAGATTGGCCACCAGAGGCGCGAGCCGATTGTGCTGGCCAACCACATCAAGACCACCTTCAGTGGTGACTTCGTCGCGGCGCTCCGGCACCAGACATGCCGCGTGCGGGCGGTGCGCGAGCGCGAGCGCCTCCATCTCATCCGTCGCAGCCATCTCAAAGTTCAGCGGCCTGCCGCGTTTGCGCGTCAATGCCGCAAGCGCGACGATGTCGGCATCCGAGATATGTCGACGGTCCTCGCGCAGATGCGCGGTAATTCCGTCGGCTCCGGCGAGCATGGCCACCTCCGCAGCACGTGACGGATCCGGGTAGCTTTCCCCACGCGCGTTGCGGATCGTGGCCACGTGGTCGATGTTTACGCCCAGGCGTAGTGCGCTCATGAGCCCAGTCTCCGGCTGCCGGGATCCTCTTCCGGAATGGACGCCAGTTCCGGCGGCAGTTGGTCGGCGGGCCAGGCGGGAATATCCAGCGTCGCCAGTGCGACGATCGGCGCGCCGGGGTCGGCCTTCCCGGCGGAGCGATCCACGATACACGCGGCACAAACGACATCGCCTCCAGCCGACCTGACGGTTTCGACACACTCGCGGGATGACAGGCCCGTTGAAATGATACCCTCGACGATGGCCACCCTGGCGCCAGGCTCAATACCGAAAGCGCGTCTGAACTTCAGCACCCCGTTCTCTCTTTCGACGTAGATCGAGGGGACACGCAGGTGTCGCGCCGTCTCATACCCGGGAATGATTCCCCCTACGGCTGGTGAAACGCAGACGTCGACCTGGCCTACGTTTTCTATGATCGCCGCGGCAAGCGCGCGACAGAGTCGCTCACACCTGTCCGGGTACATGAACACGAGGTTCTTCTGCAGGAAGATTGCGGAGTGAAGGCCTGAGGAAAGCACAAAATGCCCCTCGCGCAGAGCGCCCGCTTCGCGGAATTCGCGGAGTACATCGTCATTTGTCATCGCAGATGCTCATACACCTGAACAACGACGTTGTCCCGTTCCCGGTCAATGCGCCGATGGCTTCTCGCGTCTCAGAAAGCGTTCAACGGTTTCCAGAAAGACGCTCACGGAGATCGGCTTGGCCAGGTACGCCTCGCACCCCCCCTCGCGAATTCTCTCTTCGTCTCCCTTCATTGCGTAGGCGGTGACGGCGATGACGGGGATACTGGCCAGGGCATCGTCCTCCTTGAGCCATCGGGTGACTTCAAGACCCGAGATAGCCGGAAGCTGGATATCCATCAGGATCAGGTCGGGGCCATGGGCTCGCGCCAGATCCAGCGCGGCCAGGCCCTCGCCTGTCTGCAGGACCCGATGCCCTCGAGCGACCAGCAGATCATGAAACAGCTTCATGTTCAGCTCGTTATCCTCGACGATGAGGACGGTTTTCACCATGTGGACCTTTAGGTTGCAGATCCCACTAAGGGCCCCGAAGACTCGTTGGGGCCGGGATTGATAGGTACAAGGATTGCATCGACATTCTTAAGTTCGCGTTATTTTTCTGGACCTTCACACTTCAGTCCCCCGGGAACCCATCGAGACCTGAATGACCGCACGCCCCCTGCCCCCGGAATTGTCTCAGCTTGAACTGAATCGCGCGACGCCCCTGATCATCGTCGATGTCGACGAGGTCCTGGCGATGTTCATGCGCGGCTTCGAGCGTTTCGTCGGTCGACACGGACTTGAGATGCGGATTACCCGCTTCGCGCTTTTCGAAAACGTCTACCGCCCTGGCGAAGCTCTGCCGATCGAACCCGAGCTGGGCAAAACGCTTTTCGAAGCATTCTTCGATACCGACGGCGAGGACATCGATCCCGCTGCCGGCGCCGCTCATGCGCTTGATTCGCTCTCGTCGCAGGCATCGATCGTCATTCTGACCAACGCGCCCGGCAAGAGCCGCGATGCCCGAAGCCGGTGGCTCGCTCGACACGGGTTTCCCTATCCGATGGTCATGAACAGCGGGCCCAAGGGGGCGGCTGTACGCGCCCTTGCCGATCTCACGGAAGGGCCGGTCGCGTTCGTCGACGATCTGCTGCCAAACCTCGAATCGGCGGCCCTGGCAGCCCCAGCCGCGCACCGCTTCCAGATGGTGGCGGACGAACGACTGCGCCCCCTTGCCTTTTCCGACAGGGAACGCCATCGGCGCATCGACCACTGGCCGGAGATGCGCCACGCCATTGCGGAAGCCTTGAATATCGTCAGAGCCCCGGGTTAATCCGCAACATGCTTTGCCCCCCCGACCTGCCGCGCCATGGCGACATCGGTGGCGATGTTTGGCGCCCAAGCGGTGGACAAGCGGCAGGGAAACACGGGCCACGCAAGAATGGGACTTCCAATGCGGCCAACTTTCCATATCTAATTGGTCGAGGAGCGATCGCTCCGCGCCTTGGAGATCCGTCGTGGCGAATAAGCAGCAGGGGGGTCAGGTCATCGGTACGGGCACGGCAGTCGTCACCCAGACCAAGACCAAGACCCAAAAACCGGCGATGTATCGCGTATTGATCTTAAATGACGACTACACGCCAATGGAATTTGTTACCTATGTGCTCGAGAGATTTTTCAACAAATCTCGGGAAAGTGCTGTCCAGATCATGCTCCATGTTCACCAGAACGGAGTCGGTGTTTGCGGCGTCTATACCTATGAGGTCGCGGAAACCAAAGTTGCTCAAGTGATAGAAACAGCCCGGCGCCACCAGCATCCGCTGCAGTGCACCATGGAAAAGGACTGAGAGGCCTACATTGCCATCGTTTTCGCGGAACCTCGAAGAATCGCTCCATCGCGCCGTCGCATTCGCCAATCAGCGAAAGCACGAGTACGCGACGCTGGAACACCTGCTGCTGTCGCTCATCGACGATGAGGATGCGGCCGGCGTCATGCGGGCCTGCGAGGTGGAACTGGGCGCGCTCCGCACCACGCTCACCAACTATGTCGACACCGAGTTGCGCTCCCTGGTGGTCGACGACGGCGAGGACGCCAAGCCCACCGCGGGATTTCAGCGGGTGATCCAGCGCGCGGTGATCCACGTGCAGTCCTCCGGCCGCGAGGAGGTGACCGGCGCCAATGTGCTGGTGGCCATCTTCTCGGAACGCGAGAGCCACGCCGCCTATTTCCTGCAGGAGCAGGACATGACCCGCTACGACGCGGTCAACTACATCGCCCATGGCATCGCCAAGAAGGCCGGGGCCACGGAAACCAAGCCCGTGAAGGGCGCCTCCGACGAGGAAGACAAGCCCACCGTCAAGACCGGCGGAGAGGCCCTGGAAGCCTATTGCGTCAACCTCAACGAGAAGGCCAAGCAGGGTAAGGTCGATCCCTTGATCGGCCGCTCCAGCGAAGTCGAACGCTGCATCCAGATCCTCTGCCGACGGACCAAGAACAACCCGCTGCTGGTCGGCGACCCCGGGGTCGGCAAGACCGCTATCGCCGAGGGTCTGGCCCGCAAAATCATCAACAATCAGGTCCCCGAGGTGCTGTCCGGTTCGACCATCTTCTCGCTCGACATGGGCGCGCTGCTGGCCGGCACCCGCTATCGCGGCGATTTTGAGGAGCGGGTGAAGCAGGTCGTCAAGGAACTGGAAAACCACCCCGACGCGATCCTGTTCATCGACGAGATCCACACGGTGATCGGTGCCGGCGCGACGTCGGGCGGGGCGATGGACGCCTCAAACCTGCTGAAGCCGGCGCTGGCCTCGGGCACCCTGCGCTGCATGGGCTCGACCACCTACAAGGAGTTCCGCCAGCACTTCGAGAAGGATCGGGCGCTGGTCCGTCGGTTCCAGAAGATCGATATCAATGAACCGACCATCGACGACACGATCAAGATCCTCAAGGGCCTGAAGATCTACTACGAGGAATTCCACAAGCTTCGTTACACCAACGACGCCATCAAGGCGGCGGTGGAGCTTTCGGCCAAGTACATCAACGACCGAAAACTGCCGGACAAAGCCATCGACATCATCGACGAGGCCGGAGCCGGCCAGATGTTGCTGCCCGAAGGCAAGCGCAAGAAGATCATCGGCGTGAAAGAGGTTGAGGCGGTGGTCGCCAAGATCGCCCGCATTCCGCCCAAGTCGGTCTCCAAGACCGACACCGAGGCGCTGAAGCAGCTTGAGACCGACCTGAAACGCGCGGTCTATGGCCAGGACGACGCCATCGACCAGCTGTCGTCGGCCATGAAGATGGCTCGCGCCGGCTTGCGCGATCCGGGCAAGCCGATCGGCTGCTATCTGTTCTCAGGACCCACCGGCACCGGCAAGACGGAGACCGCGCGCCAGCTGGCTTCGACCCTGGGTATCGAGCTCCTGCGCTTCGACATGTCGGAGTATATGGAACGCCACACGGTCAGCCGCCTGATCGGCGCCCCTCCCGGC
>JANXTX010000057.1 GCA_025352165.1 Caulobacteraceae bacterium | reverse complement strand
AATCGCTGTGTACGCTTCGCGATGGTCGTCACCTTCCACCCCGCAACACTCGCTACCAGGCGGGCGCTACCCCTTACCTGCGCTGGACTTCCTCCAGCTGGATCGCGCCAGCTTGCCCTGACGCACGGAAGCCAGCGGTCCGGCGGAGAGGCAATGCCCGATCATGGACTTTTGCAGAGGTCTCCCCTTGGGAGAAGTACCCGCGAAGCGGGGGATGAGGGTTTCACCGCGACAAGACCGGCTCCACTCACCCCGCGCAGTTCCCGACCCGGCGCGAGTCGATCACCATTCGGCGGGCGGGCATGCCGGGATCGGCGCTGTGAAACTCCGAAACCATGTGCATCGCCACCGGGGAATAGGTCCCGGTCATGTGCGCCGTCATCATGCCATGCTCGGTGCGGCAGACGCTGGTGGTGTCGATGTGGCCCATGAGGAAGCCGGCGCCGGTGACGGTGCAATCCGGGCGGGCCCCTGAACGTCCGCGGAAGTCATTCGGTGTCGCATGGGCGGCCATCGCCGGGGTGATGCACTGGGTCTGGGTGTGGCCCTGAGCCATCTGCGCCATGACCGACGGCGGAACGTTGGGCATCGGCGCCATCTGCATGTGGACCGTGGTTTCCCAGAGTCCGGGCTGAATGGGGCCGGCAAACACGGGTGTGGCCGAAGCGATCGCGACCGCGATAAGAGCCGCGCGACTGGTCGAATGTTTCATGTTTCCTCCGTTGTATCATCGCCAGCATACACAGCGCCGGATCGCGCGGAAGAGGGCTGGATTTACGGAGACGGTAACGGTCGAACGAAAACGGGCCGGCCTGTTCAGGCCGGCCCGTCATGCTGGTCAGAGGTGTTCGTGACCTAGTTGCCGGCCTTGAACATCGGCGTCATCAGGCCGCCGAGTGTGATGTTGCAGGCGTTGGCGAGGCAGGGCAGGCCCCACATATTCTCGATCGTCGCCAGCAGCGAGTAGTGGTTGGCGGGCGCGGTGAACTGCGAACCGGGCGCCGGGCCGCCGGCTGACGGGGAGGTCAGCACGATCGCGGGAACCTGCGAACCGCCAAGCGTGACGCCGCCGACACCCAGAGGACTCGAGCAGCAACCATCGAAGCCGCTGTAGTCGTCCTCATCCCAGACGATGACGATCGCCGATCGCTCATTCTTCCAGGCAGTCGAAGCCTCGATCGTTCCAACCAGGTTCTTCAGATAGGCGTCGCCCAGCTGGATCGCGCCATGGTCAAGGCCGGTTGAGGGATAGCCGCAGCTCGGCAGGCCGATAAGCAGCGCGGTCGAAGGGCTGATGCCGTGCATGTCATGGCACTGGTTGGGAACGATGTACGCAAACGCTGGCGCATGGCCGCTGGCCAGCGATGCATAGAAGCCGCTGTTCAGCGGAACGATGTTCGACAGCTGGCTGGCGTTATTGCGGATATTGCTGAAGTACAGGAACGGATTGTGCTTTTGTGCATACAGATTCACGGTCGTGCCGTGAATCACCGGTGCGTCGACGACGTCATAGCCGCCCTTCGGCATGTCCTCGAAATAGGCGGTCCAGCTCTTGTGGGCCGTGGCGAGCTGGTCGACCAGGGTCTGGCCGCTGAACCAATGGGGCGTGGCGGTGGCGCTCGAAATCTGGGCGGCGGTCAGGTAGTTGCCGTCGGTGCCGTCGCCGGAGCCGGGGACGAACTCTTCCGGGGCGCAGGTGATCGTCGGACCAGCCGGGCAATCGTCCCAGATGCCCTGGAAGTCACCGGACATACCGGCCAGATAGTTGGGCAGGCTGGGGTGCGTCACACCGTAGTAGTTCGTGGCGAGTACGCCTTGCGCGGGCAGGCTGTTGATGAACGGCGCATCGGCGGTGTTGCCGATGAGCTCACTGTAGCCGTGATTTTCCATCATGATGTAAAACACATGCTGTAGCGGCTTGGCGGCGACGCCGGCCAGGGCGGCGGTGGCGCTCAGCGCGGCCACGGCTACCAACGCCGAGGTGCGCAGGGACTTCAGGATGTTCATTGGAATTCCTTATCTGTGATCAGGATCGCGGCGGCGAGCGACCCGGTCCCCGTTCAGGAATCCGTGATCAGCCCCGAGTCTGCCGCGAACGCACCCTAATCTCCCGCCCATGACAATACAGTGAAGGAAAAATGTAACTTCCTTAAATATACCATTTATTATCAGTAATATTTGAGAAATTATTCTGGATACGGATTAATATTCGAAAATTATCTTCGCGATATTTTTGAGCAACGTGGCTCACAAAGTTGATTTGCATCGCCTTTTTGCGACCGACCCATAGCCGGGTCATCACAATGCAGGAGCGTGATCCACACCGGCGGCGCCAAGCTGGCCAAGTCCGGCTGATTGGCCGAGAATGACCTCATTGCGGCGATGCCTGTCTCCAACGCCGGCGCGCAGAGGGCGGTGAAGATCGAGAACACCAGCAACCTGCCGGGCCTCCAGACCAGCCGCCCAGGGCGAAACACCGCGGCTGACCGCTGCACGGGAATCATCCTGGTAGAGCCATGACCTTATCATGGTATAAGCGCCGACAAGATGAACAAGCCGCTCACGCACGGAACCCTGCTCGGATCCTTCCTCAAGGATCGCCGCGCCAAGCTCGATCCGGCCGCGTTTGGCCTGCCCGCTGAGCGTCGCCGCACGCCTGGCCTCCGCCGCGAGGAAGTCGCCCAGCGGGCCAACATCAGCGCGACCTGGTACACCTGGCTTGAACAGGGTCGCGGCGGCGCGCCATCCGCCGATGTGCTCGACCGCATCTCCCGCGCCCTGCTGCTGACCGACGTCGAGCGTGAGCACCTCTTCCTGCTAGGCCTTGGCCATCCGCCGGAGGTTCGCTACCGCAAGGACGAGGGGGTCACGCCGCGCCTGCAACGCGTGCTCGACAAGCTCGAGCCGAGCCCGGCGCTGATCCGCACCGCGATCTGGGACGTCGTCGCCTGGAACCGCGCCGCGACGGCCATGCTCACCGACTACGGCGCGTTACCCCCCGATCAGCGCAATGTCCTGCGCTTCATATTCCTGGATCCAAACGTCCGCGCCGCGCAATACGGCTGGGAAAGCGTGGCGCGGTTCGTGGTCGGCGCGTTCCGGGTGGACGCCGCGCGGGCCGGGGCAACCGCCGAGGTTGAAACACTGGTCGCCGAACTTTCCAGGCTCAGCCCCGAATTCCGCGCCATGTGGAGCCACAACGGCGTCAGCAGCTATGGCGAGGCCGTCAAGCACATTCGCCACCCGGTCTTCGGTCCCCTCGCCTTCGAATATTCCGCCTTCGCCGTCGATGGGCGCCCCGACCTCAGCCTGGTGATCTACAATCCCGCCACGCCGCGGGACGCAGCCAAAATCGCGGCGGCGATGGACGTGGCCTCGGCCAGGTAACCGATCCTGATGACGTCCTAAGCCGCGGCGCGATAGAAGGGTTTCTCACCCTCGATGGTGGCGCGGGTCATCAGGCGACGGTGCGGCAGGTAGTCGTTCACCGCATAGTGCTGCGTACAGCGATTGTCCCAGAACGCCATCGCGCCCGGTCGCCAGTTCCAGCGGACACAGAACTCCGGCTTCTGGATATGGCGATTGAGAAACGCCAGCAGCACCCGGCTTTCCTCACGGCGCAGGCCTTTGATACGCGCGGTGAACACCGAGTTGACGAACAGGCCGGGCTCACCCGTCTCGGGGTGGGTGCGCACGACAGGATGGATCACCGGAGGATGCTCCGCCCGGGCTTTTTCATAGCGTTCACGCCCGGCGGCCGAACCGGCCAGTCCATCGGCCGGGAACGCATGGACGAAGTCATGCACGGCCGAAAGTCCCGCCAGGAACTGCTGCATCGGGGCCGACAGCGCACGATAAGCCGCCGTCATATTCGACCACAGCGTATCCCCGCCGAACGGCGGCAGCATCCGCGCATAGAGCATCGCGCCCATTGCCGGCTGCTCCAGGAACGTAACGTCCGTGTGCCACATGTCGTTGTCGCTCGGATTATCCGCATGGTTGTCCAGCACCATGATTTCCGGCGCCGAGTCGTCGCCCGGATACAGCGGATGGGTGTGCAACTCACCAAAGCGCGCCGCGAAATCGCGCTGTTGCGTCGGCGTCAGATCCTGGTCCTCGAAGAACAGCACCTGATGCGTCAGCAGCGCGGCCCGCAGATCATCCACCAGCGTCGGCGAGGGGGCCTCCCGCACGTCGACCCCCGACACCACCGCGCCGATGGTCGGGTTCAGCGGCCGGATCGCGAGATTGTTGCTGCGGGCCATTTACGCCTCCGTAGAACTGATACCAGTCATCCCGGACTCTGACCTGTCGCCGCGCCGGGTTCAAGTCGGCGCCGGACTCAGCAGGCGATCACCTGTATGTGTCCCGCATCGCCATAGCCGATGATCTTGCTATC
>JANXTX010000001.1 GCA_025352165.1 Caulobacteraceae bacterium | reverse complement strand
GACGACTTCGCCCGGATGGTGCGGCGGCAATAGCCTGGAATTACGGGAATTACGGGGACATGACCTCAATGCGCCCCCAACCTGGTCGCCACAAAATCCCCCGCCGCATTGAGGATCGTGTCCCCGTAATTCCACCGCCGTTGCCGGTTGACCCACCCACGGAAGCTTCGTTGCGGTCACAGTGCACTTTACTCTCGGAATTGGTTCTATCTGGGGACGCTATACTTTTATGGTCTCGGAGAAGGCGGTGGCCTTCAATGCGCGTGTGGCATTCTACCAGCTCAGCGGCAAAGGCATCCCTATTGTATATAGCGTCCCCAGATATCGCGTCCCCAGATATCGCAATTCCAAGGGGATTCACGAAACTCTCTCCGACCCCTTTCTTCTGAGAACTATCAGGCTCGAGCCGCCAGAAAACCGGCGGCCATGAGCCGGAACGCCTCAATTGCCTTAGTTAAGACAACAGGCGGCTCGTCGCTGTCGGCGACCCAGAGGGCGGCGTTGAACGCCGCGCCGCTCAGAAGGCGCGCCGCGGCCCCGATATCGACCGGCTTCATGACGCCCTCGGCGATCAAATCGGCGACCGCCTGCTTCGTCATACTCAGGCAGGCATTCTGGCTGGGCCAATTCGAAGGGTCGCCCAGGAAGGCGGGGCCGTCCAACAATACGATCCGGCGAACCTCCGGTTCCAGCGCCATCTCGATATAGGCTTCGCCCTCCGCAAGCAGCCTTTCCCATGCGCTTGCCGCCGTTGCTCCCGCCTGATGCGCGCGCGCGGCCATCTCGCCATCGACTTGGGCGACGACGGCAGCCAGCAGTCCCTTCTTATCGCCGAAGCCATGGTAGAGGGCGCCACGCGTGAGGCGGACCTGCGCGGTGAGATCGTCCATCGACGCCGCGGCGAAACCCGATGCGGCGAACGCCTTTCGCGCCGCCCCAATCAGCTTGGCGCGGTTTTCCTCCATCGTTTCGGCGCGACGCTTTGCAGCCAAGGCAACTTCCTGTTTCGCATACGATGCGTATATCGATGTTGACGCACAGTCTGCATCCATGCTTTCACATACGCAACGTATGTTTCTGCCCTGGCTTCGCTGGAATGCGCGGCAGGCCCGGTCGGTCGCGTCAGCTTCCAACATAAAAGACCGCGAAAATGTCCCAGCGTCAGGCAGTGTTTCCCGCCAACCGACAAACTCTGTACGAGAAGCACGGATACTCCGCGGCAGTGCGCTCGGACGATCTGTTGTTCGTGTCGGGCCAGGTCGGCAGCCGACCCGATGGTTCGCCCGAACCCGATTTCGAGGCTCAGGTCCGCCTGGCCTTCGCCAATCTGGAAGCCACGCTCGCGGCGGCGGGATGCACGTTCGACGACATCGTCGACGTCACGTCGTTCCATACCAATCCGGAACAGCAGACGGGTGCGGTCTTCGCGGTGAAGACCGAAAAATTCCCGCGGGTCCCATATCCGAACTGGACAGCCGTCGGCGTTAACTGGCTTGCGGGCTTCGATTTCGAGATCAAGGTCACCGCGCGGATTCCCGCTGATGCATCAGCGTCGGTGAGCCGCCGCAACCCAACGACGATGTGGGACATGGCGGCGCTCGGATACTCGCACATCAGTGTCGCGGAACCAGGCCGCCTCGCCTTCCTGTCCGGCCAGATCGCGGCGACGCGTGGAAGTGATGAGACGCCCCAAGACCTCGCCGGCCAGGCAAAGCTTGCGACGGCCAACCTCGCCGCCGCACTCAAGGACCTGGACGCGACGGCGTCGGACATCGTCATGGTGCGCGTCTATGTCGTGGATGCGACGACGGAAGCGTTCCGGCAGGTCGGCGCCGCGCTACGTGAACTGATAGGCAACGCGATGCCCAGTATGACGACGATTGGCGTCCAGGCGCTCTACACGCCGGAAATCAAGGTCGAGATCGAAATGGTGGTGCGTCTCCCCTGACCGCCGCTATGCCGCTCGCTCACTCGGAGGATAGGGGGCAGAGTAATTAACCGGCGGCCCCAATTCCAAGGGGATCCCGGAAACTCTCTCTGACCCCTCTCTTCGACCCCTTGCTTCGCACGAAGGCGGAAGATCGAGCCGATCGGCGCCGTGGCGACGGCGATATCGCGGTTGCGGATGGGCTCATAGCGGTGCGTTAGCGCGCGCATTGTCGAAGCATGGCGAGTTTCCCGCCGGCGGAGGGGGAAACGTCTTCCGCCTGTCAGTTCGGCGCCGTACCGGATATGTTGCTCCCGTCTCCCATGGCCGCGTCCGCCGGTCCCTCGATCGTCCGTACGAACCACTTCGTCGACCGGGAGGATCGAAGCGCGTCCTCATAGTGCGTGAAACCAACCGCCTGCCAGAATGCCATGCCGGCCACATTGGCGGCATTAACGCCACAGTGCACGCCCAGGTCGCCAAGATTTCCGGCGGTCGCCAGCCAAATTTCAATGAGCCGCCGCCCAATGCCCCGTCGCTGCATCCGTGGGAGAAGGTTCATGTGCACGTGGGCCGGAAAGGCCTCGATCATGGCGCCCGACATCCGATGGGGGTGGTGGATCATGAAGCTGCGCAACTGATCGGGCGTCCAGTCCTTCCAGGGAATGCCGGACGGATCCTGGTAGATTTCGCGCAGGCGTGGCCACCAGTCGCGCTCAAGGCGCTCTTCAAAAGTGACGGTGTCGACAGCGCCGACGACATAGCCTCCGACACCCTGCTCATCCTCGGCGACCAAGGCCGTCTCGGGACACAACACGGCATAGGGCGCCGAATAGATATGCCCCAACAACCGCCCGTCCACATATTGGCCGGTCGCGTCGCCACCGGCGGCGCCGGTCGCCAGTGAGATCGCATAGAGGGCTGGGACATCGGCCTCCAGGACCGGTCGCAATCGAAGCATCCTTCCCCTCTTGATGGGTTGTCTTGTCCGCGTCGGGTTGGCCCGTGTGGGCTCTGATTTACTGTATCTTCCCCGCCAAAGTCGCCGGCGGAGACGCCCTTTTCAACCTCGTTGCCGATCGCGAATTTTTGACTCCATACGCTTGGAGAAAAGATCACGATTGGCGACGCAATGGCGTCGGCTCGCTAGAACTACCGCCCACGCTCGGCCGCTTCTATTGCCGCGTTCCTCATGAAAGCCTGCCGGTACGTCTTACTTCAACCTGGATACCGCAAACCTCGCGTGGAACGGCTTGGCGGCGGCTCGGTTCCTTAACCGGCCGCTCGGTCGGGTCCGCGGGGGTCATTTCAGTATCCCGAGCCTTATCCTGACCCGATTCGGCAGCTTTGCGGCCACCAGCGCATGGGCCTGCTTGACGTAGGCGAGGAGATCGGCGTCCTCCAGACTGTCGGGCGCGGTCATGATGACCCACTTGGCCCGGCCGAGATAAGGCGCGGGTGCGGCGGCGCCGGTCTCGACCAGCATCTCGAAGCCGAGCTCGGAGGCCTTGAACACATATCGCGGCGCCTCCTCGCCGAGGCTGCCGGCCAGGACGAAGATCCTGTCGCCCACGCAATAGGTGCGGCGGGTCTCCCATTTGATGTCGAGCGTCACGCCCGGCAAGACGCGCATGGCCTCGTCGAACGCTTCGAACTTCATCGCTCTTCCTTCGCGCCAAATCAGATTGGGCAGGAGACGCCCGCACCGCTATACCGCAATACCCGCCGGATCCGGCAACTCTGGAAATGGGGGGACAGGAGCACCGTGCCGCAAACTTTTCTAAAGCAGCCTGCGCGTATCGATTGCCGATTGGGCGGGCTTCCGACCCGCCGCTCGCCGCGCGATGGGGCGACCGAGTATGCGTTCCAGATCGGCAACGAAGTCGGCGGCGCCGAGCGGGCGCCCTGTCGTCTCGGCGGCCCTGATCGCGGCAAATGCGGGAGTCTCGGCATCGCCCTCGATCAACGCGGCGAAGGACTCCACTCGCTCCAGCACGGGCGCCACCGTGACCAAGCCGTCATCGACCCTGGCAAGAACCCGCCTCCGCGAAGGCGGGGGTACGCGCCAACGCTCGACCAGCGCCAATCGACGGCTCGTTCGACCAGGCGCGCGCGGACGGGATTCATCGCCAAGTATCGTATCGCCGCGATAAGATGCGCCTCGTCCATTGCAACGGAGGCAAACCGGCCTTCGAACAGATGACCGCGCCATCGACCGCGAGCATTGACGAAATTGACCCAGCGGCGATGCGCGGCGCCCAGAGCGAGCGCCAGGCCGACCTCATTCTCAGGACATTCCGATCAGATGGACGTGTTTGGGCATCGGGCAATAGCTCCACACAGCCACCGACGCCTTGCGCATTTGTTCGGCCAGGATGTCACAATAGATCTCCTAGTCACCGTCCTCGAAGAAAATCGGCTCGCGCCGGTTTCCTCGCGCCGCCACGTGAAGCGGACAGCCCGGAGCGACGATCCGGACGAGGCGAGGCGTGTGAAGATCATAGCAGGATCGGGAACAAAAAGGGGGATATTGCTCCTGTCCCCATTCTCTTCATTCCATTCTCTTCATTCCAGGAACATCAGCGTGCGGCGAGCGCGCGCCGTGGGGCAACCCTAGGCGCGCGAACTTACCCTTTGCGGGCGGTCACCTGATCGTGTCCTTTAGGGTGAAACAGGCATTGCGGTGACAGTGCCCTTATCTGCTACATCCGACCGATCGCCTGGCGCGGTTCGGAGACCATCGGTGTCTCGGCGCAGGACAGCAAGATACACGTGGCGATCGCGGCCTGGGACTGGCCGAGCTATTTCAAGCCCGAGGAAAAGGCCCGCGGCATCGCGCTGACCTGGACCAGGTAGAAGCGCCCCTCGCCCGAAACCGCGCCGACGGCGTCGAAGGCGGCCGGTCTCTACATGATCTGCACCGTCTCCAAACACGCCGCCGAGCGGGAAGGCTTCGCGGACGCCATGATGCTCGACTGGCGCGGCTACGTCGCCGAGGCGACCGGCGCCAATGTCTTCTTCATCCGCGACGGCGTCCTGCATACCCCCACGCCCGAATGCTTCCTGGACGGCATCACCCGCCGCTCGGTGATCGCCTTGGCCATGGAAAAGGGCTTCGAGTTTGTCGAGCGCTACATCAAGCCGGAAGAACTCAGCGATTTCTCCGAATGCTTCATCGTCGGCACCGCCGCCGAGGTCACCCCGGTCTCGCGCATAGCGGAATATAGTTTCACCCCAGGCAACATCTCGCTGTCGCTGATGGACGACTATGCCAGGATGGTACGGCGACAATAGTCTGTACTAAAGCACCCAGATGAGTGCGCTGTCACCGTGATTTCAGGCCGCGAAACAGATCGCGAACGCCTCGGGATCAATTGCCGCGAAGATTGTTCCCAAGCGATCGGGCGGCGCTGTTCCGTACGCGAACAGCAGAAACCGGCGCAGCAGACCCAGCTTCTGTTGACCACAGAGGGTGTGTCGGTGAAGGTTTCCACGCCCGCCACAACCGCGCAGAGCGTCAAAAGCAGGACTTCCGCCCACGGGTAGATGACCTTGACCGCCTGTCGCGGGTCGTGCAGATCGGCGAAAAAGTCCAAAAATACAATGGATTCAAACAGGGTCTCGTCACCTGACAACATCCCTCGTTCTTCCAACGACTCAGTTGGCGGACGACAGATTCAGCACCTCACCCATTTGTCACGCGCTCGCTCACCCGGTTGCCCTGGCAACTCCCTGCTACGTGGTGGACTCGCGCGCCCTAAGGAAATACGGTCATTCTTTGGATTCATCCTAGGGGTGATGAATGTTCGCCATATCGGGGAAGGTCACGAACAGCTCCCGTAAGCTCCCGGCATTCCGGCGGCATGCGCTGGAAGCTCTACTCCTGGTTAGCGCAGGCGTACTGCTAACTTCGTGCGGCAAGTCGGACGCCCAGGTGTTGACGGCCGCGTGCGTCCGGGCAGGAAGCGCAACTCACATTCTCGCCGACGATACGCGGTTGGCGACGACCTGCGCCTGTGAGTCGCAATCTGCAAGAGTCCATCTGGATCCTGACGACTATCGCCTGCTTGTCCGGTTCGCCCGGATCAATGGCGAGTCCGCAGCTGCACAGATAAAGGCGGATGAACTCATTACTGCGCTGGCGGGATGGGGCGTCAGCGGCCCAAAGGCAACGGCCGCCATCATCGACATCATGTCATTTCAGATGCATGCGGCACAGGAATGCTCGTCCAGCATCCGAGGCGATGTATAGCATGACGCAGCGCCCAGTTCTCGTCAGGGAATGCTGGGCAGGAGCGAACGCGTGACTCTGGCGGAGAATTCCCATGCGTTGAGCGGCGGGGCGCGACTGAGCCAGTACGAGATTACCTCGGTGCTCGGCTCAGGTGGGTTCGGCATCACCTATCTGGCTCGGGACACGGCGCTCGATGCATCGGTGGCCATCAAGGAGTATCTTCCTGCGGAGCTAGCTGCCCGAGGAAGCGATAGCCGTGTCTCGGCAGTTTCCCGCGCAGCTGTTGATGACTTCGATTGGGGGCTTCAGCGGTTTCTCGAAGAAGCGCGCGTACTCGCGAAGTTCCGTCATCCCAACATCGTCCATGTCTTCCAGGTTTTTGAAGCGAACGCCACCGCATACATCGTGATGGAGTACGCCAAGGGCGAGACCCTATCGAGTCTCATCCAAAGGCAGGGTCAGCTCAGCGAAGACGAAACCAGGGCGATCCTGCTGCCGGTGATGGACGGTCTGAAGCGGGTGCACCAGCATAGTTTCCTCCACCGTGACATCAAGCCGGCAAACATTATCCTCAGAGAAGACGGCGGCCCGGCCTTGATCGATTTCGGTTCCGCGCGGCAAGCTATCGAGACCAAGAGTCGATCGATTACATCCATCGTCACCGAGGGCTACGCGCCGTTGGAGCAGTACGACCCCAACGGCAATCAGGGGCCTTGGACGGATATTTACGCCTTGGGTGCAGTTGCCGTCAAATGTATGACGGGGAAGACACCGCCACCCTCCACATCCCGGATCCGCAATGATCCGCTTGTATCGCTTGGCGAAGCCTCGGGCTGGCCCGTCTCGGCCGAGTTCGAATCCGCGATTAAGTGGGCTATGTCTGTCTACGAGGAAGATCGTCCCCAGACCATTGAGGAGTTTGCGAAGGCGCTTGGGGCGGATCAGCTGGCGCACTCGCGCCCAGTTGGCGGCGGCCACACGGATGCGGAAGCGACCCAGCTTCTCGGGCGATCGGGACGCTCTACGAATCTTCATTCGCGGCGCGGGTCAGCGAGCGCCAAGGCCTCTTCAAACTATGCCGAGCCATCAAAGCGGACGTTCATCTTGGGCGGCGTGGCGACAGCGGTCGTCCTTCTTGCACTGGTCATTGGTTTGCGTCTCACGTCGAAAATAAATGGTGGCCATCATCAGCCATCGGCGCCCCAGGAAAATCCGGTGATCGTCGCGAACGGTAAGCAGCTATCGACGGCGCCCGGGCTGCCGACGTCAGTCTCCGGGCCCGTCCAGGTCATCGACACGGCTACGCTCGTCGTAGGAAAGTCGCGCGTCCATCTGTTTGGTGTGAACGGACTCGGTGGCGACAACGCGAGCGTGTTCACGAAGACCCTCGCTGAGCTTGGTGGGCCGGCGTCTTGCGACTTGGCTACGAATTCGCAGGACTACAATTGCAGCGTCGCATTTCCAGGGCGCGCGAACGGCCGTGTCGACCTTTCCGATATCGTCCTTTTGAACGGAGCAGCCGTTGCCGCCGCCGACGCAACGCATAGTCAAAAGCAAAGGGAGGCAGCGGCTAAGGCGGCGGGCAGAGGAATATGGAATAAGTCCAACTGAAACACGAGCCTTAGGGGGCATGGTGCAGCAATGAGAAGTCTATTGATTGTGAGTTTGTCGGTTGTCAGTCTTGTGACGACTGGCTGTGCGTCGGACGGGCAACTGTCCAGTGGCGGGAAGGTAGCCATCGGTTGTATCGGAACCGGAGCGATCGTGTATCTTCTTACCAATGATGCAAAGCGGGCGGCTGCGGGTTGTTTTGTCGGCGGCATCGCCACAGCGATTGCTCTGAACGAGGCTGAGAAGAAAAAGCAACAGGAAGCGGAAGAACGCGCCCTCGATTCCAATCAGCGCATCAACTGGCAGGCGACGGAAGATAGAGCGGGTGCGGAAGCGGAAGTGGCGCCGATAGCGATAGCCGCAAAGACCGAACGGGTTCCGGCCAAGCTGGAAACGACTTTCAGCGAACGGAACCCACACTACTGCAGAACCCACCGGACAACCTGTCGACGAAAGGACGGGGAGGTGCTAAGGGCCGACCATCACGAACCGCCGAAGCCGCTGACGGTCGCGTCCAAGCCCACCGAAAAGCGACCACCGCAGCAGGTGCAGATTGTAACGGCGACGGGCTACATCATTCCGATTAGCACCAAGACCAACTCCAAGGGTGAGACCTGCAGAGAACTGAAGGAATACGGCGAGAAGAATGGAAAGACGGCCGACATATCCGTGACCAAGTGCAAAACCTCGACTGGATGGGTCGTCGAAGCCTAAGTGGTCCAGAGGATTGAAAAAGCGAGGAAGGTGATGGCAATTATTCGTGGCCCTGGTCGGGGCGGTTTCGACGACGAGCCCACGCGACGCGCGGGTCCCTCGGATCCATACGCAGAGCGCACCAGAGTGGCCAAGCGATCCAGCGAGAGGCCCACAATGGTGGCGACCCCAGAACGCGCCACCGACGACGAAAAAACCCGACTGGTCGGCGCCCGGGCGGCGGAGGCTGTACCGCTGGCCCGCGACTTTCTGGACGACCCTGTTGTCGGCTGGCTGGTAATCGTGGGCGGCCCGGGCAAAGGACGGTCGCTTCAGCTTGGGTATGGCCAGAACTCGATCGGCCGCGCCGCCGGCCAACGCGTCCGGCTGGACTTCGGCGACGACCAGATCTCGCGCGAGGCGCATGCCTTCGTCAGCTATGATCCTAGAGGTAGGAAATTCTACGTCGCCAACGGCGCCGGATCGAACCTCCTTTACATTGGGGACGGCCCGGTGCTGGCCCCAACCGACCTTGCGGCGAACACTGAGCTTACGCTTGGGGGGACCACGCTGAGATTCGTGCCTCTTTGCGGAAATGGCTTTGACTGGCGGGAGGATCCGCCCCGAGGCGAGGCATGACTGAGCTTGGCCAGAGCTGGGCCGGAGGTCAGAAAGTCGGCCGGCGCGCTCGCCAGGAAGACGCCTATGCGGTGCTTCCACATTCCGACGAAGATTCCGTCTCACTCCTGCTCGTCGTAGCCGACGGAATGGGCGGCCATGCCGGCGGCGCTGAGGCGGCGCAGGGCGCAGTGGACTCGTTCATTGACGCATTCGGTTTCGGGCAGGGCGACCCTGGAAGACGGCTCGAGCATGCGCTCGGCCGCGCCAACGCGGCGCTCGCGGAACTAAAACGCGACAAGCCGTCCCTGCACGACGCCGGGTGCACCCTCATTGCCGCCCTGGTGCAGCACGGCAGCCTTTCCTGGACCAGCGTCGGCGACTCTTCCTTGTCGTTACTTCGGGACGGGGTATTGCAGCGCCTCAGCGCTGATCACTCGATGAAGCCGGTCCTGGAGGAGTTGGTCGAAAGCGGGCGCATGAGCGCTGAGGGCGCAAGCTCGCATCCTCAGCGAAATGCGTTGAGAAGCGCCGTCTCAGGCGACAACATCGAACTCGTTGATTTGTGCTGCAACCTGGCGCTCCAACCGGATGATCAGGTCCTGCTGGCGTCCGACGGTCTTGACACATTATCTTCGAGGAAGATTGCCGAACTGCTCGACCAACTATCCGGCCGTTCGCCGGATGAGGCGGTGGCGGCTTTGCTCGATGCGGTGGAAAAGAAGGACTCCCCCAGCCAGGACAATACGACCGTAGTCCTTTACCGCGCGCCGGGCGCGGCCGACAGCGGCGGACGCGAGATCGTGTCAGGACTGCGGTCCGCGCAGCAGCAGCGACTGGGTCGCGTGCTTCTTGCGGGCTTTTTCCTTATAGCTGCAGGCGTGATCGGTTGGCGGCTAACCTCCGGTGGGCGGAGTCCCGCGCGACACGACAATGCAACGGTCGCCTCGACCCACATGGCCCAGCCGGCCCGACCGCGATCAGGACCCAGATAGCATGACCGCTCTACGCGTGGCCTTCTCCTGCGTTTCCCTCGCGGGCCTGCTAACGGCCGGAGTGGCCTGCGGCTCCTCGGGATACGCGGCGGCCGAGCCGCGCAACTCTTCGGTGGTCGTCGGCCAGAAGTCGACCGCAGAAGTCCAAGATGAAAACGCTCAATTGGCGATCGCCGATTCTCGGGCGCGAGCCGCGGAGCGGAGGGCGGCGCGTCTGCAAAAACTGGAACTCTCTGCGGTCAAGAAGGAGCATGTAGCGAACGCCGAAGCGGTGGCGGCACGAAGTGAAGCCTCTTCCGCCCAACAGCGGCAGGCCCATGCCGAGCGGCTGGCGCAGCAGCGCCAACAAGTGGCCGATGCCGCTCGCGCCGCGAGCCGGCGGACGCAGAGACTCGCCCTTTGGGCTGGCGGCGGCGCCGCTGTCCTGCTTTGCGTCATCCTGGGAGGCGCGTCAGTCGTCGTTCAGCGACAGCGGTCAAGACGGCGAGGTGCGGAGCTGGCGGCGGAATCAGCTCGATTGGCGGAGCTGCAGGCCAAGACCCCGCCGGAAGGTGCGCGCGATCTGCTGCTCGATGGACGGACCCCCAATGGAGAAACCATCGCTATCAAGGTTCCCGCCATCGCGCTTGGCTTGCCTCGTGGCGCCGTGATCGGGCGCAGCCCCGAGGAGTCCG
>JANXTX010000431.1 GCA_025352165.1 Caulobacteraceae bacterium | reverse complement strand
GACGGCATAGCCGCTGATCGTCGCGGCCACGCCGCCGGGCTTCTTCAGCGCCAGCGTCGCGCCAGCGCCGTTGAAGGCCACCGTCAGCGTCGAGGCCATGGTTGAGTCCGCCTCCAGCGTCGCGCCGGCGTCGATCTTCACCGTGCCGGTCCCGGCCAGCTTGTTGGAGAAATCCAGGGTTCCGACGGCAACCTCGATCAGGCCGGTGTCGGTGGTGGCGAGATTGATCGCGCTGGTCCCTGTCGCTCCGGACTTTATCAACGTTCCGGCGACCTTGATCGAAGACTTGGTCGAGGTTCCGTGGCTGATGCCCACCGCGCCGTTGATGGTCCACGTCGCACCCTTGGCGATCGACAGCGAGGCGGAGGATTTGCTGGCATCGCCGATGTTCACCGCGCCGGTCTGGGTTACCGATCCGGTCACGCTCAGCACGTCGGTCCCGCCCACAGTCAGGCCAGAAGCCGTCGCGTTTGAGACAGCCACCGTGCCGGCCCCGTTGATGACACCGCCCAGACTCGCCGCACCGGTCAGCTTCAAGGTATCCGAGGCCGCGACCGTCAATGTCCCGCCCGCGCTCTCATTGAAGGTCCCGGCGAAGGTCAGCGACTCATTCAGGCTCGCCGTTCCGCCGCTGATCGACCAGGTTGACATGCCCAGCGACGCCCCGGCGTTGATCGCCGTGGTCCCGCCGGACAGCGCCAGCGTTCCGCCGACGCCGGTCACGTTGCCGGCCAGCGTCGAACCGGTTCCAGACAGCATCAGGGAGTTTGCGCCCAGCGCCAGATTCGATCCGTTCGCAGCCACCAATGCGCCGACAAGGTTTTCGCTCGTGCCCAGGGTCACCGTGCCGGCTCCACCGACAGCCAGCGTTCCGGTTCCCGCCAGCGCGCCAGCAAGGCTTGCCGTGCCGCTCAGCGTCAGGGTCGCCCCCGAGCCGATCGTCAGGGTGGTTCCCGCTGCTGTCGTCAATGCGCCCGCATAGCTGAGGCTTGCGTTCACGCTCACCAGATCGCCACCGCTCAATGCCAGATTCGCAACGCTCAGGGATGCGCCTGCATTGAGCGCCTGCGTGCCGCCAGCCAGGGCGAGCGTTCCGGAACCGCTGACAGCTCCAGCCAGGCTCGAGCCAGTTCCGGTCAGCGTCAGGGTGTTTGCCGCAAGCGCCAGCGTGGTTCCGGAGCCGTGGGTGAGCACGCCGCCATAGAAGAGGCTGGCGCCAAGCGTCAGTATGTCGCCGCCGGATAGCGAGAGATTTCTCACCGCCAGCGATGTTCCACTGTTCAGCGTCTGGTCGCCGCCGGCCAGGGCGAGCGTCCCGCCCCCGGTCACCGCCCCCGCCAGGGTCGACCCGACCCCCGTCAGGGTCAAGGTAAAGGAGCTCAGCGCCAGCGTGGTGCCGGAAGCCTGGGTCAAGGTCGCCCCGATCGCCAGTGCGCCGTCCAGGCTAGCGGTCCCGACGCCGGACAGGGCCAGGGTTCCCGGTCCGTTGATGGTTCCGGCCAGGGACGAGGCGCCGCTCAGAGTAAACGTATCGCTCCCGGCGACGGCGATAGAGGATGACCCGCCCAGACCGAAGGCGCCGGCATAAGTGAAATTGGCGTCCACGCTCGCCGCCGTGCTGCCAATCATCGTCCAGTTGCTCACACTGAACGACGCCCCGGCAGCAATCGACTGCGTCCCGTTGCTGAACGTCAGGGTTCCGGTCCCACTGACCGTCCCGGCCAGGGTCGAGCCTCCGCTGAGGGACAGAGTGTTCGCCCCCAGCGCCAAGGTCGTCCCCGCGCCCTGCGACAATATCGCACCGATGGTGATGTTGCCGCCGATCGTGGTCGTCGCCGCTCCGGCAAGCGCCAGAGTTCCCGCGCCAGTCACCGCCCCGGCAAAGATCGAGCCGGCGGACAGGGTGAGAATGTCCCCAACGGCAATGGTCAGCGTCGTCCCGGCGCCTTGCGTGAATGCGCCGGAATAGCTCAGGTTCGTATTTAGCGTCGTTACCGCGACGCCAGAGGTAGTCCAGTTGGAGACGCCAAGGGTCACGCCGCTGTTCAACGTCTGGCTACCGCCTGAGAACAGCAACGTCCCAGAGCCGGTCACCGATCCGGCCAGGATCGATCCCACGCCGCTGAGGGTCAACGTTTTGATCCCCAACGCGAGCGTCGCGCCGGGTCCGAGCGTCAGCGCCCCTGCGTAGTTCAGGTTCGCCGCGAGGGTCAGGCTCGCGGCATTCTTTACAGACACTTTCGCGACCATCAGCGATGCACCCGAGTTCACGGTCGCCGCGCCACCCGAGAAGGCAAGCAGTCCCGCACCGCTCACCGTGCCGGCAAAGCTGGAGGTTCCGCTTAGCGTCAGGGCGCCGCTCGATGCGATAGCTAGCGTCGTTCCCGCCGCGGCGGTCACGGTTCCAGCGAAGCTCAACGCTTCATTGACCGTGATCGCACCGCCGCTCAGCGACATGGTTGCCACGCCGATTGTAGCCCCGCTGTTGAACGTCGCCGTACCGCCGACGACCGCCAGGATGCCGGCCCCGTTGATCGCGCCGGCAAAGGTCGCCGCTCCCGTCAGGCTCATGGTATCGCCGCCGCCGACTGTCAGGGTCGACGTCGAATCCTCGTTTACCTTTCCGGCGAAGGCGAGATTTTCGTTCAGCACCGCCGCATCGCCGCTCGACAGCGACCATGCGGATACGGTCAGCGTCGCACCGCTGTTCAACGCCTGCGCCCCGCCACTGAAGGCCAATGTCCCAGTTCCGGTTATCGAAGCCGCCAGTAAAGAACCCGCGCCACTTAGCGTTAAAGTGTCCGTCGCGTTTATGGCCAGCGTAGTCCCGGTTGCCAGCGACAGAACCCCGCTGTCCGTCACATTGGCGGCGACGGTGATCGCGGCGCCGGTCGAGACCGCCAGTGTCGCCGCCGTAACGGCGGCGCCGGTGTTGAACGTCTGCGTTCCCCCTATGAAGTCGATCTCGCCGCCTGCCAAGGTTCCGGCAAAAACGTCGCCCTTGCCATTGAACACTAATGCGCCTCCGGACGCTTTCACCGCTCCGCTCGTATTGATGACCGAGGCGACCGTACCAAATCCGGAGACAGTCGATCCCGCCACCCCGGTCAATGCGCCAGTCACGAACGTTCCACCGCCGAGTTGGATGGCGCCGGACAGTGCGATGGCATTGGCGCCGGAAAAGCCGCGACCGCCGAGGATCTCCAGGGCGCCGACTGCCCCGATCGCGGTGAGGCTCGACTCCAGGTCACCTCGGCGGAGGTCGCCGTATTCAGCGACTGCATCGTCGAGCCCGATCCAGCCAGATCGACCGTGGCGTTTAGGGTAACGATGGATACGTTATTGGCCAATTGTAGAGTTGCACCGGCGCCGATGACGAACGTCCCGCCGGTTAGGGCGGTTCCCACTAGGTTGGTCAGAGTTCCGCCGACCAGGCTCAGGATCTGACCGCCCAGAGCCGAAATCACACCGCTGTTTGTGAGCGTCGTGGCGACGACGCCAAAGCCGCTCACCGTACCGCTATTGGCGAGACTCGCCGGCCCGAAGGTTCCGCCGCCCAAGATGAGGCTTCCGGCATTGGACATCGCCGTCTTGGACGACCAGCCTCGCCCACCGAGCAAGTCCAGCGTTCCGACGGTGCTGATCGTCGCCAGCGACGAATCGATGCTAACCTCCTTGCCGGTGGTGGTGTTGAATCCTTGGATCACTGAGTTCGCGCCATTGAGAACGATGGTGGCGCTGTCAGTGACGATCTTGGAGTTTTGATTGAGCTCAACCGTCCCACCGGCGTCGGCCTCGAAGGTCCCACCTGTAAGCGTTGTCCCGGCCAGGTTGGCGATGCCGCCGACAAACTGCAGCGTACCGCCCCCAGCCGAGATCGTTCCGGCCCCGCTGTTGGTGAAGCCGCCGCCGAACTTCACCGTCCCACTCTGCACCGAGACCAAGCCGGTGTTCGTGAAGGTGGGATTGACGTAGGATGTTCTCGTCGTGACCGTCTGTTCGAACGTCCCGGCGTTGGTGATGCTTGTGACGCCCAGGTTGGCGTAGATACCTCGGCCGCCCTGGAGATTGAAAACCGCCCCGGCGTCGTTCTGAATCGAGCCGCCCCCAACCGAGTTGTAGTGTGTGAAGCCCAGTTCGATGAACCCGGCGGTCATCGCGAACGCGGACTGGTTCTCAAGAACCCGGCCCGCGTCCAGTCCGAAATAGGCGCCGTTCAAGGTCGAGGCGCTCTCCAGAAGGGTTGTGCCCGTCCCGGTCTCTTCGACATAACCAGCAACCCCGAAACTCGCCGCGCCGCTCACCGTCAGAGTTCCCGCTCCGGAGATCGTACCGCCGCCCTGGGTGAGGCTCGTCGTCGCCGCCGCCGCGCCCAGCGACAAGGTCCCGTGACCCGACAGCGTCACCCCGTTGGCGAAACTCGCCACGGACGTCACCGTCAATGAACCGGCCGAAACTACGGCTACGCCACCGATAGTCCCGCCGGCAAGTGTGAACGCTCCACCGCCGAAGCCTACCGTCCCGCTCGAAGCCACGGTGAGGGCATTCGAAGATCCGCCCCCGTTGAGGGCGAGCGTCGCGCCGGAGGCGACGGAAACCGTTCCGGCCCCGCTGTTGGTGAAGCCGCCGCCGAACTTCACCGTCCCACTCTGCACCGAGACCAAGCCGGTGTTCGTGAAGGTGGGATTGACGTAGGATGTTCTCGTCGTGACCGTCT
>JANXTX010000398.1 GCA_025352165.1 Caulobacteraceae bacterium | reverse complement strand
GATGGTCGTCACCTTCCACCCCGCAACACTCGCTACCAGGCGGGCGCTACCCCTTACCTGCGCTGGACTTCCTCCAGCTGGATCGCGCCAGCTTGCCCTGACGCACGGAAGCTGGCGGTCCGGCCCATACAGCGGGCGGGAGGGCAGAAACACGGGTGGGAAGCATGACGGATCGGAACGGGTCGGCGAATCGCTTGGGGGTAATGCTGCCATTCATGGCTGCGATCGCGGCGATGGCTTCGTTTCAGGTCGGCGCGGCGTTGGCCAAGGGGCTTTATCCGGCTGTCGGCGCCCTGGGCGCGGCGGGACTGCGGTTGAGCCTGGGTGCGGCGATGCTGATACTGCTGGTGCGGCCGTGGAGAGGCTGGCCGCGCGGCGCCCGCCTGGCGCCGCTGGTCGGGCTGGGGGTCTGCACGGGGATGGCCGTGATGATGTTCTACCTGGCGATCGCGCGGCTGCCGCTGGGGATCGCCATTTCCCTGCAGTTCCTTGGACCGCTGGCCGTCGCCGTCACCGGCTCACGCAAGGCGAGCGACCTGCTTTGGGCCGCGCTGGGGGCCATCGGAGTCTGGTCCCTCGTGGCCACGCACTCCAGCAGCCAGGCGCTCGATCCGGTCGGGATCGCCTGCGCTTTGGCGGCGGGCGCGGGCTGGGGCGGATACATCATCTGCGGGCGGCTGGCCGGCGCGGCTTTCGGAAGCGCCACGGCGCCGGTGGCGACCGCGATCGCCGGGCTGATCGCGCTGCCGGTCGGTGCGATGACGGCCGGGCCCGCGCTTTTCTCGCCGCCCCTGCTACCGCTGGCGCTGCTGGTAGCGCTGATCTCCACCGCCATCCCGTTTTCGCTGGAGGTCTATGCGCTGACCCGGATGCCGGCGCGAACCTTCGCCGTGCTGACAAGCATCGAGCCGGCCTTCGGGGTTCTTTCGGGGTTCTTCCTGCTGCACGAGAACCTTGCGCCGTTGCAGATCATCGGCGTCGTTTCGGTGATGACCGCGGCCGGCGGCGCCGCCTGGTCCAGCGCGAACGAGACCCGCCAGGCGGGAGCATCCGCCCTGGCCAATGCGCCACCGACATAGGGCGTCGGGAAACGAGCCGATTGGGTGCACGCACGCTGAGCGCTAAGGTCGTCCGGAAACACACGAGGAATCGCCCATGACCGGACCTGACGCCCTGACTCCGTTCGAAGGCTGGGACATCCGAACGCTGATCGACGCCAAGGCGGCCGAGCGAGGGGACCATCCGGCGATGATCTGGGAACCGTTCGAAGGCGAAGGCCGGACCTGGAGCTATGCGCAGTTCGGCCAGGCGCTGCGGCGGTTCGCGGCGGGCCTGCAGGCGCGGGGCGTCAAGCCGGGCGAGCGGGTGCTGGTGCACCTGGACAACTGTCCGGAGTCGATCATCTCGTGGCTGGGTTGCGCCTATGCCGGGGCGGTCGCGGTGACCACCAACGCCCGATCGAGTCGGGACGAGGTCGACTATTTCGCCCGCCACAGCGGCGCGGTCGGCGCGATCACCCAGCCGCGCTTCGCGCAAATGGTGGCGAAGGCGGCGACCGGCCTGGGATTTTTGTGTGTAACAGATACCGACAATGGCGCGCCGTCCGAGACGAATGTCGGCGCATATGAGCCGTTCAGCGCCATCGACGCCGATCCAGCGGGGCTGACCGAGCGGCCGCACGATCCGATGGCTCATTTCGCGATCCAGTACACCTCCGGCACCACGGCGCGGCCCAAGGCGGTGCTCTGGACCCATGCCAACGCACTTTGGGGGGCGCGGGTCAGCGCCATGCACGAAGGCCTTCGGGCCGACGACGTGCATCTGGTCTTCCTGCCGCTCTTCCACACCAATGCTCAGGTCTATTCGGTGGCGGCGGCGATCTGGGCCGGGGCCAGCTTCGTCATCCAGCCGAAGTTCTCCGCCTCGCGCTTCTGGCCGGTCTCGCTCAAGCATCGTTGCACATGGACCTCGATGGTGCCGTTCTGCATCCGCGCGCTGATCGACCAGCCGCTGCCGGAGGCTCACAGCTATCGCCATTTCGGCAACGGCATCTGCTCGCCGCCGACCGACGCATGGTTCGGGGTCAAGACCATCGGCTGGTGGGGAATGACCGAGACCATCACCCAGGGCACGGTCGGCTCGCCGCACATGGCAGACGCGCCGCTGTCTATGGGCCGGCCGTCGCCCTGCTATGAGATCCTGGTGCTGGATCAGGACTTGAAGCCGGTTCCAGTGGGCGGCACAGGCGACCTTTATGTTCGGGGACGGCGCGGCCTGTCGCTGTTCCTGGAGTACGCCCATGACCCGGCGGCGACGGCCGCGGCCTTCACGCCGGACGGGCTATTCATCACCGGCGACAAGGTGCGGGTCGGCGAGGACGGCTTCCTGTATTTCTCCGACCGATCGAAGGACATGCTGAAGGTCGGGGGTGAGAACGTCGCCGCATCGGAGATAGAGCGGGTGATCGCGATGGTCAGTGGCGTGCAGGAAGTCGCGGTGGTGGGTCGCGGGCACCCGATGCTCGACGAGGTCCCGGTGGCCTTCGTCATTCCAGTCTCTGATGACGCGACACTGGCCGCGCGGATCATGGATGCCTGCCGCAATGCGCTGGCGGACTTCAAGCGACCGCATGAGGTGCGCCTGGTGGAAGGCCTGCCGCGCTCGACACTGGAGAAGGTGGCGAAGGCCGAGCTGAGAGCGATCCTCGCGGCCGAGCAGGCGGTCAGCGGCGGCTGAGCAGGAACAGCGAGGCTTCGGCGCGCAGGGTTTCGAGGCGGCTCATGGGATTGGCCGGGCGCGCGGGATGAACGGCGGAGAGCGCGGCGCAGGCGTCGATCCTCAAGGACAGGTCGTCGCACAGCTCGGTGAAGTCGCGCAGCGTGCACAGGTGGATG
>JANXTX010000056.1 GCA_025352165.1 Caulobacteraceae bacterium | reverse complement strand
AATCGCTGTGTACGCTTCGCGATGGTCGTCACCTTCCACCCCGCAACACTCGCTACCAGGCGGGCGCTACCCCTTACCTGCGCTGGACTTCCTCCAGCTGGATCGCGCCAGCTTGCCCTGACGCACGGAAGCCGGCGGTCCAGGGAGTATTCCACCTTTGGCGGCGGTTCCCAGGGGGAGAAGAGAGTCTTTAAAACTCCAGCGGCAGTTTCGAGTGGCGTTCGTACATCATGTCGCGGTGCGCCAGAAGGATCGGGTCCTTCACCGCCTCCAACACCGGGCCGATCATGTCGTAGCTCATCCGCATCCAGTCGGGCATCGGATTGACCTCGTGCGGCAGCGGGTCCAGCGCCATCGAGAACACCATCCAGTAGATGTCGCAGGCGGTCGGGGCGTAACCGACCAGATAGTCCGAGCCCTCCGCCTTCTGGCGATGCAGGCGGGCGGCCAGCATGCGGACGATATCGGCGCAGCGGGCGGGCGCTTCCGCGGCGCCTCCGACCGAGGCGCTATAGGCCTTGCGCATCCGCGCTGAATCCTCCGGACCGAAGAATGGCTTCGACAGGCTCGCGGCGCGCACCGGATCGACAGGCCCGGCATAAGGGCTGCCCATCATCGCCCGGCGCGCCCAGCCGAATCCCCACTCGCTGCAGATCTCCGAGCATATTCCTAGCACGAGGGCGCGGTCCTCGGACCGCTGCGGCAGCAGCGGACGCTCCGGCGCCAGACGCTCGGCCAGCATCAGGATGTCATACCAGGTGGTGCGCGGCGCCTCATCCTCGTACATGGCGTTGGGAGCATTCCGAATCCCGGTCCAGGCGACCAGATCCTCGTTCTCTTTGCCGGCATGCTGCGCGACCGGAATGTAGGGGATATTCTTGTAATCGAAGATTTTTTTGGCTGATTCGCCCCAGGGCCCCGGCACATAGGCCGTCAGCACCAGGCGCAGGCCCGGCATGTCCTTCGCCTCGGCCACCTCATAATATTTCATCGACGCCTCTCCCGATTGGCTCTTGGACCTCGCCGCTTTCGCGGCCAATATCGAACTATATTCTGAAATTGGCGCCGCGCGAGCCCAGCCAGCAAATACAGCAAGGGGAAACATGAGCACACAAGGGGTTCTGGCGGGCAAGGTGGCGATCGTCACTGGCTCGACGCGGGGCATCGGCAGGGCGACAGCCGAAGCATTTGCCGCGGCGGGCGCGAAGGTTACCATATCCTCGCGCAAGCCGGAGGCCTGCAAAGAGACCTGCCGTGTGATGCGCGAGGCTGGTCACGAAGTGCTGAGCGTGCCGGCCCACGTCGGCAAGGCAGAGGACATCACCCGGATCGTCGATGCGACGCTAGAGGCCTTCGGGCGGCTCGACATCGTTGTCTGTAATGCCGCGGTCAATCCGGTGTTCGCCACGCTACAGGACGTCACCGAAGACACCTGGGCGAAGATCATGGAAACCAATGTCACCGGGGTCTGGCGGATGGCCAAGGCGGCCCTGCCCCACATCGCGGCCGGAGGCGGCGGATCGATGGTCCTGCTGTCATCGATTGCAAGCCTTGTCGGCACCTTCACCGAAGGTCCCTATGCGATCTCCAAGGCGGCGGAAAACCACCTCGCCAAGCAACTGGCGGTGCAATGGGGCCCGAAGAATGTCCGGATCAACGTGATCGCACCGGGCATGACCCGCACCGACATGATCCGCAATCACAACCCCGAGCACGTCAAGCATGCGGTGGAACGCGCACCGCTCCGACGCATGGCCGAGCCCGAGGACATCGCCGCGATCGCGCTGTTCTTCGCGTCGGACGCGGCAAGGCACCTGACCGGCCAGCTGCTGGTGGCGGACGGCGGCGGCACCCTGCTCGGCGGGATCGCCTAGCCGAACCCGTCCACCGGAGCGCTGAGGCAAGGGGACCTGATCCAATCGTTCTTTGGCGATTGGTTCGTGTCCCCTACAATGGGCAATTCCGGCGGGGACACGAACCAAATGCGAAGAGGCATTTGAATCATGTCCCCAGCTGCCCGACGCCGCGACAGCCCGCGTCGAAAATGAACCAGCCGAATCAGACGCCTAGCCCGTTACGTCGATCCCCATGTGCCGGAACAGCGGGTTTTGTGGGGAGCGGTGTTTGATCTGGTTGATGCCGGTCAGCGCCTCGCTCATCGCCGGATCCACGGGCTGGCGGAGAGTCCAGTCGAGCACATAGTGACAGCGGGCGCTCTTCCAGACACCGTCGCGGCGCTCGAAACGGTGCATGTAGCGGCCGCCGTAGATCTGCGTAAAGCCGTCGCCGCGGCCGCCGGCGAGGCCATAGACCTCGACATGGGCGGTATGGTCACCGTCGAACTCGATCTGTTCACAGGCGCACATGTGGAAGGTCGACTCGCCGGCGGCCTCGATCTCCATCAACACCGGCCGATAATCCCGCCACACGCCCTGGAAGAAGCCGAAATCAATGTCGGCGTCCTCGAAAAACACGTCGTTCATCAGCGTTACGTCCAGCCACTCCTGACCGCGTCCATAGCGGGCCAGTTGCTGGCGGATCGCCTCGCGTGACTTCAGCCGATCCAGTTCATGACGGATCGCCTTCAGTTCCTCGGCAATGTCGGACATCGTTTCTCTCCCTGGCTGTCACGCCTTCTTGGTGAAGGATATGTGCAGTTCCTTCAGCGCCCGCAGCGCGAAGTTCGGCTGGTGGCGCAGCTTGTTTTCCGGCGCGAGCTCGAAGTCATCGACCCGGTCGATGAAGGCCTTGAAGCCCCAGTAGAGTTCCCGCCGCGCCAACGGCGCGCCCAGGCAATGGTGCACGCCAGAGCCAAACGCCATGTGGCTTCCGGCATTCTTACGATCGAGGTTGATCTTCTCGGGGCATTCGAAGTGACGATGGTCGCGGTTGGCGGCGGCGTAGCGAGTATTGATCATCGCGCCCTTGGGGATTTTCACGCCGTGGAGCTCGATGTCGTTCTTGGCGATGCGGAACAACGCCTGCACCGGTGATTCCAGCCTCAGCACCTCTTCGATAAAGGTCCGCAGGTACTTGTCCGGATTGGACTTCAGCTGGCCCCACGCCTCGCGGTCGCGGCCGAGCATCATGATTCCCGCCGACAGGGCATTGGTCGTTGTCTCGGAACCTCCGACAAAGGTGTCGGCCATCATCTCGGCGTGCAATTCCGCGTCGGTCAGCGTGCGCCCCCACTCCGGAATCACCCGGTTGACCATTTCCGAGATCAGCGTGTCGTCGGGTTCCTTGCGGACGCGTTCGAAGATCTTCTGGAAATAGTGCTGCGCCTCGATCTCCATCTCGGTCGACCAGATGGCTTCTTCCTCGGTCTGCATCATGCCCAGGCGTTGCACCCAGGCGTCCGTCCATGCCTTGATGCGCCAGATATCCTCCTCGCGCGCCCCCATCTGCTTGCCGATGACAATCAGGGGCAGGGGCACGGCCATGGCATGGACCCATTCGCAATGGCCATCGTCGATGAAGGCGTCGACGAGCTTGTGTGCCGTCTCCTCGACAAACGGGTCGAGCAGCTTTATCTTTCCGGCCCGGAAAGCGATGTCGAACATTGCCCGCATCTCTTTGTGATTGGGGTCATCACGGCCGGCCAGGGTCGGCTCGGGCACCCAGCCTTTTTCCTTGTAGAGGTTGAGGATTTTCAGGGCGCGACCGTCCGGCAGGGTGCCGCTGTCGCGAGGCCGTTCATTGCCGTAATTCTCGGTATCCATCAGTACCTTACGCAGGTCCTCATAACGGCTGATGTTGTAGAATCCGAGGATCGGATCCAGCCAGACCGGGGCCTGCTCAAGCAGCAGTTCATAGGCGGGATAGGGACATTCCTGGATCTCGGGGTCGAGGAAATTGATTTCCCCTGGCGAGTTTGGGACGATCGGATCGTCCATGCGGTTCACTTCGGTCATGCCGTTTGTCTCCAACCCTGATATCGGTTCGCTCATTGAGCAAAGATTTTCCGCGCCGATCGCGCACCGTGGCGGCGCTTCGACCAAAACACATATCCGTTGCATATTTCATCGATATGGTGATGAAATATCATCACCAACGCAACAGGCGCTCAGCACACAAGGAAGCATGCCATTTGCGACCGCAACACCACGCTAGAGGAAATGTCGAAATATGCCCCGTACAGAACCGCGCACCGCGCCAAATGCCTTGAAATGCCCGGTGTCGGTGGAAGAAGTCGACCTGTTCTCCCCCGGCGCTCAGGAGCACTGGTACGAGGCCTACCCGATCCTGCACGCCAAATCACCGGTCCACCGTATCCCCGGCGAGGGAAGCCGGCCCGGAACCGACGGCTTCATTCTCACCAAGTATGAGGACATCCTGCGGGTCGTGCGGGATTCGGAGCGGTTTCCGCCCGGCCTGACCACCCCGCCCAAGCCCAACCCCGACGGCAGCATGCCGCAGATGAACGCCATGATGGTGTCCATCCAGAGCCTGCGACCCAATGAAGACCTCTGGCGGGTGCACAAGGCCGAGCTTACCGATCCGTGGGTCGGCACCGGCGCGACCCGCCACCACGATATGATCCGCGATGCCGCCAACGGGCTGATCGACAACTGGATCGACAAGGGCAAGGTCGATTTCGTCAATGAATTCGCCAGACTTCTTCCGCAAATCGTCATGGCCAACGTGCTGGGCTTCCCGCACGAGGACATTCCCCGAATGGAAATGTGGGGCGGCGCCCAGGTCATGGCCTTTGTTTACGGCCACGGACATCGCAACCTGCTCACCCCCGAACAGGAAAAGGAGCAGATTCGCATCCTCGACGGCTTCAAGGAATATGTCGCCGACTGGGTGATCGAGAAACGCAAGAACCCCAAGGACGACATGATCTCCTGGCTCACCCAGGTGACCTACAGCGCCCTCAACCGCAAGCTTACCGACATGGAGATCAACGGCATCGTCTACGCCATGATGATCGGCGGGCTGGAAACGACGCAGTACGCCATGGCCGAGGAAGCCCAGCTGTTCTGCGAGGCTCCGGAGCTCTACCAGGCAGTACGCAATGACCGATCAAAGCTGCGTGGGTTCATCGAGGAGGCCCTGCGCCTACGCGCGCCAACCCAGGGCCTCTCGACGCGCACGACCATCCAGGACGAGGAGTTCCAGGGCGTTAAAGTGCCCGCCGGCTCGCTCCTTCACATGCGCTGGGCGGCGGGGAACCGCGATCCCGAAGAGTGGGAATGCCCGCACGATCTGCAACTCGACCGCAAGGGCGTGACGCGCCACCTGACCTTCTCGCAGGGCTCGCGCAGTTGCCCAGGGTCGGGCATCTCGCGGCAGGAGCAGCTGATCGCCTGGAACACACTCATGGACCGGGTCGAGTCGTGGGAATACGGCGAGGGCAACACTTTCGAGCATCAGCCCGGCATCATGCTCGGCCTGTTCAAGCTGAACCTGAACTTCAAGAAGGCCGCCTGAAGATGGATGACGGCGAGGTCGGGCGCGAGGAAATCCTCGAACCCGATCTGCCGATCTGCGATCCGCACCATCACCTCTGGCATTTCCCGGACAGCCGGTATCTGCTTGAGGAACTGCTGGAAGATATCGGGCCTGCCGACGGCGTCTGTGGCCACAAAGTCGAGAGCACGGTGTTCGTCGAATGCACGGCATTCTACCGCGCCCGCGGCCCCGAGCACCTGCGGATGGTGGGTGAGACTGAGTTTGTCGCCGGCGTCGCCGCCATGGCGGACAGCGGACGCTATGGCCCAGTGCTCGCGTGCGAAGGAATCGTCGGGCGTGCTGATTTTTGCCTGGGCGCGGCCGTCTACGACGTCCTCAAAGCCCATATCGCCGCCGGCGGCGGTCGTTTCCGAGGCATCCGCCATGCCGCCGGGTGGGACGCAAGCCCGGCCGTCCGCCACAGCCACACCGATCCACCGCAACACCTCTATCAGGACCAGCGGTTCCGCGAAGGCTTCGCCTGTCTCGCACCTAGCGGCCTGTCGTTCGAGGCCTGGCAATACCATCCGCAGCTGCCCGATCTGATCGACCTCGCGCGGGCGTTCCCGGAGACCCCTATCATGCTCGATCACGTCGGCGGACCACTCGGCATCGGCCCTTATGCGGGTCGTCGCGACGAGGTGTTCCAGGGATGGCGCGCCGACATTGTCGAACTCGCCGCCTGCCCCAATGTCTGGGTGAAGCTCGGCGGCCTCGGCATGGCCATCTGCGGTTTCGACTTCCACAAGCGCGATCTTAAGCCGGGATCAGCCGAACTCGCCGACGCCTGGCGCCCCTACATCGAGACCTGCATCGACGCTTTCGGCCCGCACCGCGCGATGTTCGAAAGCAACTTCCCGGTCGACAAGGTATCCTGCAGCTACGACGCGCTTTGGAACGCGTTCAAGCGGATTGTGTCAGGCGCATCGACCGAAGACAAAGCCTGGCTGTTCAAGAGCAGCGCACGGACGTTCTATCAGCTGACGGACTGACTGGTCATCGGTAAGGGAAAGCGCCTGCATGCCTCGCGCGGTCGCAATTCAGGGTCGGGCGAGCACCTTTCTCGCCTCGGCGCGGCAATCGTACCCAAGTGTCGGGTCGCGACAGAAGTCCGGCCAAAGGCCACTCTCCTGCCAATAGCTCGCCAACCCGACCGCCTTGAACACCCGCCAGATTCGGACGTCTCGCCTGAGGACACCGGCTTCCGGCGTAAATAGCGGCCAGGTGGCCGCTTGGCGGTCAGCATATACAGGGTGGCCGCAGGTTGCATGGACGCCAACGTACCCGCGGCGAAGATAGAGTTCTTCGACCACAACCCAGGCGAGGTCCGGCCTGAAGGCGGCGAGTTCCTGTATGATGTCGGTGGCGCAGCCTTGACCGCGCATGTCGGAAGCCAGCCGGTTGAAGTCGGCGACAGCGTGCGCGGTATTGCTCGCACGCTGGTCGCGGCCTTTCACCAGATCCTCGGTGCGCCTTCGGTAGTCTGCAAGGAAGTTGGCGGCGCTCGCGGCCGATAGGTGGCGGTCGGCGACGATCTGCGGCCAGACCGCTTCCATCTGCCTTAGTCCTTCCGCCGACGCCTCCCTATCCCGCCCGCGAAGGGCAAAATTCATGAAACCGAACCAAAGCACCACGGCGCCGGGGTCCTCCGCCTGCAACTGAAGGAGGTCGGCCTTCGCCTTTTTCAGATCTCCCGAATCGAGTTCATCGCCCCATGCCCGGCGGCGCGCGAGAGGCGAGAAGATGTCGATTTGCGCGATCCTCAGATCGGTCAACCTCTCATCTTCCAACCGGCCCAGGCGTCTCATCAAAATGGCCTTCTTGAATAGAACATCGGTGTCCGATGGACTGAGTGTTTCAGCCTGATGCAACGTGTCTACACGCGCCCGCCAGGACCATTCCGGTTGAAGAGAGCTTAGGACGGCTTTGGCGTACCCCATCCGCGGCGCCAAAGAGAGCGCACGTAATGCGGCGGCGTGTGACCTTTCGATATATTCGTTCTGTTCGGCCTCTTCCTTGTAGCGGCTATCCATACGATAGGCCTCGGCGAGTCTCGCCCAGGCTGCGGCAAAGTTCGGGGCCAGGTGGATGGTCGCCTCCAGCGGCGGGATGAATTCCGAGACTGTCCGCGAATCAGAGGACGCCTGGAACCAGCGCATCGCGGTTAGATAACCGGCCAATGCCGAGGCAGGTATCCGCGGTGCGCCGGCCGAGACCTGCGGAGCGGCCGCACGAATCATCGATGCGACTGTCAACGCAACATCAGTCTGAAGGCGAAGCGACTGATCGAGTGGCCGGTAGAAGGTTTCAGCCCAAAGTATCGAGCTGTCGTCGGGGTCGACCAGCTGAACATCCACACGGGCTTGCGCCACTTCCCGCTGCACATCCCCACGCAGCAGGAGTCGCGTCTCACGCGGAGGCGTCACCCCCGTCAGGGCGACCAGGCGAACTTCAGTAGGGATCTTTCCAAGCATCTTCACCGTCTCGGCTTGAAGGCCATGGGCGAGCGGAGAGACGAGGGGATCGGCCGAGGGGTTGTCGAACGCGGAAACAGCAACCAGGGGCGGCGTCATGGCCGCGCCGCTTCCACTTCTGTTCAACCACCATGTCGCGCAAGCCAAGGCAATCAGCCCAGTGAGGGCGCACGTGGCAAAGACCCGAAAACGGTTCCTCGCGAACGAGAACTTCCGCTCGGCGATCGGAGGCGACGGAGCCGGGGCGACCTTAGTTTCAGCTGGCTGCGGCTGCGAGGCAGTCGAGTCCGCAAGCATTCTGAAGCCGACCTTGGTCAGGGTTTCCAGCCTGAAGGCGGGAGGGTCCGAGAGCCGCGCAAGTGCGCGCACCTGGGAGATCACGCGGCTGACGGCATCGTCGCTGACAATGCGCCCCTCCCAGCAGGCGTCGATGAGCTGGTCTCTGGTCACCGTTGCCCCAAGATTGCGGACGAGAACGATCAACACCTGCATGACCCGCGGTTCGACCCGCTGCTCGCGGCCGGAGGCGATCACCCGAGTGGTTGAGGGCCGGACCGATAGCGAACCGAGCGAAAAGTCGCTCTCACAGGCCAAATCGACGGCCGAAAATCGGGCTTCAGAGGACATCACCGAACGATCATCGGAAAAACATCGGAATTTCCTCGGCCCAACCTCCGGCGCCGCCGCCGGCGATCGATTGTTATCGGCGGGTCAACGCGGACCTTCCCGCAAGACGCCGCAGCCTGAGCAAGGTCCATGACGCGATCCACTCTCTGTAGCCCCCGCCGTGATCTGCCGCGTGAAGCTGGCCAGGCCAGCGCTTCGCGAAACTCGCGACACAATTTAACAAACACAAAGCGACAGACAATGAAAAGGACCAAAGCCATGTTCGAACAATTCGGACATCCTCGGGCCATGGTCGGTGCGATCCCCGAGGCGGAGGCGGCGCTCGATGTTTTAGCAATCATGAGCAATACCGCTCAATTCTTCGCAATTATCAACTGAATATCCAAGAATTACTGGCAAAAATTTTTAGTCGTTGGAATGTACAATCTCGATCGATATTACTATGAGTCTTTTGTAGAAACTCACTTAATCCGATCCGTAGATCATCTGACAAACCACTAGACTATATCAATATTAATTATAATTAACAGAGATCTTAGAAATGAACAAAAGCACGATTCTAACGACGATTGCTTTCGGCATCGCCGTATCTATCCCCGCAATTGCGGCGCCGCCGGGGCACACAGCCGATACGCTACCGCGCTATTTGCTGTTTGATATCGGCTCGTTTGGCGGAAAGTTCAGCGGATTTTGCTATCCGAACTGCCGCCAATTGAACACCGGCGGGGAGGCAGTCGGCATCGACGCCACATCGTTCCCAGACCCGTTCGATCCCTGCTTCTATGATTGCAATGTCGATTACGCGTTCAAATGGCGATATGGCGGCACCAATGAGCTCGGTTCTCTACAATATACGGCGGGAAGCTGGGCACAGGGCATCAACGATTCCGGCATCTCTGTTGGACTATCTCTCAATGGGAAGTATGACAAGAAAACTCAATTTTGGGAGACCCGAGGTGTTATTTGGAAAAATGGAAAAATCAGGAATATAGGCACGCTTGGCGGTACGCAAAGTAATGCCTGGATGATCAATAACTCTGGACAGGTTGTCGCCGATGCGCTCACTGGTGATTCCAGCGATCCGTACATCAATGTATCTCAGGCGAACTGCCGGTGGCTGCCGACGGGAGGCTCCGGTTGTGCAACGGCCGATTTCGGTATCAATACGATCTACTTCCCTGTGGCAACCACGATACATGGCGCGATCTGGACGCAGGCCGGCAAGCTCGTGGACATCGGCACGCTGGGCGGGCCTGACAGTTCAGCGATCGACATCAACGACGCAGGCCAGATCGTCGGATGGTCCTATACCAGCTACAGCGCGGGTCCGTCCGGCGTGCCCGACACGCATCCATTTGTTTGGCAGAACGGAACCATGATCGACCTGGGCAGCCCGCTTGGCGGAACGTTCGCGGCAGCCACGCTTATCAACAAGAACGGCGAGATTGCCGGTGTCGCGAACACGACCGGGGATGCGGCGGTGCACTCGGTCGTATGGGAAGGCGATCACACGCCGCATGATTGTGGAACACTCGGCAGCGACTACGGGCATCCCGATTGGATGAACGATCAGGGGGACATCGTCGGGTTTTCCCGAACGGCCGGCGGTCTTGGCCGCGGTTTCGTGTGTTGGCACACCAATCATGAAATCGTCGATCTCGGCACCATCGGCGACGATCCTGAGAGCGAAGCGACGGGCATCAACAATGCCGGCATGATCGTCGGTATAACGTTCCAGCGCGGCGTGGCTGATCTCAAGGGTTGGGTGTCGATCCAGGGCGGCCCGATCAGGGACTTGAACACCCTGATCCGCGGCCGTCACGGCATCCACGTGGTGGCGGCGAATACGATCAATGATAGTGGCGTGATCGCCGCGCAAGGCGAATTAAAGAACGGCGAACATCACGCGGTCATTCTGGTGCCTGAAACGAACTTTGCACTTATCGCAAAAATCACGGCGGCGATGGCCCGCCTCCAGAATGAAAGCCCGTCGCCAAGCAGCGCAACGCAATCCGGCGCGTCGCACGCGCCGCGCCCTGGGTGCACCTCTCCCGCACGCCTGCGCCCGCATTTCTGCAACCCGGGCTGAGGTCGGCCGCCTGGGCGTTAATAAAGGAAGATGTATAGCGGTGACAGGAAATCAATGGCGGAATAACCCGTCCTCGTTGGCGGAATAACCCGTCCTCGTTGAGGACTGTCACCATTTTCTCCGCCTCATTTTCGGGGTCCGCCCCACTTTCCGAGGGACTTCACCGTCTCGGCTTGCAGGCAATGGGCAAGCAGCGAGACGAGAGGATCGGCCGATGGATTGTCGAACGCGGCGATGGCGAAAAGCGGGGGCGGCATGTCGGCGTCGGTTCCACCAATGGTCACCCACCAGGCCGCGCCGTCCAGGCTAAGCAGCCCAAGGACGGCACATGCGGTGAAGATCCGATAGCGGATGCTCGCGAGCGAGACGCCCTCCCAGGAGGTCGGAGGCAGCGTCGCCGGGACGAACCTTGTTAAGGGCGGCGGCTGCGGCAATGTCCCATGCGCGACCAATCGAATGCCAACCTTTGGTAAGGTTTCCAGCCTGAAGGCGGGGGGATTCGAGAGCCGGGCCAGCGAGCGGACCTGGGAAATCACACGACTGACGGCGTCGTCGCTGACGATCCGCCCGTTCAAGCAGGCTTCTGGCAGCTGGTCGCGGGTCCCCCTTTTTCCGAGGTTGCGGCCCAGAACGATCAACATCTGGATAATCGGGGGCTCGCCCCTCTGATCGCTGCCAGAGGCGATCACCGGGGCGGTCGATGGCCGCACCGACCGAGAGCCCGGCGAAAAATCGCTCTCCCGGGTCGGATCGGCGGCCGAAGGTCGGACATCGGGAGACGCCATTGGGGGATCATCGGAAAATCATCGGAAATTCCTCGGCCCAACCTCCGGCGGCGACGCCTCCGATCGGTTGATATCAGGGGGTCGAAGCGGACTTTTCTGCCCGACGCCGCAATAGGAGCAAGCTCCATGATGACAGGTTCCATTCTCTATAACCCTCGCCGCGGTCGATCTTTGGAACCTGGCCTGGAGGGTGATCGGCGGGCCTCCCGATACAATTCAACATACAGAAAGCAACAGGCAATGAAAAAGACGAAAGCCATGGTTAGGCGGTTCGGGCATCCACGGACCATGGTCGGTGCGATCGCCGGCTCGGTCTTGATCTCCGGAACTGTCATGCTTGCGACAGCCTCCGATGTAAGCGCGCCGGAACCCGCACATTTGAACGGATCGCTGTACGGAAACGGCTCGGCGGCGTCAGCGACCTTAACCAACTCACACACGATGACATACGGCTATCGATGGCCCGGCTCCTGGGCGGTCGGAAGCGCGCCCGGCGGCACGCCATGCGCCACCTATGCCGCCGGCGCTGGAACGATCCTGTATTCTGTCATTCAGGCGTCTGGGAGCTATCGCAAGTGCACGTAGCCGCGCGGCTGCGCCGCGAGGCGGCCAGCCCGCACCGATCAACGGCCTTCAAACTTATATCCCACTTTGACGAGGAGCATCCGCATGTCGAAACCAGCAAACCGCTGCCGCAAGCCGTACCATCTCGCGGGCACAAGTTTGGCCGCCGTCGCCCTGGCCATGGCTAGCGCGACGGCCGTGAGCGCGGCCGAGCCGG
>JANXTX010000380.1 GCA_025352165.1 Caulobacteraceae bacterium | reverse complement strand
CGGACTGGAGCGCGACGTGGCCGAACACATGGCCGCGCACGTGGAAACCCTTACCGCCTGCTTCCGTTCGGCCGATCACAAGGAAGGCGTCGCCGCGTTCCTTGAGCGGCGTCCGGCAAACTTCATCGGCCGTTAGGGCGCGACGATCTCGAACCAGAAGTCGAAACGGTCCAGCAGGCTAAGCAGGCGGCGGAACGGCGCGACTTCGCCTATCGCATGGACTCGTCCATCACCCAGTGCAGTGTCGACGTCCGTTTCACCGAGCACCAGCTCCACAAGGCTTCCGCGGGTGAGGTTCACGATGGTTGGTGCGGCGGATGGCGAACCATGATGCAGCACGGCATTCTCGACGCTGATCCCAAAGGTCTCGCCGGTGTCGATGAAATGCAGGTCGAAGGTGAAGTCTTCCGCGCCTGCTTTCTCGCCGTTCAGCCGCACTGAGAGTGAGTCCAGCAAGCGATCGGCGGGCAGGGCCCGGAGCTGATTTCCACCGGCCTGACGGGGTTGCGTCGCGGCGGGGCGTTGATAACGCAGCTCCTGGGCGCCGGTCAGATAGAATGCGCGCCAGGGACCGGATTCGGCCTGGTAACCCATCTGTTCCAGTGCGTCCGCCTGAAGCTGGCGGGCCGGCTCGTTGCCGGGATCGGCGAAAACGAGGTGATTGACCACTTCGGCGACCCATCGGTAGTCGCCTGCGTCGAATGCCTCTCGAGCCTTGTCCAGCAGAGCCTCAGCGCCTCCGGCGAGATCTACATAGCGGCGGCCGGCCTCGACCGGCGGTAGCTTGTGCAGATTGGCCGGGTTGCCGTCGAACCATCCGAGATAGCGTTGATAGACCGCCTTGGCGTTGTGGTTCAGCGTTCCGTAGTAGCCGCGCGTGTACCATTCGGCGGCCAGGCTCGGAGGCAGCGCCAGCTGTTCGGCGATCTCGCTCGGAGTGAGCCCATGGTTGGCCAGCCTCAGCGTCTGGTCGTGAATATATTTGTAGAGATCGCGCTGCTTCTTCAGGAACGCAACCACCTGATCGCCGCCCCATCGCGGCCAGTGATGGCTGGCGAACAGGACGTCCGTCTGATCGGCGAAGAGCTCGATCGCCTCGTTGATGTAGTGGCTCCAGGCCTTGGCGTCGCGTACCTGCGCCCCGCGCGGGGTGTAGATGTTGTGCAGAAGGCACGAGCAGTTTTCCGCCATGCAGAGGGCGCGGAACTTCGGAAACAGGAAGTTCATCTCGGCCGGGGCCTCGGTGTCGGGGGTGACCTGGAAGACGATCTCGACACCGTCGACCAGCAGCCGTGTACCGGTCTTCGACACACTCTCGGTCGGGGGAACCAGCGCGACATCACCCATCGATACCGTCTTGCCGAGGCCGGCATCGACATGGCCGGTAGGCGAGCGAGATAGCATCGCACCGTACATGTAGGTCGCCCGCCGGTTCATCACATTACCTGCCAGTACGTTCTCGCTCACCGCTGCTTCGAGGAAGCCCTCCGGTGCGATGATCCGCATGCCTGCGGCGATGTCCGCCTCGCTGATCACGCCGCGCACGCCACCGTAGTGGTCGACGTGGCTGTGGGTATAGATCACCGCCGTCACCGGCTTGTCACCGCGGTGTGCGCGCAACAGCTTCAATGCGGCCGCCGCTGTCTGCGCCGAGATCAGCGGATCGACGACGATGTAGCCGGTATCGCCTTCGATGAAGGTGATGTTCGAAAGGTCGAAGCCGCGCACCTGATAGAGGCCTGGCGTGACCTCGAAGAGCCCATGGATCGCGTTGAGCCTGGCCTGTCGCCACAGGCTGGGATTGACCGTATCGGGGCAGGGGGCGGCGCCTGTCTCGAAATCGAACGCGCTCATGTCCCAGAACACACGCCCATGGTCGTCGATGATCTTGCCGTTCGGCACGGTGGCGATGAAGCCTCTGTGCGCATTGTCGAAGTCCGCTCCATCATCCGGCGGCAATCCTGCCTCCAGCGTCTGGTTCGCGCGCAATGTCGCCGTAGTGGCCGGCTTTGGGGACATGGTAATCTCCTCCCGGGCTGAAGTTGGTTGCCGAACGCGGTTCCATCCGGCGCCCGGGCCAGTTAGACCCGGCATCGCGCCGTCGGCAACGTCCGGCGCGCCTTGCCTTCGCCATGACCGGCTCTTAAAGCGCCCGCGATCTACCGACAGGAACCTTGATGTACCGTTCACTGAAGCTCGTTGCTCTTGCTGTCATTGGCTGGACCCTCGCCACGGCGCCGAACGTTTCGGCGGCTCCGGGGCCTCAGTGGCCGCAGGCCCATAGCGACCTGACTCCTGATCCGGCTGTGCGGTTCGGCGTCCTGCCCAACGGGATGCGCTATGCGATCATGCATAACGCCACGCCCGGCGGCCAGACGTCGCTGCGGTTCCGGGTGGGCTCAGGATCATTGGAAGAGAGCGACGCCCAGCAGGGGCTCGCCCACGTGCTCGAGCATATGTCGTTCAAGGGGTCCACCCACGTCCCTGCCGGCGAGATGATCAAGATACTCGAGCGCAAGGGCCTGGCGTTCGGGCCGGACACCAATGCGGAGACCGAGTGGGGCCAGACGGTCTACATGCTCGATCTGCCCAAGAGCGATAACGATATGCTCGACACCGGCCTCATGCTGATGCGCGAGACCGCCGGTGAACTGACCCTGGATGACAAGTCGCTGACGCCTGAGCGCGGCGTCGTGTTGTCGGAGGAACGGCTTCGCGACACGCCGGAATACCGGGCGGAGAAAGCGCAGATCGGACTGCTTGCCCAGGGCCAGCGCATCACCGATCGCTATCCGATCGGCACGGTCGATGTCATCGAGCACGCGCCGGTTTCGTTGCTGAGAGACTTCTATCAGGCCAACTATCGCCCTGACCGTACGACGTTGATCGCGGTGGGCGATTTCGATCCCGACGCCATGGAAGCGAAGATCAAGGCGCGCTTTAGCGACTGGAGGCCGACCGTCCCGCCTCCCGCGGAGCCCGATCTCGGCGTTGTCGCCAGTCGCGGATTGACCGCCAAGGTCGTGGAACTGCCGGGGTCTTCGACCCGCGCGTTGATTGCCTGGGCGCATCCGCACGACGCAACAATTGACAATGCCGAGAGGCGTCGGCGTGAGACGATCGACTCTCTGGCGATCGCCGTGCTCAACCGGCGTCTGAGCACTCTGGCGCACAGCGACCACCCGCCGTTCATCGGCGCGCAGGCCAGCTACGGCGATATGCTGCATTCGGCGAAGATCGCCCAGGTCGAAGCGCTGTCGGCGCCCGACGCATGGAAATCCGCATTGCTTTCGATCGAGCACGAAGTGCGCCGCCTGACCACCTACGGGGTCAACGATGCGGAACTCGCCCGCGAGACCACCGAGATGCGCGCCACGCTGACAAATGCGGTGGCCGGCGCGGCGACGCGCGCCACGCCCGGCCTGGCCGGCGATATGGTCGAGGCAGTCAACGACGACGAGGTCGTCACCAGCCCGGCCACCGATCTGGCCCTATTCGAAGCGGATGTGAAAGGTCTCTCGGCCGGCCAGGTTGCCGCCGCCGCCCGCGCGATTTTCTCCGGATCGGGTCCACTCGTCGAACTGACCACGCCGACCAAGGTTGATGGTGGCGACGCCGCATTGGCGGCTGAGTATTCGAGGGATGCCGCCGAACCCGTCATCGCTCGCGTCGCCGATGCATCCGTAACCTGGCCCTATGCCAGTTTCGGTACGCCTGGCCGGGTCGTTCGCAGGATCGATGTTGGCGATCTCGGAGCGGTCAGCGTGCAGTTCGCCAACGGTGTCGGCTTGATAGTTAAGCCGACGGCCTACAGCAAGGATCAGATCCTGGTCACCGTGCAGGTCGGGCGTGGTCGCCTGGAGCTGTCGCGCGACCATCCCGGACCGATCTGGGCCGCAGACGCGCTGATCGGCGGGGGCCTCAAGGATATCAGCTACGAGGATACCCAGCGCGCACTGGCCGGAAAGATCTTTGGCGCGTCGTTCGGCATTGGCGACGACAGTTTCAAGTTCAACGGCGCCACACAGCCGAAAGATTTCGCGACCCAGCTACAGGTTCTGGCGGCCTACATTGCCCACCCCGGCTTCCGGCCCGAGGCTTTCGAGCGGCATCGCAAGGCCTACCTGACCTACCTGCCACAGCTCGCGGCCACCCCTGACGGCGTGATCTCCCGCGATCTGCAGGGTCTGCTGCATGGCGACGACCCGCGTTGGGGATTCCCGTCGGAGGCCAGCCTTCGCTCGGCCACGCCCGATGATTTGCAGCAAATGCTGTCCCCGGCGCTGTCCGGCGGTCCGATCGAGGTCACCGTGGTAGGCGACGTCAAGGCGGATGTGGCGATCGAGATGGTCGCGGCGACATTTGGCGCGTTGCCGTCCCGGCCGGCCGCTGGCCCGTCAACGGCGACCGCTGATCCGGTGAGATTCCCTGGGCCGACACCTTCACCGCTGACACGTATGGACACCGGCCGCGCCGACCAGGCAGTTGCGATCGTCGCCTGGCCGACCACCGGCTTCTATGACGACATGAAGCGCTCGCGCGCAGCGATGCTGGCGGGTGAAGTTCTCCAGAACCGCATCCTCGATGAAGTTCGCATCAAGGAAGGCGCCACCTATAGCCCCGAGACCGAGGTCAGCCTGTCGGAAGACATCCCGAACTATGGAAGCGCCCTCAGCCTGGTCGAGATGCCGCCGGCCAAGATTCCCGGCTTTTTCGATACGGTGACAAGGATCGCCGCCGACCTGCGAGAAAAGGGCCTGACCGAGGACGAGCTCGATCGGGCGAGGAACCCGCGGGTGGCCGGCATCCAGAAGGCCATGCTTACCAATGAATACTGGCTGCAGAGGTTGTCCGGGGCCATCGGTGATCCCCGCCGCCTGGACCTGATCCGCAGCACCCTCAGCGACTACCGCGCCATCACCGCCGCCGACGTCCAGGCCGAGACACGGCGCTGGTTCGTCGACGGCAAGGCCTGGCGTCTGGTCGTCAGCGCCCAGGCCCCGCTGCCTGCGGGAGCCGCCGCAGCCCCAAAATGACCGTAGCGTCGTATAATCTGTCTTTAGTGGACTCCCGGCGCCAGCAGCCGCATCGCATTCTCGTTCGCCGCCGGCGCCGGGGCCAGGCCGGCTGACCCGCCATCCCCGCCGCAAAGCCCGGCCATTGCCGCCGCGAACGCGTGCGGGGTAGATGCTGACGGCGGCGCGCCGGCCGCCGTCAGCATCGTCACCCTGGTGCCGCCATGACCGTCCGAGCCGATCGTGAAGGTTGCCCCACTGTAGATGCCGGTGAGCTTCAGCGTGGCCAGGATGGTGGCGCCGTTCACGATGACAAGCTGGTCCTTGCCGTTGATACTGGCGCCGGTGGCGGCGATCTTGAGCAGGTCGATGGTGTCGCCGACCGCGAACCCTCCGATGGTCGCGGCAAACTTGGTCGGCTTTTTCAGCGCCAGCGTCGCCGCCCCGTTGAACGTCAGCGACACCGTCTTGGCGACGGAACTGTCGACCTCGAGCGTCGCGCCGGCATCGATCCTCAAGCCCCCGGTCCCGGCAATTGACTGCTGAAAGTCGAGCGTGCCGGCGGCGACTTCGATCAGCCCGGTCTCGGTTGTGGCAAGACCGACTACACTCAATCCCGATTTGACCGACTTGATCAGCGTGCCCGCCACCTGCAGTCTGGAGCCCGACGCCGCGCCCCGGGCGATGCCCACCGCGCCATTGATCGTCCAGGTCGCACCCGTGCCGATCGCCAGCGTCGCAATTGCCGAGCTCGTGTCTCCGACGGTTACGCCACCGGTCTGGGCCACCGTTCCGGTGTCGATCAGGGTCGCGGTTCCGCCCACCGTCAGGCCGTTCACCGTGGCGGCCGCCGCCGCGAGCGATCCGGCCCCGTTCACAACGCCGGCCAGACTCGACGCCCCGGACAAGGTCAGGATGTCCGACAGGGCGACGGTCAGAGTGGCGCCGGCGCTCTCGCTAAAGGCGCCATTGAACGTCAGTGACTCCCTGACCGAAACGATCCCGCCGGTGAGCGACCATTGCGCGACCGTCACACTTGCGCCCGCTTTGATACTTGTAGTCCCTCCGCTTACGGTCAGGATTCCGCTCCCGCCTACCGTCCCGGCAAGGACCATGATACCCGCGCTGATCAGCTTGCCTTTGTCCACGATCGCGGCGCCGGCGGCCAACGTGAGACTCTGCCCGGCGCCGACCGTATTGGTCGCCGCCATCGCCCACGTTGTTCCCTTGTCGAGAACATAGGCGCCAAAGCCGCTGAAGGTCATCACCTCGGCGACGGAGACCGTCCCCGTCGCGCCTAGACCCGTGATCGTTCCTGTGCCCGTGGCAAGCTCCAGCGTGCCGCCGCCGCCGCGCGCGGCCTTCAGCAACGTGGAACCCGCTTCGGCGATCAGGCGGTCGCCCGCCGAGCGAAAATCAATCGAATAGCCCGTGTGTCCGTTGAAATCCTGGCCGCCGATCACACCGAAGTTGGTCACCGTCGCGGCGCCGCCTGGACCGGCGTAGACGCCCGTCATTCCATAGATCAACGCCTTGTTGTCGCCGGCGCCCCCGTTGATGATGACGCCTCCCGCGGCGAGTGATATGCTGTCACCCTCCTCGGCCGTCGGCTGATGGTAGTCGTAGGCGCCGCCTCCTTGAATGACGCCGGAGTTGCTCACCGTCCCGCCGGCCAGCATGACGATCCCCGCCCCACCGTTCCCCGACACGCCGGCAAACGGATATCCTCCGGCGCCGACGCCGCCCAGGACATAGCCGGTGTTGTTGACGGTTCCGCCGGCCATGAGAACCACGCCGACCCCGCCATCGCCACATTTTGCTCCCGCGCCGGCCCCAAGACCGCCCCGGATACGACCAAGATCATTGGAGACGACACCGCCGGCGGCGAGGACCACAGCGACCCCGCCCGCGCCGCCCAGGTAACCCTGGCCGCCCTTGCCGCCATCGATCTCCTGGCCGTTGGCTACGGTCCCGCCGGCCTGGAGCACCACGCCCACGCCGCCGGCGCCGCCCGAGCCGGTGCTGGAGTCACCGCCGGCGCCGCCCTCGATCAAGGCGCCGGAAACGACTAGAAAGCCGGAGTTGCTGACAGTTCCGCTGGCGGAGAGCACAATGCCCGCGCCCCCGGCGCCGGCCTTGCCGGGGCCAACTCCACCCGCCCCGCCGTGTCCCCCGGATATCAGGGCCGCCTGATTGGTTATGACGCCACCGGCGCTGTCCACGCCGTCCCCGCCCGCGCCGCCATCGTAGACGGACAGCGTGACGGCGTTGCCCCCCGCGCCGCCGAGAATCACAGTCCGACCGCTGACGCCCAATTGGGTGTTGGTGATCGAGGCGCTGGTCCCCGCATTTATCCCTGCGCCGCCCGCGGCCCCACCGGATTGGGCATCGCCTGCGCCACCAGCGCCGCCATAGATATAGCCGAGCGCATTGCTCACTGTGCTCCCGGCGGCGATGTCGACGCCGGTCCCGCCTCTTCCGGCCGACAGATTGAATCGGCCATGAAAGAGAGCCGGCGACCCGGCTCCGCCGACAATCACTCCACTGTTCTCCAGAGTGGCCGGAAACGCCAGAGTGAGCCCCACGCCCCCATCTCCAGAAAGAAACGGCTGATAGCCCACAACGCTCGCGTGATATTCCACGATCACGCCGGTGTAGGCGGCGCTGAGCGTATAGCCGCCTGTGTAGTGACCGCTGAGAGTCTTGTTGGTCATGGTGGCTTTCCCTCTCCGCCTTCAATGGCCGGGATACGCGCCCGGCGCCGCCAGAAGCGATCGCTCGCCTGAGGCTGTCGCCGCCGGCATCGATTGCCCCAGCCCTGTAGGCCCGCCCAATCCCGCCATCGCCCCGATGAAGGCGTGCGGCGTGGCCATCGCCGCCGTCAGCAGGGTTATTTTGGTTCCGCCGGCGCCGTCGGAGCCGATGCTGAACGTCGCCCCGGCATAGGAGCCGGTGAGTTGCAGCTTGGCAACGGTCGTCGCCCCGTTGACGATCACCAACTGGTCGCTGCCGTTGATGCTCGCCCCGGTGGCGGCGATCTTCAGCAGGTCGATGGTGTCGCCGACCCCATAGCCGCTGATCGTCGCGGCCATGCCGGTGGGTTTCTTCAACGCCAGCGTCGCGCCGGCGCCGTTGAAGGCCACCGTCAGCGTCGAGGCCATGGTCGAGTCCGCCTCCAGCGTAGCGCCGGCGTCGATCTTCAGCATGCCGGTCCCGCTCAGCTTGTTGGAGAAGTCCAGGGTCTCCGTCGCCGCTTCGATCAGGCCGGTATCGCTTGTGGCGACACTGATCACGCTGGTCCCCGTCGCCCCTGACCTGATCAGCGTCCCGGCCACCTTCAACGATGACTTGGTCGAAGCGCCGCGGCTGATCCCCACCGCGCCGTTGATCGTCCAGGTCGCGCCCACGGCGATCGACAGGCTGGCGGCGGCCGTGGTGGCGTCGCCGATGGTGACCGCGCCGGTCTGGCTCACGAGGCGGGTGACGCTGAGCATGTCTGTTCCTCCGATGGTGAGGCCGCTCACTGTTGCATTGGCCACCGCGACGGTGCCCGCTCCATTGATCAGGCCGCCGAGCTTTACTGCGCCTGATAGCGTCAGCTTTTCCTTGGACCCCAAGGTCAGGATCGCTCCCGCGCTTTCGCTGAAGGCCCCCTTGAGACTCAGCGACTCGTTCAAGGTCGTTGTTCCGCCGTTAAGCGAGAGGTTCGCCACGGTGATCTTCGCGCCGGCGCGAATCATTGCCGTTCCGTCGGCTACATTGACGGTTCCTCCTCCGCTGATGGCGCCGCCAATGACCAAGCTACCCGCGCTGGTCAGATTGCCCTTGTCGATCAGGGCGGCGCCTGCAGCCATGGTAAGGCTCTGTGCGGCTCCAAGGGTGTTCGCTCCGGTCAGCGTCCAGCCACCGCCGGCATCGAGCTCATAGGTCCCGAAGCCGCTGAACGTCATCGCCTCGGCCCCCGAGACCGTACCCGTTGCACCCAGACCCGTGATCGTCCCCGTCGCCTTCGCCAGTTCCAGCGTGCCGCCGCCGCCGTACACGGCCTTGATGAAGGTCGACCCCGCCTCTGCGATCAGCCGATCGCTCGCCGACCTGAAGTCGACCGCAAGGCCCGTGTGTCCGTGGAAGTCAACGCCGCCGATCGTGCCGTAGTTTGTCACCGTCAGGGCGCTGCCAGGTCCGGCATAAACGCCGGTCATGCCGGATATCAGCGCGGTCGCGATCCCGGCGGCGCCATTGATGATGATGCCTCCAGCCGTGATCGATACACCGTCACCAAGGCTGGGATCATCCATATTATTCGTGGCGCTATAGCCCGCCGATCCACCAATGATGGAGCCCAGATTGTCGATCACGCCACCGGCGATCAGGACCACACCGGCGCCGCCGGAACCGTTATAGAAAGTGCTGGCAAAGAAGTAGCTCGCGCCGCCGATAATCGTGCCGCTGTTTATGACGGTTCCACCGCCAACCAGCACCACGCCCGCGCCACCCGATCCGGCGGTCCCGTACTTGCTGCCATAAGCGACGTTGCCGAAGCCTCCGGCGATGGTCCCACCGTCATTCTCCAGGACCCCACCGACCGTAAAGACCACGCCCGCGCCGCCCGCGCCCCCCGCATTGCCGCTCCCGTGGCCGCCTGGACCGCCATAGCCGCCGAAAATCGACCCGGTGTTGGTAACCGTCCCGCCGGCGCCGACGACCACGGCGGCGCCCCCGATGGCGCCATTGCCATACAGGGCTTGCGAGCCGCCGCCGTAGCCGCCCTTGATCAGGCCCTGGTCATTGATGAGAACACCGCCGCCATTGAGGACAACGCCCGTTCCACCCACACCGATGACGCCACCGCCGACCTGGACGCGGCCACCCGGGCCGCCGTCAATTGTCCCATCGCTGTTGGTGATCGTTCCGACGGAACCGACAACCAGGCCGGCGCCGCCCTTGCCGGAATCGGCGCCGCCCCAACCGCCACGGCCGCCCAAGATCGTGCCGGTATCATTGGTGAGGCGCCCGCCCCCGAGGTCTACCCCGTCGCCACCGACGCCGCCGCCGTAGGTTGAAGACGCGAGCGCGTCGCCGCCGTCCCCACCAATAATCAATCCGACCAAATTGGTCAGCGTGCTGTCCGCCCCCGCGCGCACTGCGGCGGTGCCCGCCGCACCGCCCGAGAGCGCGTCACCGTTTCCTCCATAGCCGCCTCCGATCACTCCCAGATTGAGGACAGTGCTGCCGGCCGCGGCATCAACACCCGCTCCACCCGAGCCCGCCGGCTGGTTGAAACGGCCACGAAGGATTGCCGACGCCCCGCTTCCGCCGGCGATGACCCCCTCGTTGGTGAGGGTGGCCGCGAAGGGAAGCGTCAGGCCGACGCCGCCATCACCGGCCAGGGTCGGGTGGTAGCCGTAAACGTTTGCATTGACGACGACGCCTGTGAAGGCAGCGGAAAGCGTATATCCGCTGTAGAAGTAGCCTGTCAGCAGCTTGGTGGTCATCGATTGCCTCCTCCCGTCGTTGATTGCCAGATCAGGCCGAGCCTGCGTCACCCCCTCGACGCACGTCCAGCTAGAATTTCCCGGCTATCACTCAACCGCGTCGCGTCGCATTGGCTATGCGCGGAGATGCTATCAAAACAGAAAGTAAAGAACTCAGCGAGACCCGCGGCAACGGGCAGGGTGTGGCGCGGCCTTGATCGGACCGGTCTGCCCAATCGTTGTGCGCGCGCCTCGCTGAATCTCTGGCGAGCGCCTCTCGCCGTGGCGCCGGGCTCTGCCGATCACCGTCAGATAGGGATGTCTGGGAAACAGTTCTTGGACGAAGCCGCCGGCGAAATCGGCAAGGGCGATGGCGCATGAAGCCTCTCACGTGATCACGTAGATCACCCCTGCGACCAAGCTGATGCCCATACCCAGCGCGGCCCAGACGGTTCGTCTCCATGGACCTTGGGTGTCCCGCCCACAATTGCAGGGCGGGACGCGAACGGTCGAGACCGTATCAGACCACCGGCAGCGGCGGGTCGGTCAGTTTCAGCAACTGCTTGCCGAGGTTCTTGCCCTCGAACAGGCGGCGCAGGGTCGCCGGGCAGTTCTCGAAGCCGTGCTGGATGTCCTCGGCGGTGGTCAGCTTGCCCTCGGCCATCAGCTTTCCCAGCGCCTGGACGCCTTCGGCGAAGCGCGCCGCATAGTCGAGGATGATGAAGCCCTCCATCCGGGCACGCTGGATTGTCAACTGCATGTAGGGCCTGATGCCGTGCATCTGGCTCGGGTCTTCGTCATTGTACGACGAGATCCCGCCGCACAGCACGACCCGGGCCTTCAGGGCGAGGTTCATCAGGGCCGCTTCGAGGATTTCCCCGCCGACGTTCTCGAAAACCACATTGACGCCATCGGGCGCCAGGGTCTTGATCCGCGCCTCGACATTCTCGCCGCGATAGTCGATGCAGGCGTCAGCCCCGGCGACATTCTGAACCCAGGCGCACTTTTCGGCGCCACCTGCGATACCGATCACCTTGCAGCCGAGCGCCTTGGCGACCTGGACGACGACGGATCCGGTTGCACCGGCCGCGCCGGACACCAGCACCGTGTCACCCGCCTTCGGCTGACCGATATCGGTGAGGCCGAACCATGCGGTCAGGCCGGTGATGCCGAAGACGCTAAGCGCCTGCTCCGGCGTCACGCCCGGGAACAGCGGCATGACCGGGCCGAGGTCGGTCATTCCGTTGGTGAGGAAATACTCCTGCCAGCCGAAACCGCCCTGCACGAGTTGACCCACGGGGTAGCCGGCGTGCCTGGATTCCACCACCTGGCCGACTGCGAAGGCGCGGACGGGCTCGCCGAGCTTTACCGCGGGAAGGTAGGAATCGAAGGCCAGCCAGCCGCGCTGCGTCGGATCGAACGAGAAGTGGGTCACGCGCACGACGAACTCGCCTTCGGCCGGGTGCGGAACCGCTTCCTCGACAAACCGAAAGTCGTTGTCCTTGATCATGCCGACCGGGCGGGTTTCCAGTAGCCAGCGGCGGTTGGATTGGTTCATGCGTTCCTCCATGAGGGGCCGAGTCTTACGGCGCGGTTTGGTGCGGGAAAGTTGCGGAAGCCAACGAACTAGTGGGCGTTGGGACCCTTCTTGAAATACTTCAGGAAGTCGCTGTCCGGCGACAGGATCATCGTCGTCTGGCCATCGGCGAATGTGTAGCGATAGGCCTGCATCGAGCGATAGAAGGCGGCGAAGCTGGGGTCCTTGCCGAAACTCGCCGCGAACAGGCGCGCGCTTTCCGCTTCGCCGGCGCCCATCGTGGCGAAGGCCTGCTGGTTGGCGGTCGCCTTGGTGATCGTCACTTGCTTGTCAGCATCGGCCATGATCTCGCGCCGGCTCGCCTCGCCTTGACCGCGGATCTGCGCCGCCTGTTGCTGCAGGTTGGTGCGCATTCGGTTGAACACCGCCTCCTGGTTCGCCGCCGGGAGGTCGGCTCGCTTGATACGAAGATCGATGACCTCGACGCCGAAGTGCGAGCGCGCCGCGCGCGCGCGAACATCGTTCAGAGTCTGCGCCATCAGCGCATCCCGCCGTTGCGAGATGATGTCCGCGGCCGTCGCCGCGCCAAGCACCTGCCGCAGCGACGAGTTGACCAGCGGTTCGAGCAGATCTCCCGCCGTCCGCTCGCTGCGCAGGGTGCGGTAGAACTTCAGCGGATCGGCGACGCGGTACCGGATGAAGGCGTCGACCACCAGCCGCTGCTGGTCGGCGGAAATCACTTCCTCCCGAGGCGCTTCGAGCGCCTGGTTGCGCTTGTCGAACTTCACCACCGATTCGACGAACGGCGCCTTGATCTTCAGCCCGGGATCGTAGGCGCCCGGAGGATTGATGATCTGCACCGGCTCGCCGAGATAGACGACGATCGCCTGCTGCCGTTGGTCGACGATGAAAAGTGTATTCGCCGCCACGACGATCGCCGCGACAGCGATGCCGAGCCATGCCCAGAGCCGAGCGTTCATTGCGCGACTCCCTGGACGGCGTTGGCTGGCGGCGTTGTCGTGGGCGGCGCGGCGGGCGCCGGCGCCGCCGCACGGAAGGCGTCGGGTGGCAGGATGATCGGCGCCGTGGCGCCCTTGGCGTCGATGATGACCTTGCGCGAACGCGAGAGCACTTCCTGCATCATCTCCAGGTACAGTCGCTGGCGGGTCACCGCCGGAGCATGGCGGTATTGGGAATAGACTTGGTTGAACGCCGTGGCCTGCCCCTGAGCCTCGCGCACAACCTGCTCGCGGTAACCCTCGGCCCCCTGCACGATCTTGGCGGCGTCGCCATGCGCCTCGTTGACCACCTTATTGCGATAGGTATTCGCGTCATTGATCGCCGACTGCGCATCCTGGCCGGCCTTGGCGATATCCTGGTAGGCGGCGACGACTTCCGAGGGCGGATTGGCGTTCTGAATCTGCACGGCGTCGATGGTCACACCGGAATGATACTTGTCGAGCAGGCTCTGCATCAGCGTCAGGGTCTCGTTCTGCACTTCCGCGCGGCCATTGGTCAGGATCGATTTGAGGGCGTTATGCCCGACCACTTCGCGCATCGCGCTCTCGGCGACAGCCTTGACGGCGTCGTCGGGATCCCTGACCCGGAATAGATAGGACGCGGCGTCCGACACGTGCCATTGCACCGCGAACGACAGGTCGACGATGTTTTCGTCGCCGGTCAGCATCAGACTCTCATCAGGCGCCGCGGCGCCCGGCACACCGCCGACGACGGTCTTGTTCTGATTGGTGACCGAGACCAGCTCGGCGCGCTCGATAGGGATCGGCAGATGATAGTGCAGGCCTGGTCCTTCCGAGCGGGCATAGCCGCCGAACTGCGTGATCACCGCCTCCTGATTGGGTTGCACCATGTAGAGGCCGGTGAACAGCCAGCCGAGCAGCAGCGCGCCGATCAATCCCACTATCAGCTTCGGCTGCAGGTCGCGCCGGTGAGGCCCGCCCATCAGCTGGTTGGAGAAACCGCTCAGCCGCTTGCGTAGCTCTTCGAAGTCAGGGCCGCCCGGCGGTTGCGGCGCGGGACGGCGCGGCGACTCGGGGCGGCGGTCCGGCTCACCCTCGGGCTTGCCGTCGTCTTTTCCCGGCGGGTGACCCCACGGGCCCGGATTGGCGTTGTCATTCCAAGGCATGAGGCGGGGGGTGTTTCTTTCTTCTTGCTGGCCTTGCGGCGCGCGGCGCTTGCAATGCCGCATCCGTGCCCGGATATGAGGCGGCAACGTCCGCAAAGCAATAAGAAGCCATGAACCAAGCGTCCACGCCTGACCGCGATCAGGTCCTCGACCTCCTCGATACCATCGCCGATCCCAAATCCGGAAAGGGTCTGCACGCCGCTGGACTGGTTCAGGGGCTGCTGCTGCGCGAGGGCAGGGCAGGCTTCATGATCGAGGTCCCGCCGGAGGATGTCGCCCTCTATGCGCCAGTGCGCGAGGCGGCGGAAAAGGCGCTGGGCGCATTGCCGGGCGTCGCCAAGGCGCAGGTGGTGCTGACCACCGCCGCGAAGCCCGCCGCCCCCGGTGTCACGCGCGTGCGCAAGGGAGCGCAGGTGGCGGCCGACCCCAAGGCCGACCCCGGCCAGATGCCGCCCGCCGAACGCCTGCCGCATGTGCGCCGCGTTATCGCCGTCGCCAGTGGCAAGGGCGGCGTCGGCAAGTCCACTGTCGCTGTCAATCTGGCCTGTGCCTTCGCCGCGCGGGGCCTGGCCACCGGCCTGCTGGACGCCGACATCTATGGGCCCTCCGCGCCGCGCATGCTCGGCATCGACGAGCAGCCGAAATTCGAGGACGGCAAGCTCACCCCGCTCACCGCCTGGGGCCTGAAGCCGATCGACATCACCTTCAG
>JANXTX010000355.1 GCA_025352165.1 Caulobacteraceae bacterium | reverse complement strand
CGCCGCCGCCACCCGCAAACCGGGAAATCGTCGAAGCCTTGGGTGAATGCTGCAAGGGAAGGATTTGTCCGCATCCGCGCGCGGATGTTGGGTGCACCTTTGACCGTCAGGTCTCCGCCATCCGCTGGATAGCCACGTAGTCGGTCTTACCCGATCCCAACACCGGTATCTCAGGCGTCTTGACGATCCGCCGCGGTACAGTCAGTTCCGGTGCACCGGCGCTCTGGGCGTGAGAGAGCAGGGCGGAGACGTCGGCATCCTGGCGGTCGGTGACCAGGATCAGACGCTCACCCTTCTTCGGATCCGGCAACGAGATCACCGCGTGGCGTGCATCCGGCCAAAGCGCGCTGGCAAGGTCCTCCGCGGCCATGAGCGAGATCATCTCACCGCCGATTTTGGCGAAACGCTTGACCCGGCCGAGGATCGTGATCCACCCGTCGTCGCTGATCTCCACCACATCGCCGGTGTCGTGCCAGCCGTCTTGCGGCTGTTCAAGCGAGCCGTCTGCGGAATTTATGTAGCCGCTCATCACGTTCGCCCCGCGCACGAATAGCCGACCGCCGCGATTGATCCCCTCTACCGACTCGACGCGCGTCTGGATGCCGGGCAGCAGGCCGCCAACGGTTCCCCGCCGGTTGTCCGTGGGCTTGTTGACGGCAATTACCGGCGATGCCTCGGTCGCGCCGTAGCCCTCCAAAAGAGGTACCGGTCCGACACGCTCGTTGATCAGGGCATGGGTCTCGTCGCGCACCTTTTCCGCCCCGCAGACCACAAACTTGAGATTTGACAGTTCACCAGGCGCCGCGGCCCGGGCGTACTGGTTGATGAAGGTGTCGGTGGCCAGCAGGATACTCGCGTGCGTGTCCTTCACCAGCGGCGGAATCTGCTTGACGTGCAGCGGGCTGGGGTACTGGAATGCCTTCATCCCCGTTAGCAGCGGCAGCATTACCCCGGCGGTCAGACCGAAGCAGTGGAAGACGGGCAGGGGGTTAAACATCACCCATGCCGGATCCAGATCGATATGTGCGGCGATCTGGGCAACGTTGGAGACGATGTTGGCCTGGCTCAGCACCACACCGCGCGGCGCGCCAAAGCTGCCCGAAGTGAACAGAATGACACCGACGTCGTCCGGCGAGGTCTTCATCACAACCCGTCTTGGCGCCAGGGAGGCGGCCAGTGCGAACACCCGGTCGACCGTCCCAATCGATTTGCGGGTGTCCTCCAGGTAGGTGATTTCGCAAATCTCTTCGAGCGCATCGATGATGTCGTGCAGCTTTCCCTGTTCGACGAACCGGTGCGAGGTCAGCACCCTTTTGACGCCGGCCAGTTTCACCGCCGCGCGCAGGTTTCGCAGGCCGGCGGTAAAGTTGAGCATAGTCGGGATGCGTCCAAAGGCATGCAGGCCGAAGAAGGTCACGACGGCGGCCGAACTGGACGGTAGCAATAAACCGACATGTTCGCCGCGCTTGGTCATCGCCGCAATTTTGCGCCCGAGCGCGAAGCTGGCGCGGATCAGGTCCGTGTAGCTGAGAGGGTTGCGTTCCTGATCCTCGAGAATTGGTTTGTTCGCGCCAAATCGCTTGGCGGCGTCCAGCAATGCATCGAACACCGTGTGGTGGGCCTGTTTGGGGTCAAATTTGCTCATAATGTGGCAACGCTACATCGCCTTCGCGTCATTGCAAGTCGCGGAGGCTGCGCTGAACGGTTTCAGGGGGCTTTTGGTACCCCGTAAGCTGGGCCCGGGGGCGCGCGACCGGGGAGATCGTTTACAATGTAAGTTTATGTTGCGGCTCGGTTGGCTCTGCCCTAAGCTTCGCTCAACGATGCCGTGAGGACCTGTTCCCCGGCAAGGCTCGCAGAGGGCCGGCTAACCGAAGGAGACTTCATGAACGCCATTTCCAAGACCATCGAGGCCGCCAATCCGTTCCTGACCGGGAACTATGCTCCGGTCACCGAGGAACACGTCACAGAGTTGGTCGAGGTCATCGGCGAGATCCCGAAGGACCTCAACGGTCACTTCCTGCGCATCGGCCCCAACCCGGTATTTGTCCCCGACGTGGCGACCTATCACATCTTCGATGGCGACGGCATGATCCACGCCGTGCAGTTCGAGGACGGCAAAGCGACCTACCGCAATAGGTTCGTTGACACCGAAGGGCTCCGCAAAGAGCGCGAAAAGGGTACCTGGATCTGGAAGGGTATGGCCGGCATGGCCGACCTCGTCAAAGGCGTGCCGCCGCCCGAGGAAGGCCTGATGAAGAACACCGCCAACACCGCGATGGTCTATCACAATAACACACTCTACGCGTTGATGGAGGCTGCGCCGCCGCACAAGATGACGTTGCCAGATCTTGGCACGGCCGGTGAGGAGACGTTCGACGGCGCACTCAAGCACCCGTTCACCGCACACCCCAAGGTCGACGCTGTCACCGGCGAGATGATGACCTTCGGCTACGCGCCGTTCCCTCCGTACCTGACCTACAGCGTCATCGACCAGAAGGGGAAGCTGGTCCACACCACGCCGATCACCATCCCCAAGGGGGTGATGATGCACGATTGCGCCATCACCGAGCACTACACGGTATTCCTCGACATGCCGATCACCTTCGACTTCATGCGCGGCGCCGCCGGCGGCATGATGCTCGACTGGGAACCGGAGAACGGCTCGCGACTGGGCGTCGTCCCGCGCTACGGCTCGGACGCCGATGTCAAATGGTTCGACGTCGATATCTCCATGGTGTTCCACGTCTCGAACGCCTGGGAAGAGGGCGATATGGTCGTCGTGCAGGCCAGTCGCTCCCTTCGCTCAGACATTTCCCGCGCCACCGAGAATGCCGGCAAGCAGGAAGGCATGACCGACCAGCTCGGCCAGCTCTATGAGTGGCGGCTGAATATGAAGACCGGCGAGGCCACCGAACGTCACCTCGACAAGGTCCATTTCTGCGACTTCACTCGCATCAACGATGATCTCGCCGGGCGTAGAAGCCGCTACACCTACGCCGCTCGCTTTGACCCTGCCCATGACGCCAAGTTTGACGCCGAGCTGAAATACGACGACGCCACCGGCGCCATCCAGGTTCACACGTTCGGTCAAGGACGCTGGGGTGGGGAAGGGGTCTTCGCCAAGCGCGACAATGCGAAGTCAGAGGACGACGGCTACGTCATCCTGTTCCTCTGGGACGAAAATGCCGAACGCAGCGAGTGCCTGATCATCGACGCCCAGAACTTCGAAGCCCCGCCGGTCGCCACCATCCGCATTCCCCATCGCGTCCCCTTCGGCTTCCACGCCGGCTGGGCTCCCGACAACTAAACTTGCGGATTTTTCCTGAGTTATACCCGGTTCACGTGAGAACCCGAAAAACCTCCGGCCTGATGACGTGGAAGTTGTCTGAGACGACGTCGCGGATGTCTCGCCAGTTCTGGGGGAGGGTGATTGCGAAGAAGTCGTGTATCTTTTTGATGAATTCGGCCTCGGTCGGGTAATGCTGGTTGTGGGTAACGCGTCTGTGCATGACCCCCCACAATTTTTCGATCGCGTTGAGATTTAGTGCGTAGGGGGCAGGAAGTGAAGCACGGCACAGCCTACCGAGGCGCCCGGGCTGTATACCAAGGTCAGGACAGACGCCTCTGGCCTGTTGGGACGTCAGATCCGCAACAAGATCAGGAACGCCCAGATCTCGCGGGCATCCCAGATGACCGTAGAGGACATTTATGGACCCCAGAAAGGCGCGCTCCTGTCGGCCGTTCAGGCCGACGTCGTCGGCTACTTCTCACCGTTCGGACTGACCATCGAAAGTCTTTCGTAGGCGTCGGCGATCCGCGTCCCGGACTCAGTCCGCGACCAGATCATCCAGACGGTTTCCAACGAAAGTGCCGCGCTCGCGGCGCAAGCCAATGTCGCGATCGTGACAGCCAATGCCAACGCAAAGACTGATGCTGCCAAGGGCGAGTCGGAAGCCAACAGACTGCTGGCCGCATCGATCGCGGCGAGTCCCCAGATCGTTCAGTTGAAGGCTATTGAAAAGTGGGACGGCCATCTGCCAACCTACGCCAGCGCCGGTTCGCTCCCGTTCATGGGCAACCCCTCGCCAGGCCGTTGATACGGCACCCCCCTGAGGCCTACTCATCGCCCTCCTGTCGTCCCCAGTCGGTGTCCGTCCGACCGTCAAAATCCGGCATCAGGGCGATTAGCGCAAAGAGCGCCGCGATCAGTACCGCCAGGCTGAAAAGAACGGTCGGGCTGGGGTCGGGCGGCAGTGTCTTCAGATAGATTTCGCGCTGCTGGGGCGACACGGTCCAGCCGAGCGGCATGGCTCCCGGGTGTCCGCACTGCACGGGGAGGCCGGCCGTGTTTTCGCACATCGGTGCGGGCGCCGCCGGACCAGCCGCAAGCAGGGCGATCGTGGCCACCAGGATCGGCATCCCGTGCAACATCTGGAAATGCATGATCTTGCCCATGCCGGGAGCCTAATCCCCTGGTCCGAAATGTCATCGTCAATCTTCGCCTTGATCCGCGCCCGACAAACGACGATCTAGGCAGCATGGCTACAGTCATTGAGCGATCGACCCAGCGAGGTTTACGCCACCCCGAGAAGCAGGCGCGTCCCGATACGCCCGCGCAGCGCAAGCCCCCGTGGCTCCGCGTCCGCGCGCCTGGCTCAGCCGGCTACAATGCCACCCGTCAGATCGTGAAGGACAATGGTCTCGTCACCGTCTGCGAAGAGGCAGCCTGTCCCAATATCGGTGAGTGCTGGACCAAATCACACGCGACGATGATGATAATGGGCGAGACCTGCACGCGCGCCTGCGCTTTCTGCAACGTCGCCACCGGAATGCCCAATCCTCTGGATCCGACCGAGCCGGCGCGAGTTGCCCTTGCCGTGGCTGCCATGGGCCTTAAGCACGTGGTGATCACCTCGGTAGACCGCGACGATCTTGATGATGGCGGCGCGGCGCACTTGGCGGCCACCGTGGCGGCTATCCGCGCCACCGCGCCCGGGACCACCATCGAGATTCTCACTCCGGATTTCCTCCGCAAGCCGGTCGCCGCAGCCGAGCTGGTTATCGACGCTCGCCCGGATGTCTTCAATCACAACCTGGAAACTGTTCCGCGCCTCTACCTCTCGATCCGGCCCGGCGCGCGCTACTATCACTCCCTTCGACTGCTCGAGCGGGTCAAGGAACGCGCGCCCGACCTGTTCACCAAGTCCGGCCTGATGGTCGGACTTGGTGAGACCAAACAGGAAGTCATGCAGGTGATGGACGACATGCGCTCCGCTGGAATCGATTTCATCACCATTGGCCAGTACCTGCAGCCGACCCGCAAACACGCCGCCATCGACCGCTTCGTCGAGCCGGAGGAGTTCGCGGCTCTTGAGACCATCGCCCGCGCCAAGGGCTTCCTGATGGTATCGGCCAGCCCGCTGACCCGGTCATCCCACCACGCCGGCGAGGATTTCGCCCAACTGCAGGCTGCCCGCCAGGCGCTGCGCCAGAGCATCGCGCCGTCTTGCACCACAGTCTGACGCGCGTCCTGCCCTATACCCCGGCGCAACTCTTCGCCCTCGTTGGCGACGTGGAGCGCTATCCCCAGTTCATCCGCTGGATCACCGGCCTGCGCGCCTGGAACCGCCGCCCGGACGGGGAGGGGGTGACGCTGATGGACGCCGAGGCGCAGGTGAAATTTTCCGTTGTGCGCGAACGCTTCGCCACCCGGGTTCGTCTCGATGAACCGGCGTTGGCCATCGACGTCAATCTGCTGTCCGGCCCGTTCCGAAAACTGCGGAACCGCTGGCGGTTCAGTCCGCACCCACAGGGCTGCGAGCTCAGCTTCGAGATCGACTTCGAGTTCGGCTCCCGCTTCCTGGAAAACCTCCTCGCGGCCAATTTCGAAAACGCCGTCGCCAAGATCGTCAACGCGTTTGAAAGGCGCGCCATGTCGCTGTATGGCGGGAAAAATCTAGGCGACGCGGGCGATCTTGGAGCCAACGTCTCCAAGTAGCAGCGGCTCAAAGACATGCGCCGCCAGATGGCGGACGACGGGGACGGCCACGCCGTCTCCTGTCAGGTGGTAGGCCTCGCTGTAGGTCGTCGGCAGCCGGTAGTCACCATCGAGTCCCATGAGGGCAGCCGTTTCGCGCGCCGATATCAGTCGGCTTCGCACGGTCTCGCCATCGACCACTAGAATCATCTGCCGGCTCGACCCTCCGGCCGGTGTGCGCAGGCAACCGGCGATGTCGTCGAAGCGGACTTCCGCGCGCTGGACCCTGTCACCGTACCTGTCCTTTCGCGTTCGCCGATAGACACAACCGACCATTCGGCGTCCCGCGCGCCGCGCGACGTTGACCTTGTCGAGATTGAGCGGCGACATTAGCGCCAGGAGTTGTTTGGTCTTTGCGGCGGTTTGCCAGGTGATGCTGGTCGGGTTGTCCTCGATCAGGTCTGCGAATGTCTGATTCCGCCGCGGAGGCGTCGGCACGTTCCACCAGACCATTCGGCTGAGCGCCTTCGGGCCCAAATGGTCGAACGCACGCTGCAGAGCGGGGGGATGGAACGGCTGCATTGGCCCGGACGACGTAAGATCCGTAGCTCTTGCTACATCCTGTCGGACTCCGATGAAAAACACTCGTGGCCGTGATTGCGGGACGAACAGCGCCGCGTTGATCACCAACGCGCCATATCGGTAGCCGGCCCCGGCGAACGCATTGCAGATTGCCGCGAAGTCCTTCCCCTCATGCGAGGTCAGTGTACCGCAGACGTTTTCCAGGGCGATGAGTCTTGGGCCACGGCCCTCCGCGATCAACGCCTCGATCAGCGACCAGAATGGATGGAAGGCGCCAGACCGTTCGCCGTCGAGACCTCGGCCGCCGCCGGCCAACGACAGGTCCTGGCAGGGAAACGAGCCCCAGATCAGATCGACTGTCCCCGGCAATTGCGCGGTTGTGACCGAGCGCACGTCACCGATGTGCAGCTCACCGCCGGCGCCCCAGTTGTCCTGATAAGTGAGGCCCTTCCTCGCGTCGAAATCATTGGCGAACAGGCAGCGCCATCCCGGACCCAGACCCGCCCGCACCATGCCGCCTCCGGCGAAGAACTCGTAGAAGCTAGGCATCCGGCCCGCCAGCCTCGTGCGCGATCCGTTCCGCCGCTGGTTGGTTTTTCGAATCGATGACCATGTCGCCACGCTGGCGCAGCACGGGGCGTCCGTCGAGGGGTTTGGCGTCCAATCCAACAACCACTCTCGACAGTGAGGCTTACTCGATACCATCTATCGCGCCATGGAGTTCACAGACGACGCCTATGTTCTGACCGCCAGGCCCTATGGCGAAACCGGCGCTATCGTAGAGGTTTTGACGCGGGACCGGGGCAAGTTCGCGGCCCATGTCGCCGGTGGCGCATCCCGCCGTATGAAGCCCGTGCTGCAGCCAGGTGTTCGGGCGGTGTTCCATTATCGGGCGAGGACATCCGATCATCTCGGCGCGGGGAGCCTGGAGCCGACAGGGGAGGGACCGTCAGCACTGTTCGATGATCCCCTGGCGCTAGCCGGATTGGCGGCGGCGGCGTCGGTAACGGCGGGCGCGTTGCCTGAGCGCGAACCCCACCCAGGCGCGTTCCATGCGCTGGCGGCGCTATCGGAGGCTCTCGCATATCCGGACATCTGGCCTGCGGTCTTTGTGCGGTTCGAGGCCGGGTTACTGCAGGAGTTGGGGTTCGGCCTCGATCTCTCCTGCTGCGCCGTCACCGGATCGAGTGACGATCTCGCCTGGGTCAGCCCTCGCACCGGGCGGGCGGTAAGCGTTGCGGCGGGCGAGCCGTACCGGGATCGCCTTTTGAGGCTTCCGCCATTCCTGCTGTCGGCGCAGGGTGGCCTCGGCCCGGGAGACATCGCCGCGGGTCTGGCGCTGACAGGGCATTTCCTGGAGGCATTCGTGTTCGCCGCCCTGAACCGCCCACTTCCCCCGGCGAGGATATGGCTGATCGACCGCCTGCGTGACGCAGGTAAATTATGATCACTTGGCGACTTGGCAATGAAATCGGCCGATGCTGGCTGGCGTTCGCCCGGTTTCGATGGCAAGGGGCTGCAACCGCCAACCAGGGGGATATCGAATGTTTACCCACGCTCCCACCGCGCGTTCGCGCTCCTTCATAAAGGCTGTCACCTGGCGGGTTTTCGGGAGCCTCGACACCGCGCTTCTCAGTTTCGTCATCCCGATGCTTTTCCACGTCAGCATGAAGTCGAGCGCCAAGATCGCGATATCGATCGCCGCCGTCGAGACCCTGACCAAGATCGCACTGTTCTATCTGCACGAACGCGCCTGGGCTCGCATCAAGTGGGGCCGAGCCGACACCGAAATCGAACATCAACACGCCTCCGAGATTATCCACCACTGAACGCGTCCCCCCCGCCTGAGGTTTCCCCTGGACTTTGAGGGGTGACTCACCTTCAACGGGCCCATGAACGAGCGCGTCACGCCCCCGCCCGAGGATGGCGGTCGCATCCTCGATGAGCCGCTGAGCGAGGCGCTCTCTCGGCGCTATCTCGCCTATGCACTGTCGACCATAACCCAGCGCGCCCTGCCAGACGTACGGGACGGTCTGAAGCCGGTACACCGGCGTCTGCTCTACACAATGCGCCTCTTGCGCCTCGAACCAGAGAACGCGACCAAGAAGTCTGCCCGCGTGGTTGGCGACACCATGGGCAGGTACCACCCGCACGGCGACGCCTCGATCTACGACGCGCTGGTGCGACTGGCGCAGGATTTCGCCCAGCGGTACCAACTGATCGAAGGCCAGGGGAACTTTGGCAACATCGACGGCGATAACGCAGCGGCGATGCGTTACACCGAGTGTCGGATGACGCCCGCCGCGCAGCTTCTGCTCGACGGCATCGATGAGGACGCTGTCGACTTCCGCCCGACCTATGATGGAACGGATGTAGAGCCGGTCGTCCTGCCTGCCGGTTTCCCCAACCTGCTGGCCAATGGGTCCTCCGGGATCGCGGTGGGCATGGCAACTTCGATTCCGCCCCATAACGCCGCCGAACTGATCGATGCCTGCCTGCTGATCCTGGAGCGGCCGGACGTTACCGCCGCCGATCTGATGGCCCACGTGCAGGGCCCTGATTTCCCGACCGGGGGGGTCATCGTCGAGCCCCGCGCCTCGCTGCTGGAGACCTACGAAACGGGCCGGGGAGGGGTGCGCACCCGGGCCCGCTGGACGCGCGAGGATGGCGGGCGTGGGACATGGCGAATCGTCGTCACCGAGATTCCCTATCAGGTGAAAAAGGCGGATCTAGTCGAACAGCTCGCCGGGCTGATCGAGAACAAGAAGGCGCCGCTGCTTGGGGATGTCCGCGACGAGTCGGCCGAGGATATTCGGCTGGTGTTGGAGCCCCGTGCGCGAAATGTCGAACCCGAGGTCCTGATGGAGAGCCTGTTCAAGCTCTCGGATCTGGAGACCCGGTTTCCAGTCAATATCAATGTGCTGGACGCCCGCGGCTCGCCGGTGGTGATGGGGCTGAAGGCCGCGCTGCGGGCCTTCGTTGACCACCGCCGCGAAGTGCTGGTGCGGCGGGCGCGTTTTCGCCTCGGCAAGATCGAGGCGCGCCTGCACATCCTCGACGGCCTGCTGATCGTCTATCTCAATCTCGATGAGGTGATCCGTATCGTCCGCTACGAGGAAGATCCCAAGGGCAAGCTGATCGAAACCTTCGAGCTCAGCGACATACAGGCCGATGCGGTCCTCAACACCCGGTTGCGACAGTTGGCCAGGCTGGAAGAAATGGAGCTGCGCCGTGAACATGCCGAGCTCAGCGAAGAGCGCGAAGGCATCGTCACGCTGCTTGGTTCCGACAGGTTGCAGTGGAAGCGGGTCGGCGTTGGACTACGCGATGTGCGCAAGGTGCTGGGGCCACAGACCGATGTCGGCCGTCGGCGTTCGACCTTTGCCGAAGCGCCCAGCGTCGACGCGACGGCGGCGATGGAGTCGTTTGTCACTCGAGAGCCGATCACGATCATTCTCTCGGAGCGCGGCTGGATCCGCGCGGCCCGGGGGAAGGTGGAGGACCCATCGACGCTGAGCTTTAAGGAAGGCGACAAGCTCGGCTTCCTGGTCCCGGCAGAGACCACCGACAAGCTGCTGATCTTCGCTTCCGACGGACGCTTTTTTACGTTGACCTGCGACAAGCTGCCCTCAGCGCGTGGCCATGGCGAACCTTTGCGCCTGATGATCGAGCTGGAAGACCGAGTCGACGTGCTGGCGGTGTTCACCCACAAGCCCGGCCGAAAGCGCGTGCTCGCCTCCAGGGCCGGCTATGGTTTCATCCTCCCCGAAGACGAGGCTGTATCTTTCCGCAAGGCCGGCAAGCAGGTGCTCAATGTCGACACCGCTGGCGCGGCGGTCTGTCTGGACGTGGATGGTGATCACCTGGCGGTCGTCGGCGACAACGGCAAGATTCTGCTGTTCCCGCTTTCAGAACTGCCAGAGATGCCCCGCGGCAAGGGCGTCAAGCTACAGAGTTACCGTGAGGGCGGCCTGCGTGACGCGGCCCTGTTCAACGCCGATACCGGGGCAGGGTGGATCGATGCGGCCGGTCGCCTGCGCACCTGGCCCGAGTGGCGACAATGGCTGGGCAAGCGCGCCTCCGCCGGCCGCTTGGCGCCTCGCGGGTTTCCGGCTAGCAAGCAATTCAGGCCAAGGACAACGCCATGATCGCTCTCATTGTCTTGATGGTTATCGTCGTCGCCGTATTGATGATGGTGATCGGAACCTACAATCGGCTGGTCGCGCTGCGTCAGACCGCCAACAACGCTTACGCCGATGTCGACGTTCAGCTGAAACAGCGACAGGACCTTGTCCCCAACCTAGTGGAAACGGTGAAGGGCTATGCCGCGCATGAACGCGGCACGCTCGACGAGGTCGTCGCCGCGCGCGCGGCTGCCGCTGGCGCGACCGACATCGAAGGCAAGGTTGCCGCCGAAAACGCATTGACCGGTGCGCTCGGAAAATTGTTTGTTGTCGCCGAGGCGTACCCGGATCTGAAGGCCAACCAGAACTTCATGCAGTTGCAGGCGGCGTTGGGCGACATCGAAAACAAGCTCGCCGCCGCCCGACGTTTCTTCAACAACGCCGTCGCCGAATTCAATGCCCAGGCCCAGTCGTTTCCGGCCGTCCTGTTCGCGGCTTCGATGGGCTTCACCCAGCGCGACTTCTTCGATCTGGGCGAGGGAAGGGCGGCGGCTCAGGAGGCGCCCCAGGTCAAGTTCTAGGCGGGTTTAGCCGCCATGCACGCCGTCGGCCTGCGGACCTACATCTGGAATAACAACATCCGGTCGGTGCTGCTGCTTGCCGGATTCCCTCTGCTACTTCTTGGCATGGTCTATGCCATTACCCTGGGCATGATCGCTGCCCGGATGTTGCCCTCGACCGGTACGCAATCTGGCGACCTCATGTACGCATTCTCACTCATGACTGTGGCTGCGCCTGCCGCGATCTGTGTGGCGGCTGCATGGTTCGTCATCGCCTATCTGTTCAACCAGGCGATCATCGACATGGCCACCGGATCGCGCAAGGTTGAGCGCGCCGAGGAGCCGGACTTCTACAACACGCTGGAAAACCTCTGTATTTCCAGAGGGTTGACGATGCCGACGCCGCGCATCATCGAGACCGATGGCATGAACGCCTTCGCCAGCGGCCTGCACGAGGGTCGTTTCTCGGTCACCGTCACCCGCGGGCTGCTGGAGAACCTGACTCACGACGAACTTGAGGCCGTGCTCGCGCATGAGATGACCCATGTGATCAATCGGGACGTGAGGACGATGGTCATCGCGTCGATCTTTTCCGGCATTATCACCTTGTTATGTCAGATTATTTTCCGCTCGATCTGGTGGACGGGCGGTGGTCGAGGTCGTGATCGCAACGGGGGAGGCTGGATATTCTGGCTCGTGGCCATGACCGCCGCCGCCATCGGCTACGCACTGGCGATTGTCATCCGCATGGCAATTTCCCGCTCCCGAGAATATGTCGCGGACGCCGGCTCGGTTGAATTGACCAAGAATCCGGACGCGATGATCTCCGCTCTCCAAAAGGTATCGGGTCATACTCACCTCGATGCGCCGGAATCCATGCGGGCAATGTTCCTAGAGGACGACGACGAGGGCATTTTTGGTCTTTTCGCCACCCATCCGCCGGTCGCCAAACGGATCGCCGCGCTCCAGCACTACGCCGGTGGCCGGGTTGTCGAGCACCCCGATCCCGCTAAGCCACTGACATCTCAGCCCGAGATCGTTTCCCAGGCATCAGGTCCGTGGGGATCAGCGCCCCAAGCGGATGAAGCAAAGCGAGGGCCGTGGGGCTAACGATCCACGGTTGCCCGTTGCGCGTACGGGAATACATAATGTCAACGCTGGATAGAGAAGACATTTTCTGTCACCGTTAGAGATGACCCAAACGCCCGGAGTCGGGGGGACAGGCGGGCGCGGAGCCTTGCCGTATCAAAGAGCCCGAACGCCACGCCGGCGCACTGACCGTTCAGCAGCGTCTTTGTTTTCCGAGTGCGCCGGTAGGTGTGCGAGGCACTGAGTGTGCTCGAAAAGCGTCATCGATCGCACGCTGACACTCAAGTTCCTTCAGGTTATGAAGGGCGCGAGGCTTGAAAGGACCGCTGCATTTTCAGCCGTTGTCAGCCTGGAGGCGCGGGCGATGTTGACCGGCAGATGCCTGTGCGGGAACTGCTCTTATTCGATCGAGGGTGAGCCCGTTGTCGTTGCCCATTGCCACTGTATTGACTGCCAGCGACTAAGTGGCGCGGGACATACGACAGGTGCGATGTTCGCAGAAGATGGCGTGAATCTAATCGGCGCGCCGGCGACATTTTCCCTGACAAGTGACGGTGGCAACACAGTTACGCGGCTGTTTTGCGGAACTTGCGGAAGCCCCCTTTTTGGTAAGAATACTGGAATGCCTGGATTCATGACTGTGTCACTGGGGACACTCGATGCTCCGGACACACTCAAACCGCAGGTCGCTATATATGCGCGGACGCGCAGACAGTGGGACACAATGGACTCGTCTGTAGCAACCTTCGACGCTCAGCCGGGTTGGGAGCCTTCTGACGGCGTTTAAGTCGCGAGCGGGAAGAATCGGTACGCGCCGGTCAATCGGCGTGAAATGTGTGCGCTCGCTGCGAGGTCCTTGCCGGCGCCTTCCGTCTTCTGAGCTTTGGCGGCAACTTGGCCTTAATGGCGCGGCACATCTCCAAAGCCTCGCTGAGCCGCTTGTATTCGACGATGGAGCTCTGATCGACCCGGGTGATCCGGTCGAAGGTGCGGTAGGGCAAGGGCATGCCTTGGTGAAGAACCTCGATCCGGCCGTCTGGGAAATCGCAGACCGTGGGCTTGCCGAGATCCTCAAGATACGTCCGCGCGGCCTGGCAATAGGGGAAGGCGCTTTCGATGGCGACGAAGCTTAGATGCATCAGCGGATCTCGGCCAGCTTCTCGGCCGCCATCCCCGGTCCGAAATCCTCCTAGCGCTCGCGGACGATGGTCAGGCAAGTCTGACGGAAGACCGCACCATGAGCGCGGTTGCTGGGCTTGCCGCGACGCTTGGAAATTAGCGCGTCAGCGCCGTGCACGCGGAATGCGCCGAGCAGGCGGTAGACCTGTCGGCGCCGCATGCCAATCAGGACCGCGGCGTCATCGAATGGCACGGTGCGACATTACTAAATGGGCGCTACAGATAAACTGCGCCTAAGATATATTATCAGAAATCATAGGCAGACTTCGCGAGACACAGATCTGCTTCAGGAGATCCACGTAAAGCCCTGGTTCGGCGGACATAACGCGGCGTTCGAGGGTTTCGGGCGTGTCGCTTGTCAAGACAGGCACTCTGACCTGGGCCAGAACCATCCCGTGATCATACTCCTCATCGACCAGGTGAACGCTCGCTCCGCTTTCGGTCTCACCGGAAGCAAGGACCGCTTCGTGGACCCGTCGGCCATACATACCTTTGCCGCCAAATCTGGGCAGCAGCGACGGGTGTATATTGAGAATGCGATCCTTGAAGGCATCAAGGGTCACCGGGCCAAGTTTGCGAAGGTATCCGGACAGCAAAACCCAATCCACGTCAGTTCCCAAAAGCGCGTTTGCCAGTCGCCGATCAGCGATTTCCTCGTCGGGCGTGGTGGGAATGTGCAGGGCCGAAAGCCCGTGCTGGCGGGCAAACTCCAGCGCCGGCGCATGTTTGCGGTTACTGATCGTCACGCAGGCCTTCGCCTCTATGTCACCGGACTCAATTGCGCTGACCACGGCGCGCATGCCACTGCCATTGTTCGAGGCCAGAAATCCCAATTTAATCAACAGCCTGGTTCCTTGATTTCGACCTCGAAGGAAAGGCCGTCATGCGCCGGTTCGACCCCCGACGGCAGCCGTCGCGCCAGTTCGCTGAAGTCCAGATCAATATGCAGGTTGGTCAGGATCGCACGCTGCGGCTTGACCCGCGAAATCCATTCGAGTGCCTTATCGACGTGTGCATGTGTTGGATGTGGCGTGTACCGCAACGCATCCACAATCCACGTGTCGACACCTTCAAGAGCCTCGAAAGACGCCTCAGGGAGATCAACGACGTCACTCGAATAGGCAATTGACCCAAAGCGGTAGCCCAATGACCTAATTGATCCGTGGTCCTGATCGAATGTGATGATCGGAATCGCACCCGAGGGGCCGTCAATCCTCCACGGCTCTCCGTAAGCGGGCACATCATGGATGTCGGCGATCGCGGGATAGGGACCGGCCGCGCCAGCAAAAATGTACCCGAAACGGCGTTCCATCGCTCCGCGTGTGGTCGGATCCATCCAGCACGGTATCCGCGCGCGTTGATGCAGGAAGAAGGCGCGAATATCGTCAATGCCATGGCACTGATCGGCATGGTCATGTGTAAGCAGGAGGGCGTCGAGCCTCTTCACGCCCGCCGCGGCAGACTGCAGCCGAAATTCCGGCGAGGCGTCCACGATGACGGTGGTCTGGCGATCAGCTCCCTCCCCGTTCGATTTCCTGCGCACCAGCAGTGAGCACCGCGAACGCCGGTTTCGCCAATCAGTTGGGTCGCACGCGCCCCAGGCCCCGTCGGCCCGCGGCACTCCGCCCGAAGATCCACTGCCCAGGATCACAAATTCCAGAGTAGCGCTCAAGGTCTTGGAATCCGGTCAAAAAGTGAAAAGAAGGCGCTCTCGGTACGCTCTTCTGTCTCGGTCAGCGACCACCCCCGGATTTCCGCGAGTTTCGCAAGCACGAACGGCAGGAAGGCCGGCTCGTTGCGCCGGCCGCGCATGGGGATGGGTGCGAGATAGGGGCAGTCGGTCTCAACGATGATCCGGTCCCCCGGCATCTCCGCAATGACCGCACGTACATCATTGGCGCTCTTGAAGGTGGCAATGCCCGATACAGAGAACCAGGCTCCCAGCGCGGCCGTTCGCCTGGCGAGTTCAGCCCCGGAAGTGTAGCAATGCATCAGCATCTTGAACGGTTGGCGGGTGTAGGCGGCCTCGAGCATATCTCCCATCTCCGCATCCGCTTCGCGCGTATGCACTACGAGAGGCAACCCGGTCCGTTGAGCCGCCTCAATATGCGCGGCAAATACCTGCATCTGGATATCCCTTGGGCTGAGATCATAGTGGAAATCCAGCCCAGTTTCCCCGATGCCAACGACCCTGGAAGCCGCAGCCAATTCGCACAGGGTTCCGCTGCTAAGTGATGGATCTTCCTTGGCTTCGTGCGGGTGCGTACCGACTGTCGCCCAGATGTCCGGATGTCTGTCGGCCAATGACCGTACCGCTTTGAAGTTGCCGACCTTATCGCAAATCTCGACCATGATGCCGACTCCCGACTGGCGGGCGCGCGCGATCACGTCCTCTCGGTCGCCATCGAATTGCGGCGCATGGAGATTTACGTGGCTGTCGATCAGCATTGGAAGTCTCGTCTAGGCGATTGCGCGGAGACGGCCAAGCGCCGTGAGAAGCGCGTCCGACCGGTCCAGGTTGACTGCCTCGACCATGCCCGGAATGGAGACGAGATATTCCCAGGTCTCCGCCCAGGAAGCAGCCGCCAGTTGACGTCCCGCAACCGCGCGATCGCGGACAAGCTGGTGAATATTATCAGCTAATATATTGAAAAATAAATTGAACCTCTCGGCGCCAAAAGGCGGTCGAAAGGAATCCTGCAGGCTGGAAATCAACGCCTCGTCGATGCTGGGCAGCATGGAAAGCAGCGTCTTCACCTGTTCGTCCAGTTCCAACGCTCCGGCTTCCGCAAGCCGCCAGGCCTTGCCGGGGGCGCCGCGCGCCATTGTCAGAAGGCTCTCAGCTTCGGATTCGCTGACCCCCGCGCATTCCGCCAGCCAGTTGCGGGTCGCTTCGATTGGCGGTGCGTCAAATTTGAGCCGTCGGCAGCGCGAGCGAATGGTCGGGAGCAGTGCGCCGGGCGAATGGGAAACAAGCAGCAGGACGCCTTTTGCCGGTGGTTCCTCCAGGGTCTTGAGCACCGCATTGGCCGCGTTCGCATTGAGGTCATCAGCGGCGTCGACAATGGCGACCCGATAGGGTGCAATTGCTGGTGATTTGTTGAAGAAATCCGGGAGCATGCGGGCTTCATCTACCGGAATTCCGCGCCTGGTTTTTCCGTCTTCGGTTTCGCGCTGGAGGACCAGCAGGTCAGGGTGGGACCTCGCGATCACCTGACGTGATACCGGATCATCTTCATCCGAGCCGAGCAACCCATGCCTTGAATCGGCGGCGGCCCCAAGCAAGCGTCGCGCTACGCGATAAGCGAATGTCGCCTTCCCTACCCCGTTTGGCCCGACAAGGAGCCACGCGTGATGCAAACGGCCGCGATTAAGAGAACCGAGAAAGCCCCCGTCGACTGCGTCTCCGCCAATCAGATCGAAAACCGTCCGTGGATGAGGAATCGTCGAACTCACCTGTTCACCAGCCTTGGTTCGACGATTGACCAGACAGCCGCCGCCACAGCGTCTGGCGTGAGCGATGCATCGATGATCGCACATCGATTGGGTTCCCGGCGCGCTATTTCAAGAAACCCTTCGCGAAGCCGCCTGTGGAACTCAAGGTCCCTGGTCTCGAAGCGAACCTCCTCGTTCGACCGGCTTGCGGCTCTGGCCAGGCCCATTTCAACCGGCAGGTCGAAAATGAGCGTGAGGTCCGGCCAGACGTCGTCCAGCGTCGTTGCCTCGAGCGAGTCGATCAGTCCGGCGGGTACGCCGCCTGCGACGCCTTGATAGGCTCGGGTCGAATCGATGAAGCGATCACATATCACCGTCGTATTGCCTTCGAGCGCCGGTCTGATCAGCCGTTCGATATGGTCCCGGCGCGCCGCATACATCAGCAGCGTCTCAGTAACCGGCGACCAGCGATCTTCGGCGCCGTTGACCAACAGGGTGCGAATCGACTCCGCGCCAGGAGATCCACCGGGTTCGCGGGTCGAAACGACATCAAGGCCTTGATCAGCCAGACGGCTGGCGAGCCGTGCGGCCTGGGTTGATTTCCCTGCCCCCTCGCCGCCCTCGAGCGTTATGAAAAAGGCCCGCGCCATAGGCGCGCACATTGGCCCGTTCGCGCCCTTTGTCTAGGAGGGGCCCAGGACTCGGGCGCCTGGAAAGCCGGCTTTAACGACATTTAGCCGAATGGACTCCAGAGCGGCGCCGGCCGGGCAATCCAGCTCAACCATGAACAGTTCGCCCCCTGGACGACTGATGGTCCTGATATGTGCATCCCCAAGGTCGGCCAGTGCCGCCACCGCGCGGTCGGCGTTAGCGCGATTCGAATAGGCGCCGGCTTGTATATAAAAACGCCCGCCCGAGGGTACCGCGACGCCAGCCCGTGGCTCCTCGTTCAAAGGCGGGGCCAGCCCAACATACCGAACCCTTACACGCGCCGAGCCCCTTCCAATGATCCCCAGTTCGCGCGCTGCCCTGGGCGAGAGATCGATGATGCGCCCGGCTACGAACGGGCCCCGATCATTCACCCGTACCTGTAGGCGCCTTCCTGTTTGTAGATCCGTAACTTCAACAAAACATGGCAGTGGCAATGTGCGATGCGCGGCCGATAGCGCGTTGACGTTGAACGCTTCTCCGTTGGCAGTGCGCCGGTTCGGCGATTCGGGGCCGTACCAGGTCGCCAGACCAACCTCATCGTAGTCGGGTTGCCTGCGCGGCGTGTACCAGACCCCTGCGACCTCGTAAGGGCGCATTGTTCCGGCAAGACCGCCGGTCGAACGGGGCGCGGGAGCCAAAGTCGAGCACGCGGATAATGACAAACCCGCAAGCGTCAGAATGGCCAGACCAGCCAGTGGCGATGTTCGGGAGCGACTGAAAATCGAACCCATCCTTCCCTCAACTCACAACATATTGCGAGGGAGAGTTTGAAAGGTGGTTAATCGCCCTGCTAGAGGTAGCGGACCGGACGGGTGGCCGAGTGGTTTAAGGCAGCGGTCTTGAAAACCGCCGTGGGTTGACGCCCACCGTGGGTTCGAATCCCACCCCGTCCGCCATTTGTCTTTGATTTTATTTGGCTATTTTCCCGCCTCTCGGACAAACCCACCAACCCACCCACCAAAAATAAATATCGAATTGGCCTCCCGGTGGCTGTTGCGGCATGGATTGTCGATACACTCGGACCTTGTCGATTGCTGTGAGTCGCTGAAGGCCGGATTGAGAAGCTCCTTAAGCTGAAGCAATGGCTGACCGTGTCCGATGCGGCGCGTCACCTTTCGATTTTATTTGGCGAGGAAATCACAGAGGCGGTGGGCTTGGAACGCTCGCACGACCACTTTCCCTCTCCTTTCTAAAGTCTTTATTGACATCTCACAGGTGAAAGTCGACAGACCCGTCGACGGCCTTGAGCGGTGCCCGCAAACTCGGATGTGACGAGATGACCGCAAAATTCGATCCGCATTCCGTCGCGCCTCCTCGGATTAGAGGGGCGACCGCACTTTTTATCCTTGGTTGGGTCGCGTTTGGTTTTGGCATTTTTGCGGCGATGGCTGCGGCCGTCGGTGGTGAAGGTGCGGCAGGCGTCGCCGCCCTTTCCTTTACAGTAGGTGGCGGCTTCATCCTGATTGGTGTTTTGGCGAGCCTCTTTGGTCACATCGAAGCCCGACTCATCGATATCCAACGACTTTTAGTAAGCACCACGCCAAGTGGCCTCTTGCCGGTGCGGGGAGCGGCTTCGGTGGCGGGCAGTCAAGACCACGAAAACCAGCATATGGTAAAAAATGTTTCGCCAAACATTGTCCTATCGCCTTTGGAGAACTCCGCGCTGGAGCGCAGTCAAGATGAACAAGACCTAATGCGGCAGTATGGGATTACGGTTGAGGGGACACAATTCACATTCAAAGAATATCGATATGATAAGCTAAACGACGCAGTGAATTTCGCAAAGAAAATGTCCATCGACCCAGTAATTACCCCCCCCTATTTTCCTTGGTTTGGGGGGAGCTGATCGGGCTGCGTCAGGCCAGGACCGACTGCCGGATAGAGCTTCACTTCCTGCCCGCTTACGCGCCCAATCTCAATGTAATTAAAAAACTATGGGGGGGTCATGCACCGGCACGTCACTCACAATCAGCATTACCCGACTGAGGCCGAATTCATCAAAAAGATACACGACTTCTTCGCCATCACCTTCCCCCAAACCTGGCGGACCATCCGCGATGTCGTCTCAGAAAACTTCCACGTGATCAGGCCAGAGGTTTTTCGGGTCCTCCCGTAAACAGGGTATATATACAAGGAACGTGGTAAAACTTGCTCCAAAATCGGGTAGGGCACCGCACTTCATTGCGCCGGCATTACCGGTCCTGAGAATTCTACAAAACTATAAGGCAGACCGACCCGCTACCCGTATTCAGCCTTTAAGATCGCTCGCCGTATCGAGGCTTGACGTTCTAACCGTTCAATAAGCTCAATGAAGCCTGCCAAATCTAGGCTTTCTACATCGATATCCGGCTCACGTTCGCGTTGGGCGACAAGCTCTTTTGGCACTACAGCGGCGACAATCCGGAGATAGAGGGCGGGATCAGCAAGTCGTACCTGGGCAATAGCGCCTGCGCCGTGTTGGGCAAAATCATCCACGATGGCGGTGATGAAAATGTCCGTCAGGCGATTTTTCGAACCTGGTCGGCGTCCGCCAGGATTGCCGCTCACGCCCGCTGGGAATGGTCGTCCGCGCTGTATCAGCGCTGTTGATGCAGCGGGCGGCGTGCCGGGTGGAGCGCCATCGGCGGGCGATCCGGGTGGCGTGCTTGATCGGTCGGTCATTCACTCGGTTCCGGCTTTTTGGCCAAAGATGGCCATCCATCCCCAAAGGCGCCCATGTTTTCCACGGTCGAAACATGACCATCTTGGCCGCCTTTGGCCGGTAACGGTGCGCGTGGCATATCCGCAAATAGCTCTGCAACACGGTTTGGAGCCATTGCGAAACTCCACACCCACGCACCTTGAAAGCCATCCTTTCGCTTCAAGACGCCGACACCGTCAGCCGCCCGTTGAAGCGTTTTGTCCGATATGCCAGCTGATTTAGCGTTCGCTTTGACATCTTTGGCAGCAACTGGCCCATCCGCGAGTTCGGCTTTCAAGAAGTTGGTTGCTTCGTTAACCGCACTTCGATTGCAGTCACGCACCGGCTCACCAATCGCTTGGTCTGCCGACAGTTCAACCGTACCATCCTCAAATACGACGCGTGGCGCTTTAATGCCGTTGGACAGCACGGTTTCGACTACCGTGAACGCCAACCCAGAGGCTTGGGCGAGGTTGTTTTTCGCTTCAATCAATAGTCGTCGCAGCGGGTTGTCGGGGTCCTTGGTGACAATGAACGTCGCGCGGGACGCCGCCACGAATGCGGCCGAGCCCGTCACAGCATTGATCGATTTGCCGCCGCCAGCGCTCTTATTGAAGTGAGAAACCGCCACCACCGCGATCCGATAGCGTGAAGCCAGTTCTTGGAGCGGCGCGAGCGCCGCGCGAACGTCGCCGGTCTTGTGAGTGTCAGAGCCGCCCAAATATGCCGTGATCGGATCGACCACTACCAACCGGACTTCGCCCACGTCGCAAAGCGCGGCCTCAAGCTTGGCAAGGTCTTCAGTGAGC
>JANXTX010000423.1 GCA_025352165.1 Caulobacteraceae bacterium | reverse complement strand
TGATATGCGATTGCCCTGCCTAATACCTAATTCACAACGCCAAACTGCCCAGGAATTTCAATTGGTTATCATGCCTATGGAATTCGCTAACCCAAGGAAGATATATCCATCCTTAAGCTGCGGTTTCAAGGCCCACGTGTTCGAGCCGGTGCAGGCGGAAGGCGTCATCGCTGATCGTTTTCCTGGCGACGTCGATGATGTGGTCGTGGTGCGAGAATACCAGGACCTGGGCGGTCTTGGCGGCCTTGCTTAGGATTTCAAGCATTCTGCCGGCTCGGCCGGGGTCGGAGCTGGCGAGCAGGTCGTCGCAAACGAGCGGCAGCAGGTTTGCGCCGTCGCGCTCCTGCAAGGCCGCCAGTCGCAGCGCCAGGTAGAGCTGATCGCGGGCGCCTTCGCTTAGGCCTTCCACGCCGACACGGTCGCCATTGGCTCGAAGGGCGACAATACGGGCGCGGTCGTCGCTGTCATAGTCGATCAGCAATTTGGTATAGGCTCCGCCGGTAACACGCATGAATAGGTCGCCAGCCCGGGCGAGCAGGGGGGCCTGGGAACTGGCTCGGTATCGATCGATCAACCACCGCAATAGAGCGGCGCTGACCGTGGTCCCCACGTACCGCTCGGCCGCCGCCGCCAGGGCGGCCTGGGTGTCGGCGACGCCCTGCTGGGCCTCCGCGGCCGCGGACTCGACGGCGGTTCGATCAAGCTCGCTTTGCGCTTGGGCGAGCGAGCGGCCGATCTCCTCCCGCTCGGTTTCGATTTCGCGGCGGCGCGCCGCCAGGGTTTCTTTCTCGGCGGCCGCCTGATCGGCGGGAAGCGCGCGGCTTTCGGCTTCTAGTTCCTCAATACCGATGCCGTCACCGACATCGGTCAGCTCACGCAAGGCGTCACTCTCCTTCGCCCTGGCGGCTTCCACAGCCGAGGCCGAGGCGATGATCGGGTCGAGATCCGACTCCAGCGCCGCACCCGCGCTGTGCATAAGCGCATCGAGCTGGGCCTGGGCGACTGCTATACGGCGCTCGGCTGTCTTTATTGCGGTGGCGGCGCGTTCAGCGACCGACTGCCAGTGTAGGACCGACTCTCGCGCCTTGATCGCGGCTTTCAGTTCATGCGCCAAATCCCTGACGACCTCGGTGGCCGGGAGATCCGAGGCACGGCCGAGCGTGCCAAGCAGTTTCGCGACATCTTCCCCGAAAATCCGCGCATCGTGCCTTATGCCCGCCACCTGGCGAACAAGGCCCGCATGAGTGATCACGTCGGCGGCGATCAGGCCAAGTTCCTCGACGGCCCGCTCAAGCGCGCCGGCCGCGAACCCAACACCGCCCTCCTGACACAGTGTATTCTCTTGCGTCGCGAGCTGATCGCCAAGCCTTGCCACGGCCTGTCCCTCGCGGCCCAGCGCCTCGGTTCGGCGATCCAGTTGCTTCTGTTGCGCGATCAACCCCGCCCTGATCAGCGATGCCTGGTCGAGGCGCGCCACTACGGCCTGACTTTCGCGCAGACGGGCGGCGTAACCCCCCGGCGCCGCCACGGCCGCATCGGCCAAGGCTTTACCCAATCGCTCGTGGCTTAGCTCCAGCTGTCGATGAAGCTCTTCGAACGCCGTCTGTGTTTCGGCCGCCTGGGCGATCGCCTCAAGCGTCCGTTCCCTTTCAGCCCGCCACACTTCGAAGCCGACTGGCTGAAGTTCCGCCGGGAGCCCCGCGTCGGAAAGGACGCTGGACCATTTGGCCTCAATGGACGCGAGCTCATTGAGCCAGCGCAGGGCTGACGCTTCGGCGATGCCGCGCCGGGTTCTGGCCTCCTCCAGGGCGGCCAGCGCGATGACGTACTCGGCGACGCGTGCGGCATCGCGGTCGCGCTGGTCGACCAGATTGTCCGCGTGAATGATAAGCCCGGCGAGCCTGTCGCCGGCCACCGGATCATCGTCGCCGCGCGGGGCGGCGAGCCGGCGCCTGACGTCTGTCAGAGCCTCGTCTCGTTCTTCCCTCGCGGCGCTGACGGCGTCCGGGGTGGGCAGCGCCTGGCCGGCGCTGAGCTGGCTAATTCTGCGTTGCTGCTCGGCGATGTCGCGGTCGGCGGCTTCCACATCCTTGAGGGCCTGACGGCGCTCCTCGACAGCGCGCTCGATGGCTTTCACCGCAGCCGCGACCTCAGGCATGGACGGAAGGGCAGCTTGCGCGAGGGTTTGAGCGGTCCCGGACCATCGAAGAGCGATAATGCTGGTGTCGGCCTTTGAACGGGCCTGCTTCGCCGCGGCCTCCGATTTTCGGTGTCGGGTCTCGGCATCGGCTGGCATTTCGGCGGCGGCCGCGCGCAACTCCCCCGGATCAGCCAATACCGGATTGGACGCGAGGTTCTCGGCGAGCTCTTTCAGGTCGAGCGCATGGTCGGCGCGATCCGATTCAAGTTTGACGGCGCGGGTGGCCAGCGCTCGCGCCTTCTCCAGATGACCGGCGGCTCGCCGAAGCCAATTGTCGGGCGGTAACGCCGCGTTCTCGGCGAGCCCGGCGTTGGTCCGCCCCGTGGCGATCCTTTCCTCGATCCCCTCAAGTTCAGTAAGACGCCGGGTCAAATCGCCCTGCGCCTTCTCGATCGCCGGGCGACGTTCGTCCAACGATTCTATGCGTACCTGTTCGGACAACAGCTCTTCGGGCAGGATTGTGGTGTCGAAATGCGCGTTCGCCTCATCCAGATCCTGCTGGTGTTGCGCCAGTAATTCCTGGGCGATGGCGCGTTCCGATCTGGATTTCGATAGCACCGTGGCTGCGTCGGAGGGCAGGACCGGCACGGCGCCGAGTTCCAGTAGCTCAGAACGAGCCGCCGCCAACCGGTTGAGGGGCGCCCGCGTGCGAAGAACCCGCTCGACGACGTTCGCGCGTCGGCCCAGTTCCTCAGCCTCCGATATCAGCTCGTCGCGGCGCGCGCCTGCCTGCTCCTGGCGAAGCCGCATGGCTGTCAGTTCAGCCTCGCTCAGTGTCGCATCGCGAACGGTCTTCAACAGCTCCTGGCGTTGGCGAAGAAGCGCATTGATCGTCGGGTTGGACGCGCTTGGCTTGAACAAGGCGCCCGCCTCGGCTTCCAATGTCTTTAGCTGCGCCCCAACCGTGGAAAGGCCCGAGCCGGCCTGGAACAAGGTGCGCGCGACGTCGTCACGGCCGTCAAGGATGGCTTGGCCGCCGGCCCGCAGCTTCTCTTGATCGAGCCCGAACATCCGTTCGAACGCCGCCCGATCATAGCCTCCGACAAATGGGGACAATACAGAGTCGTCGATCGCGACCCCGGCGGAATCAAGGAGCGTATTCTTGTTGCCTTTGCGCCGTGTCACGTCGAGGGCCTCGCCATCGTGTTCGATCAGGGCACGTAGACGAAGCTCATTGTAATCGTACTTCCAGCCCTGAGCGGTCTGACCATGAAAGCCAAACAGAAGGTCTTCGATGGCGGAAAGCAGGGTCGATTTGCCCGCCTCGTTCGGCCCGACGATCAGGTGCAGATCGGGCCGACCGTCCCCAAAATCGAGAGCGCGGTCGGCATAGGCGCCATAGCGTATGAGCTCGAGACGGCGGAAACGCATCAGTCCCCCGCTCCGACGAGCCGCGCCTCAACGGCGGCCAAAGCCGCCGCCAGCAGCGAGGATGTGTCGCCCGCCCGCGCCGCGGCGAGGAGTGGGGCCAGTTCGCCCTCCTGCTCGTCCGCCGGGAGCTTTTCGAGCAAGGGGGCGACGGAGCTGAGCAGCGCCCGGCCGCAATCCGGGTCTCCGCCGGCGGAAGCCAGCAATTCCGCAATCTCGGGCAGAAGGGCCGCGCCGGGGCTGTCGACACCTGCTTCTACCCTTATGGACTCGATCCAGAGCCCGTCAGACAGCATCGACGCCTGACCCCGCACCTCACCACCAAACCATTCCTGGTCCGCGAGCAGGCTTCGCCGCAGGGCGCCGCTTGCCTTGACGGTCACACGTGCGGCTGTGGGACGATCGGCAATCCCTTTGACGGCATCGGCGAGAGCGGCGGAAACGCCGCCCAGCAGATCGCCCATGTCTCTCGCGTTGCTTCCATCGAACTCGGTGCGCGCCCAACGGACCTCGTCACAGGCGTGGTGCTCGACCGCACGCACGACGCCATCCCGGACCCGGACGACGGTTGCGCCCTTTACGCCGGTCTCGCGTATGTTTCGCCCTTGGCTGTTGCCGGGATAAACGACATGGGGGTGTTCGGAGCGGACGACCCTTTCGTGGACATGGCCAAGCGCCCAATACTGGTGTCCCGCTGCCCGGAGGCGGTCCAGCGTACACGGCGCATAGGACGCGTGGCCGGGATGACCGTCCAGCGCGGTGTGCAGCATGGCTATATTGAAAGCATCGGGCGCGGGCGGGTTATAGGTTGCGGCCAAGTCGTCGGTCGTCGCCGCGTCCTTGTAGCTGCGGCCGTGGATGACGAGGCCGAGATCCTCAAGCGCCAGCGTCTCGCATTTGCGGTTGTCGAACCGGTGGACGAGGCTTGGCAGCGCCAGGTGCCGCGACACCCGGCTCTCTGCGTCATGATTGCCGAACACAATGCATGTGCGGATGCCCGCGCGTGACAGGCGGGCGAGTTGAGCCACGGCGAACTGACCGGTGCTCTGGTCCTTCCATTTGCCGTCATAAAGGTCGCCCGAGATCAGGACGATGGCCGCGCCTTCGCGGATCGCCAGATCGACAATATTGATGAACGCTCGACGGGTTGCGCCGCGCGCTAGGGCCGAAAACTCCTCGTCGCGCGACGCCAATCCCGACAGCGAGCTGTCGAGATGGATGTCGGCCGCATGCACGAATGTGAAGTCAGACGTCATTATGTTTTTCCAGGCGTCCATTCTACACGAACTCACGCGAGTTCAGAGGATATTGTCGCGGGTCAAGTTTGCGGCTCCTCGCGCAGTGTCGCCGCAATGGCGTCGCAATCACCGTCGGATAGCTCATCGGCGGCCGGGTCGGAGATTAGCGGTGACAGGAAAACGGTGAGTTTCCGGAGGAAGGCCAATTTCCGCTCCTGTTTAGGGTTTCGGATGTCGGCCCTGCGCAAGTATTGGCGGCGACCGGGAGGGTCGGCGTCCGAAAGCCTACGGGGGAGGAAACCGCGGGCCGCTGCCTCGCTGTTGGGGTCTGCCGTTCAGCCTATGGGGATTTGGGTC
>JANXTX010000248.1 GCA_025352165.1 Caulobacteraceae bacterium | reverse complement strand
GATCTCTTTCGCGTTGGCATCGGCCCCTCCAGTTCGCACACGGTCGGGCCAATGCGGATCGCCCGGCGGTTTGTCGAGGCTCTCGCCGCTCGCGGTCAGATTGATCGGGTCGGCCGCGTACACGTTGAACTGCAGGGCTCTCTTGCGCTGACGGGTCCAGGCCACGGCAGCGTCACGGCCGTGGTGCTTGGACTGCTCGGCCATGATCCCGAAACCGTTGATCCCGCCGGAGTGACGGGAGAGGTCGAGCGCGTGCGCGCCTCGGGGTCACTCAGCGTGCATGGCGGACAGGCCATTTCCTTCGACATTCGCTCGGATATCGACCTCGCCGGCCACATCATCCCCGACCTGCATCCCAACGGCATGCGCCTTCGCGCCTTCGATCAGTCCGGCTCGATCATTGCCGACGATGTCTGGTACTCGACCGGCGGCGGTTTCGTGGCCACCCGCAGGCAGCTGGAAGCGCCGGCCGCGGATGACACGATCAAGGGCGCGAAACGCGGTGCGTACCCGTTCACCTCCGCCGCGATGCTGCTCGAGATCTGCGAGCGCGAAGCCCTCTCCATCGCCGAGGCCGTGCTGGCCAATGAAGCCGCCTGGCGCTCGCCTCAGTCCACGCACGATGGCCTCGATCGTGTAACCGCCGTGATGCTCGCCTGCATCGATCGCGGTTTGCATACCGAGGGCGTGCTTCCCGGCGGATTGCAGGTCAGGCGCCGCGCGCCGGAGATCTGGAAAACGCTCGGTCAGCACAAGCATGTCAACGAGGCTGAGCGGATATTCGACTGGCTCGACGTCTACGCCATGGCTGTCAACGAGGAGAACGCCGCCGGCGGTCGTGTGGTCACGGCGCCGACCAACGGGGCGGCGGGCGTCATCCCGGCCATTCTGAAACACTATGCGGCGCCGGAAGCCGGTGATTTCAGCCTGGCGCGTCGCTACCTGCTCACAGCCGGCGGCATCGGCCTGCTCTACAAGCAGCGCGCCTCGATCTCGGGCGCGGAGATGGGCTGCCAGGGAGAAGTCGGCGTCGCCTGCTCGATGGCCGCGGGTGGTCTCGCCGCGATCTGGGGCGGCACGCCGCAACAGGTCGCCAACGCCGCCGAGATCGGCATGGAACACAACCTCGGCCTGACCTGTGACCCGGTCGGCGGCCTGGTGCAGATTCCCTGTATCGAGCGCAACGCCATCGCCGCGGTCACCGCCGTCAACGCCGCGCGCCTGGCCATGCACAGCCACCGCGCCGCCCGCGTCACCCTCGATCAGGTGATCGAGACCATGCGGCAGACCGGTCTCGACATGTCAGCGAAGTACAAGGAAACCAGCCAGGGCGGCCTTGCCGTCAACGTCGTCGAGTGCTGAGGGGCGGCCGGTAGCCGTAGGGTCAGAACGATGAAGCGCCTGGCGTCGCCAGCAGCGGGGCATGTTGCGCGACGGGATTGTGCCCTGCCGTCGCCAATCCCGCCAACGGAGCCATCGCCGCCATCGCCGCTGTCAGCAGGTGAGGGGAGGGGGCAGTGCTAAGCGTAACGTTCGTCCCACCCGTGCCATCTGAACCAACGCCGAAGGTATCACCTGCATAGCTCCCGCTCAGTTGTAGCGTCGCCACGGTCGTGGTCCCGTTGACGATTACCAGTTGGTCCGCGCCGTTGACGCTGGCTCCTGTCGCTGTGGCTCCCAGCAGGTCGATGGTGTCGCCGGAGGTGAAGCCGCTGATCTTAGCCGCGAAGGCGGCGGCCTGTTTCAGCGCCAATGTCGCGCCGGCTCCGTTGAATGCCGCGGAAAGGCTCGATGCGGCGCCGCCGTCCGCTTCCAGGGTCGCGCCGGCGTCGATCTTCATCGCGCCGGTTCCGCTCAGCGCGCGGGTGAAATCCAGTGTTCCGGCGGCCGCCTCAATCATCCCGTTGTCGACCGTGGTCACATAGATCATACTCGTACCGGCGCCGGCGTTTCTGATCAGCAGACCGTTGTTGATGATCTGACTTGCCGTGGCTGTACCCCGGGCGATGTTGCCGCCGACTTTCCACACACCGGACTGCAGGACCGTTACGCTCGCCGCGCTGTTGGTCGTGTCGCCGACCGTGAGGTTTCCGGCCTGGCTGACGGTTCCCTGGACGTTGAGCGTCGACGCCCCACCAATGGTCAGCTTTGAGCCGAAAGCCGCGGTCAGGGTCTGTCCATTGCGCACGGTGTTGGCGCCGCTCATCGTCCAGGCGCTGGCGTTGTCCAGGATGAGATTCGACACGCTGTCGAAGGTCATCGCCACCGCGCCGGTGATCGTCCCGGTCAATCCCAATCCGGTGATGGTCCCGCCGCCCGAGGCCAGTTCCAGGGTTCCGTCGTGGCCGTTCACGACGCCAATGAAGGTGGAACCAGCCTCGGCGATAAGTCGCCCGGAGGCTGACTCGAACTGCACGGAAACTCCGGTGGACCCAGCAACCGTGCCGAAATTGGTGATAGTCGCGGCGCCACCGGCATAGATGCCAATTGAACCGGAGATCAGCGCTGTTGCAATGCCGACCGCGCCATTGACCATGTCGCCGCCCATCATCACCACGCCATCGCCCGTGGAGCCCGTCGGTCCGTTACTCTTGCCTGTGCCGCCTACGCCACCGGCGCCGCCCTGGCCCCCAAGGACTACGCCTGTATTGCTGATCTCGCCGTGGCCAGAGAGGCAGAGGCCCACTCCCCCAGTTCCGCCGACGCCTCCGTTCTGGGGGGTTCCGTACGCGCCCCCGCCACCCTGGCCGCCCTGTCCACCGGAGATCGCACCTTTGTTGACAACAATGACCGAGCCGAACAGCAGGGCGCCATCACCGCCGATACCGGCCTGATAGCTCGGGGACTCTGCGATGCTGCCCGCGCCACCCATGATAGTGCCACTGTTGAAGACCTCAGCGGCGTCAGGGCCGGCCGAGGCGGCCTTCAGGCTTACCCCCGATCCTCCAGCGCCGTCGCCGAACGCGCCGGCATTTCCGCCGGCGATCAGGCCGTTGTTAGTCAGGCTGATCGAGCCGCTCAGAGTCATTCCGTCGCCGCCGACTCCACCGCCATTAGGGTAGATTGACGACTTGCCGCCGTTCCCCCCGCTGATCGTGCCCGCGTTGACTACCCTGCCTCCCATTGCCAGCGTCAGACCCACACCGCCGTCGCCGCCCGCCGCGCCCCGCTGATACCTATGAGGTCTCGCCGCGTCCTGACCTGCGCCGCCAGTGATGTCGCCACTGTTCACGACCACGGCGCCGCTTGTCATCAACAGGCTGCCTCCGCCTCCAGCCCCTCCTTGATAGCCGCCGCCACCCTCTCCACCTAAAATTGCACCCGCATTGCTCAAGGTGGTGTTCCTGGCCGATGAGACAAACCCGGCCCCGCCCGTGCCGCCATAGGCGGACGGGAAGTTACTGTCGTACCCCGTCGTACCTTGGCCGCCTGCGCCGCCGGCGATCGTGCCCCTGTTGATCAGATTCGTGTCGGTCGCAGCCGTAGCGAGGCCAGCGCCTCCTGCCCCGCCGTTCGAGAAATAGGCAATGGAATAGCCGCCCAGACCACCGAAGATCGCGCCCGAGTTGCTCAAGTGTGCGCCTGCACCTTCGACTGAAACGCCGTCGCCGCTGATGCCGCCAATGCGGCCCTCCCCGCCGACCCCGCCCAGTATCGTGCCGAGGTTGTTCATCCTGGATGCGTTAGCATCGATGGTCAGCGCCGCGCCTCCCTGGCCTCCAAGACCCACATAGTAGAGGCGGTAATAGCCGCCTCGCCCGCCGGCCCCGCCCAATATGATACCGTTGTTGGTAACCAGTCCGTGCACTGATAGGACCGCGCCGCCTCCGCCCTGGCCGCCAATCGCCACATTGCCATTGTTCCCGCCGATCGCCCCGACGCCGCCTGAAATCATCGCTCCGGCGGAGTTGATCAGGACGCCCCCGGCCCGCAGATCGACACCATTCACGCCATAGCCGGTTGCCACTACGGAGCCCTGATTGAGCACGTTCGCCGCCGCGGAGGCTGATAGGCCCACTCCGCCGATCTCGCCGGTTGGTGCTACCCGGATCTGGGAATAAGTCGGCGAGAGCGTGTAGCCCGCGCTATAGGTTCCGGTTATCGTCCTGGTCGTCATGACAGCCCGCCCTGTTGCGCCGTGTGTACGGCGACAGTGAGTCCCCTCGTGCTTGACCGGAGGTTCCGCGAACCCCTGTGGCGCCCATCAGGCGCTACATCTCGCATCCAGTCCCCCACAATCAGTAGCGCCGGTTGAAGGCTTCGCTGTCAAGTAATCCAATAAGTATTTCGCCCAGAGCGCGCCAGTCGAACTACCCACCCGGCGCAGCCTGGATCGGCGGTCGCGCCGATCTTCTGTGAGCTTTTGCGGACAGACTGCTGGTGAAATCCAGCGTCCCGCCGCCGACCGCGCCGTGCTAGCGTCCGCCCATGCGTAGCATCAGGCTCACGATTCTCTCGCGCAATCCCGAAGGCGCCGCCGCATGACGCCGTTTCTCGACGCCCCGTCCCCGCGCTGGTTCACCATTCCGGCGCATCGTCCGTTCCTTGATGACCTCGCCGATGGTGTCTGGAAGACGTTGTCGCCGCTGGGTCCCGATGCGCTGGCTGAGGCGACCATCCTGCTGCCGACCCGCCGGGCGGCGCGGTTCCTCGCCCAGGCGTTCCTGAAGTCGGCTGGCGCCAAAGCGGTGCTGCTGCCGCGTATCCGCGCGCTTGGTGATCTGGACGAGGGAGAGCCGCCGTTCGAGCCGGGCGATCTGGCGCTCGACCTGCCGCCGGCGATCAGCGCATGGCGACGCCGCTTCGAGTTGGCGCGTCTGGTGGTGGAACACGAGGTCCTGCTGGAGCGTCGGCTGGACGCGGCCTCGGCTCTGGAACTCGCCGATGCACTGGCCGCCTTTCTCGACGCCTGCCAGATCGAGGAGACCGGCGATCCGCGCGCGGTCGAGACCCTCGTCGAAGGCGATCTCGCCCTGCACTGGCAGGCATCCGCACGCTTTCTCAATCTGGCGCTGGAAGTCTGGCCGCGTCGTCTGCAGGAGCTAGGCCTGGTCGATGTCGCCGACCGCCGCGTGCTGCTGCTTCGCCGCCTCGCCGAGCGCTGGAATGAGCATCCACCGCGGGAGGTCATCGTCGCCGCCGGCTCGACCGGCTCCGCCCCCGCCGCCGCCGACCTGCTGGCCGCCATCGCCGGCGCACCGCGCGGCTGTGTCGTGCTGCCCGGTCTCGACAAGTCACTGGCCGACAAGGCCTGGGCGGAAGTCGACGAGCAGCACCCGCAGGGCGGACTGAAACGGCTGCTCGATCGCTTCCACCTGACCCGCGACCGCATCGCCGACTGGGACACGACCGCCGAACTGGAATCCCGCGGACGCTGGCGCCGTCGACTGATCAACGAGGCCCTGCGCCCGCCCGCGGCCACCGCCGACTGGCTAGACCAGATCGAGGTGTTGACGGCGGAGGGACGCGCCTCAGGCGTCGACCCGATCGCCCTGGGACTGGATGGCCTCGACGTGGTCACCGCCGCCAACGAGGAGGAGGCCGCCACGGTCGCCGCCCTGTTGCTGCGCGAGACGCTGGAGATTCCCGGCGCGACAGCGGCGCTGGTCACTCCCGACGCCGATCTCGCCCGCCGGGTCAGCGCGCGGCTGACCCGCTGGAACATCGCCTGCGACAGCTCCGCCGGCCGGCCGCTGGCCCTGGCCCCGGTCGCGGTGCTCGCCATGCTGGTCGCCCGCGTGATCGCCGATCCCACCGATCCGATCCCCTTGCTGGCGATCTCCAAGCATCCCCTGACCCGTGTCGGCCTGGCCGGGGAGCCTCTGGCGCGCGCGCGTTGGGAACTCGAACGTCACGGCCTGCGCGGTCCGCGACCCGGTGAATGGAGTGAACTGGAAGCGCGGCTCGCCGAACATCCCGCCGGTCTCGACCTCGCCATTCGACTACGGCAGGCGCTGAGTCTCGCCGAGAGTCCGTATGCGGACGATGTCGCGCCGCCGGCGGAGGCCGCGCTCGCCCTGGCGCGGGCGATGGAGGCCCTCGCGGTCGGACCGGATGGCGATCTGGGATCGCTATGGTCCGGGGCTGCCGGTGAAGGCGCCGGTGGCTTGATCTCGGCGCTGATCCATGAAGGCGAGGGCCTGCCGTCCGCTACCCGAACCGGCTTTTCCGAGCTGCTGACAAGGCTATTGTCGTCCGAGACGCTGCGCGGCGGCGGGCAGAGCCATGCCCGCATCGCCATCCTCGGCGTGCTTGAGGCCCGCCTGCTGCGCGCCGACCGTTTGATCCTCGCCGGGCTGGAGGAGGGGGTGTGGCCGCGTGGCGCGCCCATCGATCCGTTCCTGTCGCGACCGATGCGCAAGCAGTTGGGCCTGCCGCCGCCCGAACGGCGTATCGGGCTTTCCGCCCACGATTTCGCCCAGGGCGCCGCCGCGCCACGGGTCGTCCTGCTTAACGCCGAGCGCCGTGGCGGAACGCCCGCTGTGGCGTCGCGCTGGCTCTGGCGTCTGCGGACTCTGGCTCAGGGCGCCGGCGTTGCCTTGCCGGGTCGGGAAGACGTCCTTGCCTGGGCCAGAGTGCTGGATGCGCCACTTGAGCCGGCGCCGGCCAGTCTGCGCACCGCTCCGCGCCCGGCGCCGAAGCCGCCCGTCGCCGCGCGTCCCCGCAAGATGGCGGTCACCAATGTCGAGCAGTGGATCCGTGATCCATATGGCTTCTACGCCCGGCACGTTCTCAAGCTGTACCCTCTCGATCCGCCCGACATGCCGATCGAGGCCATGGTCCGCGGCACGGCGATTCACAACGCTTTCGAACGCTTTGCCACGGAGCATCCGGATGAACTGCCGGATGATGCCGAAGCGCTGTTCGCCGACATGGTCGTCGAGGCGCTGCTCCGCGAGGGCATGCCGCACTCGCGGATGGTGCGGGAGCGCGCGCTCGCCATCAACATCGGCCCGTGGGTCGTAGAGTTCGAGCGCCGCCGCCGCGTGGGCGCCAGCCTGCTGGTCGAGGCGAAGGGCGAGTTCAGCTTTGATATGCCGGGTGGCCGCTTCACCCTGACCGCCCGCGCCGACCGCATCGAGGTCCGCGCGGGGTCCGCAGACATCCTCGATTTCAAGACCGGCCAGCCGCCCAGCAAGAAGGAAGTCCGCATCGGCCTCGCCCCGCAGCTCAGCCTGACCGGCGCCATACTGGCCGCGGGAGGCTTCAAAGGCCTCAGCCACGTCGAGCCGGGCGAGCTGGTCTATGTGCGGGTGTCGGGCGGCCGCACGCCGGGCGCTGAAATCTCCGTCGCGAGCGCGGGGGAGGGGGCCGAACTGGCGGCCGCCGCGCTTGACAACCTGCATCGCCGCATCGCGCTGTTCGACGATCCGCGGACGGCCTACCTGTCGTGGGCCGTGCCGAAGTTCATCGCCCGCCAGCACAGCGACTACAACCATCTCGCCCGCCTGTGGGAGTGGAACGTCATCGGAGAAGCCGGAGCCGGAGAGACCGCCGAATGAATCCGTCCGACCAACCTACCGCCGGCTGGTTCGAGGGCCGCGAGCATCGCCTGCCGGTGCGCGTATATTACGAGGACACCGACTTCACCGGCGTCGTCTACCACGCCAGCTACGCCCGCTATTTCGAGCGCGGCCGCTCCGACTTCCTGCGCCTCGCCGGCATCCACCACAGCATTCTGCTGGCGCAGGCAGACCCCAGCGCCTTCGTCGTCACTCGCCTGGCCATGGATTTCGTTAAGGCCGCGCGGATCGACGACGCCCTGCTGGTGCGCACTGCCTACGACACCGTCCGCGGTCCCCGCATGTTCATCACCCAGTCCCTGACCCGCGGCGAAGACGTCATCGCCCGCGCCCAGGTCGAAGCCGCCTGCATCACCCTCGACGGCCGCCCCCGCCGTCCCTCCCGCGAACTCGTCGAAGCGCTGCGGCCGCTGTTGCTTCCTCAATCCTGAGGCCACCGCCAGCACAAAGGACTGTCGTCTAATCCCCCCTCCCGCTCGCCCCGGCGAACGCCGGTGTCCAGGCTTTTTTTGTTTGTTCCTCTGCCCAAGCGCTGGCTCGGCCCGATTGAACCCACCCGAGAGGATGTCCCTTGCATCTGGGCCCCGGCTTTCGCCGGGGAGAGCGGGAGGGAGATCTGAGGCGCCGGAATCTCTTACTCCTGGCTTCTTGGCTCATTGGCGTTGAATACGACGCTCAAGCGCGGTCGTGCCACTCTCAGTCCGCCGGGGCGTTGCTTACCGTGACCTGTTCGCCGGCCAGGGTGTCGTCGGCGACGATGTCCATCACCGCGCGGGCGATGTCGTCGGGGTGAAGGATTTTCAGGGCCTTCAGCACCGGCGCCAGCCATTCCGCGTCCTTGGGCACGATGGCGGTGTCGACCACGCCCGGGCAGATGGCCATCACCCGGATGTTGTAGGCCTCATGCAGCGGCTTGCACGACTGGCTGAAGGCCAGGATTCCGTGCTTCGACGCCGAATAGGCCGGATCGGCCGGCATCGTCGAGAAAGCGGCGATGGAGCTGGTGTTGATGATCACCCCCGGCGCGCCCCGCCGGCGCATCTGCTCGATAGCGATGCGCGTGCCGACCATCATCGCGATCAGGTTGATCTGGATCACCGCGATCATCTTTTCCATCACGGTGTCGGGGAAGTCCGGTTCGCCGGTCATGATCCCGGCGTTGTTGTGCACGATGTCGAGACCGCCGGTCGCGCGGTCGGCGTCCTCGAACATGGCGATGACTTCCTCGGGCTTGCTGAGGTCGGCGTTCATCGTGATCGCCTTGCCGCCGGCCGCGCGCACCGCCTCGGCCGTCGACGCCAGGTTCGCCGCATTGATGTCGACCACCACGACCGTGTCCGCGCCCCTGTCGGCGAACATGACCGCCACCGCCCGCCCGATCCCGGCCCCCGCGCCGGTTACCAGAACCTTCTTGCCCTTGATGTCCATTCCCTGTTTCCTGTTTTCTTTAAGGTTAGAATTGTCCGCAGATGACGCAGATTTTTAGAGGATGAGAAAGAAGGCGTCTCTTCTTATATTTGAAACGCATGCGCCTTTAGCTTTCTATATTTCTTGCGGCGTAGCCGGTTTCATTTGATAGCCACAGATTCTTGAGACGGCAGCAAGTTGCCGGTTGGAACCCGGCGGTCCGGTCCCATTGCTTTCTTATCCTCTAAAAATCTGCGTCATCCGCGGACAAACCTTCCCTTCCTAGACTACATCCCAAGCCAGCGGCAGTTCAGCAATGCCCTGCAGCACCGGCATGCTCAGCTCCTGTTTGACCTCGCCACCGATGCGCAGGTTTGGCAGCCGACGCATCAGCGTTTCCAGGAACAGCGTCGCCTCCAGCCGCGCCAGCGAGGCGCCGCGGCAGATGTGGATGCCATAGCCGAACGCCACATGCCTGCGCACCACCTCCGGATCGCGGTCCAGGCTGTACTTCAGCGGATTGTCGAACACCGTCGGATCCAGGTTCGCGCCCGCCCACAGCATCATCACCTTGGTGTCCGGCTCCAGGTGCAGCGGGCCCAGATCGGTCTCCTCATCGTTGGTGCGGAACAGGCCCTGCACCGGCGCGTCGATCCGCAGCGCTTCCTCAATTGCCAGCGGGATCAGCGACGGATCGGCCTTCACCTTGGCGAACTCCTCCGGCTCCGAGAGCAGGCGGTAGATCAGGTTCGACAGCAGGATCGTCGTCGTCGCGCTGCCCGCCGCCAGCAGGAAAGCGCAGAAACCCATGATCTTCTCGTCCGACAGCCGCTGCCCGTCGACCTCCGCGGTCAGGAATCGGGTGATCAGGTTCTCGCCAGGTGCGAACTCGCCGCTCGCCAGCTTGCGCTTGCACGCGTCGAGGTGGTTCTGGAACATCGGATTACTGACCGCGCGGGTGTCGCCGGCCTGGCGTACGCGGAAGTCGCCGGGTGTCAGCATCAGCCCGACGCCCTTCTTGATCTCGCCGCGGAAGACCTCGGTGCGCCCTTCGAGCGGAATGCCGAACATCTCGAAGATCACGAACAGCGGGAACGCCTCGGAGATCGACTTGTGCATGTCGACGCGTCCCGCGGCCTGGAAGCCGTCGATCGCGTTGTCGAGCCACGCCTGCATCTTCGGAATGAATGAGTCGAAATAGGCCTTCGAGAACGCCCGGCCGGCGACCTTGGCCTCAAAGGTATGTTCCGGCGGGTCGACGCTGACCAGCACGCCCGGCATATCCTCGGGCTGATATTGCAGGCCCGGGCCGTACTTGCTGCGCCACAGATTGGGTTTGGTCAGCGCTTCGGTCAGATGCTTGTGCGAGGCCACCGCATAGTGGTCGCCGGATGCGGAGTGCGCGAACGGGCAGCCCGACGCGTGCATCCGCGCGTAGATGTCCTTGAATCCGCGCTGGAATTCCGCCGAATTGAAATCGAGTTCATGCACGCCTTCGACGGCGTGGGTCTTTTGAGCCTGCATGTTTCCTCTCCCGCCGTGCTGGCGGCGAGGGCCACAAGACCATACCTTGGGCAAATTTCAACATGCATTTTAAAAATGGTCGACGGCGGATCGATCCCGGCGCCGCGTCGGACGCCGGGATCATTCGTTGCTACATGCGATAGAGCGCGCAGAGCTTGTTGCCGTCCGGGTCGCGCAGATAGGCCAGGTACATGTTGCCGGCCGGGCCTTCGCGTACGCCGGGGGGATCCTCGCAGGTCGCGCCGCCGGCTTCGAGGCCCGCCGCGTGCCACGCCGCCGCTTGTTCGGCCGACTTCGCCGCGAATCCCACGGTGCCGCCATTGGCCGCCGTCGCCGGTTGCCCATCGATCGGCAGCGAGACCGAGAAGGTGCCCGTGGGGGTCATGTAGAAGATGCGGTGACGGTCGACGAACGCCGGCGGCACGTCCAGCGTGCCCAGCAGTGTGTCGTAGAACGCCTTGGCGCGGTCGAGATCGTCGGTGCCGATCATGATGTGCGAGAACATGAAGATCCTTCCTGAGACGGCCGGCTGAAGCGCCGGCTCAGCCCGCCATAGCGCAACCGGGATGGGGGTCAATCGACCCCCCGCCCGGCGACGCCAAATCCCGGTTCAAAGGTCCCGGCGGCGCGATCGGACCGGGGCCGTCTCGGCCTCGCTCGGTCACCGCCACGCAGTGAAGGCCGTCAGTAACCCTGGTTGAACAGCACCGCCGTCACGACAATGCTTCCAGCGATCGTCAGGAACACCGCGATGCTCAGGCGCGTGAACAGCATCGAATAGAGATCGTCTCTCGATGCGACATCGGACATCGCTATTGAATTCGACCGCGATCTCGCGGCCTTCGAAAGTTGAGTGGCCATGAAGCCTCCGTCTTGTCGTCCGCGTCCCTTGCAACGCAGAATCGCCAAACAATGTTGCCAAACAATTTCAGCGCCGGTCGATCGCTTGCCGCGCTTTGTCCTGTGAATAGGTCACACTGCACGCGGACCATGCAGCGCGACGCCCTGGCCGGGGCGTCGCACAGTCAAAGATTTCCAAGCATCGCGTAGATCGGATCGTCCGGCTTCCGACGGCCGAACTGGTCGGCCGACGCCTGCGCCAGTGTCCGGTCGGCGGGTTCCAGCACCCGCTCATAGTCGTGCAGCCCGGTGCGCGAGACGATCTTCCAGGCGCCGTCGCGCTTCTCGAAAACGTCGAGATAGCGGCCCTTGAGGAAATAGTCTTCCTCCCCGGCGCCGTCCGCCTTCAGCCGCCGGTGATGCGCCAGGAAGTGGCACTCGCTGACCGCCTGGTCCCCCTTAAGCTCGATCATCACGTTGCTTATCATGTGCGAAGACGCCTTCAGCGGCCGCACGATGCCCATCGCCAGATCGATGAAGTCGCTCGACAGCCCCGCGAAACCGCCGTGGAAATGCACCGAGCCGGGGTGGAAGCATGCCCGCAACGCCGCCTCGTCCACCCGGTCGCAGCCCCGCGCATAGCGGTAGAGGACCTCGCTGATCTCCTGTTTCGCCAGCAGCGCCTCGATGTCTGTCATCGCCATCACAGCGTGGGGAAGGGCTCGACCCCGCCCTGCGTGTAGTACTCTACGCACCTGTGAAAGAACTGGTTGCCGCGCTCGTTGCGGCCGAACACCACGCTTTCCAGCGCCCCGGATTCCAGCCCCTTCTGGATTTTCGAGCCCAGTGCGTAGTCCTCGTCGTTGGTCACGTCCCCCACGAACTGGATGGCCTGGTCGAACGACTCGCGCTCGGCCTCGTCCCGTGGCGCATGCGGGGTGATGTAGTTGAGGATGGTGCGGTTCTTGTCCGCCGTCGGGCCCGGAATCAGTTGCGCGATCTGCCCGACGCCGACTCCCAGCGCGACCGAGATGTTGGGAAACAGCGTGCGCACGAAGCCATAGCCGTCGTGCTCCTTTGCCCACCATTCCTCGCGTGGAAACGCCCGCAGCTCGGGCACGCGTTTTTCCGGGAACGAGATTCGCATATGCGGCCCGAAATTCTCGAAGTGGTTGGCGCCCGAGGCGAACACCGGTCCCAGCGTCTTCGCGTGTAGCGCCGCGAAGTGATAGCCCTCCAGATAGCCGTCGTAGGCGATCTTCCAGTTGGCCCCGAAGATCTCCCGCGCGCCCTGATAGTGCCAGGTCTCCAGCTTGAAATAGGCCAGGTCGTCGAGCATCCCGCCCAGGAACTGCTCGACATTGATCGGCACGCCGGGCGTCAGCACCACGAAGATCATCCCGGCCTTTTCCTCGCACGGCAGCGCCGTCAGCCCGCGCGCGCCGCGGTCCAGCTCGCCGAACTTCTCCACTTCGGCGATACCCATCAGTCGCCCGTCGCTGGCGAACGTCCAGCCATGATACGGGCAGCTGAACCGGCTGCAGTTCCCCGAACCGGTCTCCGCCACCGGCGCGCCGCGATGGCTGCACACATTCAGGAACGCGCGCGCCACGCCATCCTTGCCGCGCGTGATCAGCACCGGCTTGCCGCACATTTCCATCGCCTTGTAGTCGCCGGCCTTGGGCAGCTCGATGCTCAGCGCCAGCATCAGCGGCAGGCGATGGAAGATCAGCGCCATCTCCTTCCGCCAGATCGCCGGATCGGTATAGGCGCCGACCGGTACTTCCAGCTGCTCCGGCCCCATGTCGGTGGTGTTGGTCTCGACCTGGCGGATCATGATCTCGACAAGGTCGTTGTAGGTCTCGGCGCGGCCCATGCTCTCTCCTGGTCGTTTTGCGAACGGCCAGAATGGCACAGAGTCGCGCGCTCCATAGCTCCCTAATTCGGGAGGCGGACGCGACGATGCTTCTCGGGCCAGGCCTGGTTGCATTTCTGTACGGTCGCTGGCGTTGCACCCAACGCCGCGACCCCAGTGCGTCAAAACCGCGCACTGTGACAAATGTCACAATACACCCGTTTGGCCACGTGTAGGTTACCTGTGAAATGACTTGTTAGTGATTGCTTTGTTACCAACTTCATCTGTTTGCGAGTCGGTTGGTGAGTGCTTGATGATCTGCCGGACCAGTGTCCGGCAACCATGATGGGAGGCTTGGCTATGGCGATGAACACTTCGATAGGGTCTGCCCGGACGAGTTCCGACGCCAAAGCAGTAACGCGCGCCGACACGTCATCCATTCCCAGCAACAGGCCGGGCTGGCTTTTCGGCAAGACAGACGATCCCTCCGCATCCCCGTCCGAAGAGCGCGCGTGGAACAACTGGCGCGAACTGGCCGGCAGCGGCGCCAACCCCGTCGAAGGCGCGGTCGTCGCCGAACGCGCGGACCCCGAGGAATTGATCGAGGTGCTCGTCTGCCTGCGTCAAAAGAAATCCGCCAGCGGTGATGCGACCATGGACCGCACCGACCTCGCCCTGCTCGGGTCATTCGCCGATCATTTCGGGCTGTCGATCGACGATGTGGTCCCGACCGGCGGACTGGTTGTCATGACCGGCCCTGTCGCCGCCTTCGAGGGCGCCTTCAGGATCGAACTCCACCGTCATCGCTTCGAGAACGGCGCATCCTATCGTGGCTGCACCGACCCGGTCCGCCTCCCGCTAGGGATCGCCGGCATCGTCGTCGGCGTCTTCGGTCTCGACAATCGCCGACTGCCCTGGCGCCAGGAAAACTGCGACCCGGCCCTCGAAGTCGAGACTGAACAGACCCCGTCGCCCCAGCCGCTCCTCTTCGCCAACACCCCCGCCCGCGCCCACAATCCCCAGCAACCCTGGGCCGCGTAAGCGCCACTCCGCGCACCGCCCCTGGACCGCCGGCATCCTGCCGGCTCTATGCCGCAGCCCGGAATCGCGCCTGCCGGCAAGCCCCGCTCCTCCCGTCATAGCCGGGCCCTTGTCCCGGCTACCTGTCGCGCCTAGGAGGAAGCGTAGGTGGCTCGCATGTGAGAAAGCTCACAGGGAGTGCGTGCGTTGGCGCACAGACACGGTCGGCTAAAACTAACTAGTCTCTAGCTCGCTGCACGCCCGCTATTGAAGGCGTCGCGCGGAGAGGGCTCCAGAATGACCGGACGACACAGTCAACTGCACCGGGGTATGCAAGCTGCGGCGGCGCCGAATTTCCAGGCGCGATTTGGCCGCATGTTCCCGGACGCGGAACCGGCGAAATTCGGCGATACCCCGGAACGGGTGCATGACAACCTTGGCAAACTGGCCGCCGTGATGGTGTCGGACTTCGATGCGCCGAAGGACGAGCCCGATGACGAAGAGAGCGGTGTGCCGGCGCTCTACACCTATCTCGGCCAGTTTATCGACCACGACCTTACGTTCGACCCGACGGGCAGCTTCCAGAAACAGAAAGACCCAACGGCGACGACCGACTACCGCTCGGCGGCTTTCGATCTAGACAATATCTATGGTCGCGGCCCCGGCGACCAGCCCTACATGTACCAGGATGACGGCAAATCCTTCATCCTGGGCGACCCGATCACGCTCGGCGTACCGGGCGGCGCCCATGATCTTCAGCGCAACGCGGCCGGAAGGGCCCTCATCGGCGATCCGCGCAACGACGAGAACACCATTGTCTCGCAGCTGCAGGGCTTATTTCTGCGCTTTCACAATCGTGTCGTCGCCCATCATCCCACTCTGGCATTCGAAGACGTACAGACCAAGGTCCGCCGCCATTATCAGTATATAGTCATTAACGACTTCCTGCCACGCATTGTCTCGGCGGACGTGCTCGACAACTTGAAGACCGGCAACCGCTACGATAAGGACAAGCTGAAGTTCTTCCACCCGTCCGATCTGCCGTTCATGCCGGTCGAATTCGCCACGGCGGCCTACCGCTTCGGACACTCCATGGTGCGCCCCGGCTATCGACTGAACGATGCTGTGCTCGTGCCGATCTTTCCGCTCCCACCCGAACAGCAACCGGGCTTTGGCGAAGGCCTGACCGGCTTCCGCCGTATGATCAGCGACTGGGGCATTGACTGGGCTCGGTTCATCGACATCAATATTCGCGACTACGGTTTCTCGCCGCCGAAACCGGGTGATGACGAGGAGGCAAAGAAGCAGCGCTTCGTGAACTCGCGCCGCCTCCAGTTCGCCTACCGGATAGATACGTCGCTGGTCGACCCGCTGGGCAGTCTTCCAATGCCAGTCGCCGGTAACAAGCCAATCTCACTCGCGCATCGCAACCTGCTGCGTGGCGTGCAGTTTGGTCTCCCGTCCGGCCAGACCGTCGCGCGGGCCATGGGTTTGGCGCCGCTGAAGGATGATGAAATCCTCATTGGCAAGGGACTCGACAAGCCGGAGAAGCTGCAACCTATTGCGGAGATCGATTCTGTCTTTGCGGACACGTGCCCGCTTTGGACCTACGTCCTGGCTGAGGCGATGAAGAATTCGCAGTCGACCCAGACGCCAACGACGGACGGCCGGCGCGTCAATACCCTGCAACTCGGAGAGGTCGGGGGGCGCATTGTCGCTGAAGTGTTCGTCGGCCTGATGTTCTCCGACCCGTTCTCGCTGCTCAGCGCCGCGCCCGACTGGAAGCCCGACGGCAACGCTGACTACGCCCTGAAGGACTTCGTCGCTTTCGCGCTCGGTCTATGACTACCCCGGATCGTGGCTGAGGGGCGCCATGGCCAGCGCTGAAATGCCAGCCGGAGCAATGCCGGGTCCGGGACCCATGACCGACCCGGCCAAGGTCGGCAGATGGGAAGTCGCGCCCAACCAGTTCCGCAATCTCCCGGTTCATACGGCGCTTCTGCACACCGGCAAGGTGCTCGCGTTCGGCGGCACGGGAAACGACCCGGCCAATTTCGGCCATCCGCGCCCCGCCGAGCTGTTTTCGCTCGCCGACGGGTCCATCCGCTCGGTTGACCAACCGCTCGCCGGCGATGTCTTCTGTTCCGGACACACGCTCCTTGCCGACGGCCGCTTGCTGGTCGCCGGCGGCACCTACAAATACGACAACACCCTGGCCGCTGGCGTCTCTTTCCCGCCGTTCAGCGGACTAAGGCAGTCCTATTTGTTCGACCCGGTGGCTGAACGGTGGGTCCGCAGTCCCGACATGGCCGACGGTCGCTGGTATCCTTCGCTGATCCAGCTCGCCGACGACTCCGTCCTGGCATTCGCCGGCCTGACGGAAAACTTTCCCTGGGTAATCGAAAGCCGCGCCGAGCGTTTCGAACTTGCCGGCGGCTGGCGGCGAGATCCCAGCGCCGTCAAGTGGCTGCCCCTCTATCCGCGTCTGCACCTGACGCCGGAGGGAGAGGTCTTCTATGCCGGGTCCTACAACACCCATTACATCTTCCCCTTCTCTCTCAACAGCTTTCCAACCGCGTCGCTCGACCTGAAGAGCGGTGATTGGCGCACGTTCGGATTGCCGAATGTCGCCAAACGGGAGGAAGGCACGACAGTAATGATGGCGCTGACTCCGCCCGACTACCGCGCACGGGTACTGCTTACTGGCGGCGGCAGTCCCGGGGGTAAGGATCCCACGGCCGCGACCGAGATTATCGACCTGAGCGTGGGCTCCCCGCATTGGCGTTCGGTCATGCCGATGGCAAACGCTCGCTACTATTGCTACGCGGTGATGCTCCCGAACGAGCACGTTCTGGTCCTGGGCGGCAAGAAGGGGGAGCGGCGCATGGTCATGGACCCCAAGTCCATGACAGGCGCGCAACCATCGGGGCCGGCCGGCCCCATGCCCGCCATGGGCGGCGCGCAAGGCGGCCTGCCGCATGATCCCAATGCAATATTGGATTGCGAACTATTCCACCCAGAAGACGAGGAATGGCAAACGGTCGCCCCCATGACGGTCAACCGCGTTTACCACTCGGGCGCCTTGCTCCTGCCGGATGGACGGGTTTTGGCCACGGGCAGCAACCCGATGCGTGGAACCAACGAAACACGTCTCGAGATCTATAGCCCCGCCTACCTTTTCAAGGGCACGCGCCCGGTGATCGCCGAGGCGCCCTCCGAAGTGCTCCACGGCCAATCCTTCAAGTTTGCGTCCCCGGATGCTGCAAGGATCGACCAGGTTGCTCTGCTGCGTGCCTCGTCCACGACCCACTGTTTCAGCACCGAGCAGCGCTATGTCGGTCTCACCATCCTGGAAAAGAGCGATGGCGAAGTAACGGTCGATGTCCCAAAGAACCCGAACCTCCTGCCGCCTGGTTACTACATGCTCTTCGCGCTCACTGGCGGCGTGCCGTCGGTGGCGCCGTTCGTGCGGGTTAGGACGGCATGTGATTAGGATGGTGCCGTGAACAAGTCGACACGATACCCCGGCGACGTGTTGTTTACTTCTCCCGACTGAGAGAAGAAGGGGCCCGCGCCTCTTGGCGTGGGAAGATGAGGGTCTTTCTTGCGGCGCCGCGGACCCTCACCCTCCCTATCGCTTCGCGATCGGGCCCATACCTCTCCCAGTCGGGCGAGGTGTTTCGTGGATCACCTTCGAGAAATGTGAATTCGGTAGCTCTGTATGTGGAACAACGTCGGCGTAGTCCGCTTAACCTAACGCCTATGGGCGTCCCGCCCGCTACTATTCCTTAAAGTGC
>JANXTX010000051.1 GCA_025352165.1 Caulobacteraceae bacterium | reverse complement strand
ATCCGATGCAAGCCTGGTGGCCTTGCTCTTCAATGTGGGCGCCGTGCTTGGCGTACTGATCCTGGCGGGCCTGCTGGAGGGGCGCGGCAAGCGACTGGCCCTTGGCCTCTGGTATCTGGGACTGGGCGTCTCTCTCGTAGCTCTCGCTTATGTCGGCAAGGACTTTCCAATCGCGGCCCTGGCGGGTTTCACTACCGGCTTCACGCTCAGCAGCGTGCCCCTGCCGCTGTATGGTCTCGCGCCCGGTTACTATGAGGTGGCGATGCGCGGAACCGGCGTCGGCGCGTCGGTGGCCGTGGGAAGATTGGGCGCGATTGTCGGACCGTTGCTCGCGGCCTCGCTGCTCGGTTTGGGCGCCGGGGCGAGCGGCGTACTGCTGGCGATTCTGCCGATCTCCGCGGTCGCCGGCGGCGCGACGCTGGCGCTCCTCGGCCGGCCGCTACTGCCGGACTGACGAGCCGGGTAAGCTTTAGCCGGCCGCCGCCATTCCCAGATCGATCAGGGTTTCCTCCGCGGGCGTGAGCGCTGATCGGCGTCCTTTGGGACGGTCGGTCTCCCGCATCCCATTCGCCGCCCAGACCACCGTGCGCCCGTCGCGCAGGTTCCAGAACAGCCCGGTCATCCAGCCGTAGGCGTCGCCCAAATGTCCGCGCCAATGCTCGGAGCCCGAACCAAAGAACGGATCCCCGGCGTTGGCATGGCGCGCCTGGGGAATTTCGACGCCCAGGCCGTAGCCTCCGAATACGCCGTCGTCGGCGCCGCCCTCTCCGGTCTCGCCGTTGGGGTGATCGGGGTCAAATCGCCAGACCGGGGTCTCCATACGCGCGAGTGAGGCCGGCGTGATGATGCGCGCGCCGGCCAGGGCGCCGCGGTGACGGAACATCATGGCCAGGGCGTCCATGTCGCGCAGACTGACGCGTAGTCCGCCCTGGGGAGAGAACAGGAAGCCGTTTTCACCAAGCGGCAGCTCCGCCTCGGCAAGCGGCGGCCCATCGCCTGGCTGCGTAAAGATCGCGGCAGGCGCGCGGGGAACCGGGTCGTCGGTCTGGATGGTCCATTGGCCGTTGAGCCAGCGCCGGGCGGTCGCGGCGCGGTCGCGCTTGGCCTGGCTGACGCCGCTCCAGTTGTAGCCTGCGTCGAGCCCCAGTGGCTTCAGCACGGCGCCGGTCATGTAGTGGTCGAATCGCTGGCCGGTCAGGCGCTCGATGATCTGGGCGATCAGGCAGAAGTTGACGTCGGCGTAGGCGAACCAGTCGCCGGGCGCCTTGCCCGGCGGACCGAACCAGGCGCCGCCATCCCAGTGACGCCCTTCGGGCTCGAAAGCCTCGCGCAGCCGATGACCCGCCGGGACCGGATAAGACGGCCCGTTGCGCAGCGCGCTGGTGTGCGACAGCAGGTGGCGGACCAGGATGGGCCGATCCGGATAGCCAGGATGGCGTAGCCGAAAGCCAAGGTGCGCCGCCGCGTCGTCTTCCAGGTGTACGCGTCCCCGTTCCACCAGACGCATGAAACCGGCCGCGGCGATCATCTTGGAGACTGATGCGACGCGGAAGGGGTCGTCGAGCCCGAAGGCTGACATGGCGGGATGTGGTCCCGGCCCGCTCAACCTCCGCCCTGTCGAAGCGGCCAACTTAATCGTCCCGTCGCCTCGGCGCGCGATGACGCCGGCGCACAGCACACCGTCGGTCCCGTCCTGGATCAGGCTCGTGAGGGCGTCGGCGCGCGCCGGCATGGCCGCCAGGCCGGCAATGCCGGCCGACGCCGAGACAACTGCCCTGCGCGTCCAGTCCCTCATGGCGACACCCAATCAGAGCCGCCGGCCAGGGCGATGCCTTGCATGAACAGCTCAAGGTGCCCGGGGCCACGCCAGACTTTGCGGGCATAGATCTCAATCGGATGGCGGGACGCGGCGGCATAGCCCTGGAGCGCCGCCCGCGCGGCTTCCATGCGTCCGAGATGGCCGAGGCACGCGGCCTTGACCGCCAGCGCGGTCGCGTTGTCGGCCCGGTGCAGAACGTCTCCGGCCAAGGCAAGGGCTTCCTCGAACCGATGCTGCTGAAACCGCGCCATCGACATGAAGATGACGTTGGCCATCCTTTCGTAGCCGACAGGATCCAACCTGAGCGAGGTTTCCAGGTCTTCAGTCGCCCGGTCGAGATCGCCAACCAGCAATCTGGCGGCGCCCCTGTTGGTCCAGGCGTTCGCGGCGCCGGGGTTTAGAGTGACGGCCTTTTCGGCCAGTGCGAGTCCACCGACCGGGTCATCTTCCTGCCAGGCCTTGATAGCCGCCACGCTGGCAAGGACGTCGGCGTCGTCGCCCGCCAGTCTCAGCGCGCGATTCGCCAGCGCAACATTGCGGGCGCGGTCTTCCTCCGGGTTTACTGACCATCCGTAGAGCTCGACCAGATAGTGCAGGCGCGACGCCAGGGTGACCGCGGCGGGGAAGTCTGGATCAAGCGCGATCGCCCGTTCAGCCAGATCGAGAGCCGCGATCAGGTCGGCGCCGACATAGGAGCGCATCAGGGCGATGGCGCGCAGATAGAGGTCATAGCTGCCCATGCTGTCGGTCGGCCGGCTCGATGCCCGGCGGACCTCCGCCTCCCGGACCGCCGGCTCGATCACGCCGGCGACGCTGAGCGCCACCTGGTCCTGCAGGGCGAAGATGTCGTCGAGCGTATCCTCGAATCGGTGAGTCCAGATCTGCGAGGCGTCGGCGGCGTCGATCAGTTGCACGGTGATGCGCACGCGGTTTCCCGCCTTGCGGACGCTGCCCTCCAATACATATCGCACGCCCAGCCGCCGCGCCGCTTCCTGCGGGCTTAGGCCCTTACCCTTGAACGACAGGCCAGAACCGCTGGCGATGACGAAGATCGAACGCACGCGCGAGAGTGAGGCGACGATCTCCACAACCATGCCGTCGGCGAAGTACTCCTGCTCCGCGTCACCCGAGAGATTCGCGAACGGCAGCACGGCGATAGACGGCTTGGTCGGCAGTGGCGGGGTGGGTATGGTGGGTTCGTTCTTTGCGTCGACAAGCAGGTCGCCGATACTGGCGACAACCTTGCGCCAGCCCGAGGCGTTAGTGTCGCCGTTCCAGCCCGCAAGGTCGGCGCATTGGATCTGGTCGAACGGCATCGGCAGGCGGACGCCATCCAGCGAGAGCTGCACCAGCTTGCCATCTTCCCGCGCGCGATCCGCTTCCGAGCGCACCCACTGCGACATCACGGCGTCTGCCGACCAGATCACGACCACGGCGCCGGCTGCCTTCAGCCGCTCCTCGATCACCTCGTTGTAGGCGCGGTGGGCCGGCAGTTCATCATCGCGCCAGACGCCGTAGCCGAGATCGCGCAGGGCCTCAGCGACCTGTATCGCCTGGGGTTCGGTCGAGCGCGCGTAGGAGATGAAGATGTCAGACATTCGGCTCGGTCGGGGCCCCTGTCGGCGTTATCAGCCGCACGGTAGGAAAATAGCGCCAATAGCGGGCGGTGTCTCGCGTAAGCAGGTTCCACCCAGTGACGGCGGCATGGCGGGCCGAATATTGGGCGGTCGGTGTTTGACGCGAAGGTTTCTCAGGCGTTGGCAATGGAGTGCTCCGACGCCGGCGCGAGCCTGCGGGCGACCGGGGCGCGGACCAGGACGAGGATGAGGGCGGCGGCCCCGGCGACGGCCGCGTGCAGCAGCCAGAAGTTCTCTCCGCTCATCTTCTCCAGGAATCGGCCCAGCCAACCAACCAGCACATTGCCGAAGAATATCTGCAGATAGAACACGCCGAGGATGGTCGAGGCGATCGGGCGGGGGGCGAGGCGGCTGTAGAGGCCAAGGGCGATGGGCGCCACATTGGCGAAGCCGAGGTTGAGGACGAACTCGAACGCCACGCCCCACGCGAGACTGGCGCGATGGCCGCTGGCGGCGGCCTGCCAGGACGCGGCCGCCAGAATCAGCGGCCCGAGGGTCAGCAGGACTCCGCCGATGGCGATCTTGGTCATCTCGTCCGGTTCCTTCAGACGCGTGGCCCACAGGCGCCAGAACAACAGGGTGAGCAGGATGGAGCTGCTGGTGCCGATGGCGTCCAGGGCCTGCAGCCACGTCACTGGCACGGTGAGGCCGAAGACGTGCAACTGATAGGTCGCCTCGCCCCAGATCACATAGGCGTTGGCTACCTGGTTGGCTCCGCACTGCACCGCTGCGAGAACGGGCAGCAGGGCTATCATGATGGCAAGGTTTCGCCAGTCGCGAGGCGTCATGACCAACGCGCTCGTACGCGCGGCCTTTCCCCGGGGCGGCTCGGGAGGCAGCCAGCGGCGTCCCCGCAGGTAGATGGTCAGGCCCACCAGCATGCCGACACCGGCGGCCCCGAAACCCCAGTGCCAGCCATAGACCTCACCGAGGGTGCCGCAGACCAGCGGGGTAATGATTACCGCGATCTGGATGCCGAGATAATAGATCTGGAAGGCGCTTGCGGCGCGGGAATCGCCCGGCGCGTAGAGGCTGCCGACCTGACTGGCAAGATTGCCCTTGAAGCAGCCGACCCCAATCAACAGGCAGGTCAGTGCGATCAGAAAGCATTGCTCGAAAGCCATCAGGAAATGGCCGATCACCATCAGGATTGCGCCGCCGACGATGGCGAACGTGCGTCCGGTAAGACGGTCGGCGAGCAGGCCGCCAAGGATCGGCGTGAACCAGACCAGGCCCGCGTAAAGGCCGAATATCTGCGAGCCGAGCGCCTGCGGTGACAGCGGTCCGGTGACGCTCTCGATGATGTGACGGAACACCGCGAAGCCGGCGATATGCTCGACATGGCCCGGCAACAGCAGTTGGTGCGTCATGTACAGCACCAGCAATGTCTGCATGCCGTAATAGGAAAACCGCTCCCAGACCTCGGTAAAGCTCAGCCAGCCGAGGCCGCGCGGATGGCCGAAAAAGGCCCGGTCCGCGAGGCGGACTCGTTCTTCGATCTGTACTGACAAAACCGCCCCTCGCCTTGAGGAACGAGCCTTAGCAGAGGTTCACCTCTGGCCAAATCCAGGTGGAACAAGGCGTTGAGGATACTGCGTGCACCCGATCAGCGGCGCGGCAGGCCAAAGCGGGAAATAAGCAGCAGGTTGGCGTCCAGCACGAACGTCACGCCCAGCAGGGTGAGCAGCCAGCCTTCCCAGGCCGCAGGCGTCCAGCCGACGCCGAACTTACGGGAACGGAACCATGGACGGCTGTTCTTGGCTGGTGACTCGCGGGATTGGCTGAGCAGAAAATATAGCACTGCCCAGCGTATCGCGTACCCGGAGTGGCGCCCGGCCCCCGCTGCTGGTGATCCGCGCGGGATAATACCCCGTAGGAGTCAGCGCGGGGGGCGATCGTGCAATCAGGACTTCTGGTCATGTCAAAGACTATCATCCGCCGTTCCGCAGCCGTGGCTGCGCTGTTACTCGCGGCCCATGGCGCCTGGGCGGCGCGTGCGCCCGAACCCACAAAGCCGGTGGACGTAAAGCGGTTCTATAGCGGCGTGTGGGCGGAGATTGGCCGTCGGTCGATGTCGCTGACCGACGGCTGCGTGGCCGGCGCAACGCGCTATACGCCGGTTAGCCCCGACCGGATCGAGGTCCGCGACACCTGCCGGCAGGGCTCGCCGAGCGGCAAGGAAAAGGCCATCGGCGGACCCGGGCGGATCGACGATCCCGGCATTAACGCCAAACTTCACGTCAGCTATCGCCTTTTCGGCTTCATTCCGCTCGGGCGCGACTACTGGGTGCTGGACCATGACGACGACTATACCTGGTTCATCTCAGCCGACCCGTTGTTCGAGAACCTGTGGATCTACACCCGCGATCCGCACGTCGACGCGGCTACCCGCGAACGCCTGGTTGGGCGGGCGCGTGCGCTAGGCTATGACGTCTCGAAGCTGGAATTCCCCGCACAGCCTTAGGCGCGGCGGCCGACCTCGATCACTATGGGACCCGCGCGGTGATTTTGATCTCGGCGCGCGCCTTGGGGTAGATCAGGCTGGAAACGCCGATCCAGGTCGAGGGCGGATACGGCGCGTGAATGAACTCGTCCTTAACCCTGGCCATCGCCGCTGCGTTGGCGGCCAGATCGACGATGTACAGCGTGCTGTCGACGATGTCGGCATAGCAGGCGCCGGCCTCCGCCAACACGACGCCGACGGTTTCCCAGGCGTTGCGGAACTCGTCTTCCGAAGTCTCGCCCCGGCCGATCACGCCTGAAAGGAAGATGAAGCCGTTGGCCATAGCGGCCGGCGCGTAGTGCCCAAGGTCATAGGCGCGGCGCATGGCGTCGGGGACGATGGTCTCAATGGTCATGGTGGCTCCTCGATATGAGATAGGGGTCGGCGATCTCGATCAGGCGCTCCCGACCGAAGCTCGGGTCGTGGCCTGCATGAACCACGCTGACCGGCAGATTGCGCAACCGCCGCATGGTTTCGAGATAGGCGGGTATGTCCGAGCCGGGAATCTGGTCGAGCGGGGGGCCGTCATAGATGGCGTCGCCGGAAAACAGCGTCCCGGTGTTTTGCTCCCACAAGGCGATGCTGCCGGGGGAATGCCCTGGCAGATGCAGGACCTCGAGGCTGCGGTCGCCTGTATCGACGCAATCGCCCTCGCCGATGTAGCGGAACCAGGCGTGATCGGCCTCGGAATAGGCCGAGGCGGCAAGAGGCAAATTGTTCGATGCCTCCGCGATCGCCCGAGCCTCGGCCGGATGCGCGTGACAGGTCGGGAATTCGTGCGCCCCGCCCGCGTGGTCCATGTGGCCATGGGTCAGGATTACACTCAGTGGCTTGTCGAACAGATCCCACGCCGCCTCCGCCAGGCTGGCGACGCCCAGGCCGGTGTCGATCAGCAGGTCGCTGTCCCGCCCGGCGACGTGCCAGATGTTGCAGCGAAGCAGCGGGTGGACATGCGGCTCCCACAACAGCGTGACGCCGTCGCCAAACGAGAGACGCTCGAACCAGTGGTCGGCGATCGGCAGTGACATCAGGCTCAACCTCCGCGACAATCAGGGCCGATCCCTTGTGCTCGCCCATTCGAACAGAAAGGTCCGACCGCCATGAATTTGCAAGCGGTGACCGTCGAGGGCGGGATCGTTCAGAGCACTGGTGCGGCCTCGAAGCGTTCATCTATTCTCCCACTGGAGACCTCTGCAAAAGTCCATGATCGGGCATTGCCTCTCCGCGGGACCGCCGGCTTCCGTGCGTCAGGGCAAGCTGGCGCGATCCAGCTGGAGGAAGTCCAGCGCAGGTAAGGGGTAGCGCCCGCCTGGTAGCGAGTGTTGCGGGGTGGAAGGTGACGACCATCGCGAAGCGTACACAGCGATT
>JANXTX010000239.1 GCA_025352165.1 Caulobacteraceae bacterium | reverse complement strand
ATTTCATCGACGTCGCGAGATCTGCGTGAGGAGATTTCCGCCGGTCGTTTGCGCGAGGACCTGTTTCATCGCCTCAACGTGGTTCCGTTGCGTGTGCCTGGGCTCGCGGAGCGGCGCGAGGACATTCCCGCACTGATTTCCTACTATATCGAACGTTTGAGTGCAGCGACGGGGCTACCCAAGCGGAGGCTGGCCGATGACGCGATGGCGACCCTGCAGGTGCAGTCGTGGCCGGGCAATGTGCGGCAATTGCGCAATCTGGTGGAACGGATCCTGATCCTTGCATCAGGGGAGCCCGACGAGCCGATTACCGCCGACGCGCTGCCGCCCGATACCCATCCAACGCCGCCAACCGGCGGGCTGGGAGCCGAAAGGATTATTGCGTTGCCGCTTCGTGAGGCGCGCGAACTGTTCGAGCGGGAATATCTGAACGCGCAGATTCTGCGCTTCAGCGGAAACATCTCTCGCACGGCCGCATTCATCGGTATGGAGCGGTCGGCATTGCACAGAAAGCTCAAGTCCCTGGGTTTCGGGGGTGGCCGCGTTTCGGAACTGGAGGGCGAGTGATGTCGCGGGTCGCTTATGTAAACGGAGCCTTCACACGCCACGCCGACGCCGCCGTTCACATTGAGGACCGGGGCTATCAGTTGGCGGATGGCGTTTACGAAGTCTGGGCAGTGTTCGACGGGAGACTGCTTGACGCCGAGGGCCATTTTACCCGGCTGCAGCGGAGTCTGGACGAACTGCGCATCGCTCTGCCCGTTTGCATTCCGGCGCTGCGGATTCTTCTCGCCGAAACCCTGCGACGCAATCGCATCAAGCATGGCATCGTCTATCTGCAGATAACCCGGGGCGTGGCGCGCCGGGATCACCCGTTCCCCAACCCGCCGGTGAATCCCGGTATCGTCATCACGGCTCGTCGAACCGATACCGCGGCGGCCGAAGCAAAGGCCGAGCATGGCGTTGCGGTGACAACGACGCCGGAAAATCGCTGGGGCCGATGCGATATCAAGACGGTGGGACTGCTGCCTAATGTGTTGGCGAAACAGGGCGCCCGGGATGCGGGCGCATATGAGGCCTGGTTCGTGGACGAAATGGGTCTCGTCACAGAGGGCGCCTCGACGAATGCCTGGATCGTCGACGCGGACGGGATCCTGAGAACCAGGAGTACGCAAGCGAACATCCTGCGTGGGGTTACTCGCGGGACCCTGCTTGAGGTGATCCGCACCGAAGGGCTCAACGTTGATGAGGGAGGTTTCTCGGTCGAGGACGTAAAGCGGGCACGGGAAGCCTTTATTACAGGCGCCGGAACACTGGTGATGCCCGTGGTGAGCATTGACGGACATTCGATCGGCGGGGGAAATCCTGGTCCGGTGGCGAAACGACTTCGGCAACTCTATATCGCGGAGGCGCGTCGGCGTTCTGTCGACGCGACATAACAACAAAGGGCGATCAACCCGTGGCCAACGATAAGAAACAAAATCTCCAGGACGCCTTCCTGAACGCGGTTCGCCGCTCGAAGACGCCCCTGACCATCTTCCTCGTCAACGGCGTAAAGCTGCAGGGCGTGGTGAGCTGGTTTGACAACTTTTGTGTGCTGCTACGCCGGGACGGTCAGGCGCAGCTTGTCTATAAGCACGCCATCTCGACGATCATGCCTGCCCAACCGGTCCAACTCTATGAACCGGCGGCGGACGAAGACGGATACGATTGAAAGCTACCCGCACCATAGATCGCCGCGTTCCCGCGCAGGCGGCGCTCGTAATTCACCCGTCCCACCCGAGGGCCAACGCTGCTCGGGCTCCGGAGGCGCGCCTTGATGAGGCGATCGGCCTGGCGCAGGCGCTTGAGCTCGAAGTGAGGCATGGGCTGATTGCCCCGTTGCGCGTCACCACGCCCGCGACGCTGTTCGGCAAGGGAAAAGTCGAGGAGATCGCCGCGGTCTGCGAGGTCGAAGCCATCGACGTCGTCGCTGTGGATGACGCTTTGACACCGATCCAGCAACGCAATCTTGAGCGAGCCTGGCGCGTCAAGGTCATTGATCGGACAGGGCTTATCCTGGAGATCTTTGGCCGCCGGGCGCGCACACGTGAAGGTCGGCTACAGGTCGAGCTGGCGCGCCTGGATTATGAGCGGTCCAGACTTGTCCGCACCTGGACTCACCTTGAACGTCAGCGTGGTGGTTTCGGGTTCCTGGGCGGACCGGGTGAGACGCAGATCGAGGCCGACCGACGACTGCTCGTGGATCGCATTGTCGCCCTTAAGTCGGAACTGGCGGATGTACGCCGGACCCGTGGTCTTCAACGCCAGGCCCGCAAGCGCGTGCCCTATCCAACGATCGCGCTGGTGGGTTATACTAACGCGGGAAAATCCACGCTGTTCAACCGCTTGACGCGGTCTGAGGTGCTTGCGAAGGACATGCTGTTCGCGACGCTTGATCCGACGCTGCGGCAGGTGAAGCTTCCGGGCGGTCGACCCGCGATCCTGTCCGATACAGTGGGATTCATCTCTGACCTGCCTCATGAACTTGTCGAAGCTTTTCGCGCCACTCTTGAGGAAGTGCGCGAGGCGGATGTGATCCTGCATGTCAGGGACATCGCCGGTCGCGACAGCGCCGCCGAGGGCGCCGATGTCGACAAGGTGCTCGCGGAACTCGGAATAGATCCGTCTTCCGGACGCACCATCGTCGAGATCTGGAACAAGATCGACCTGGTTGCGGAGTCACTGCGTTCAGAGATTGTCGATACGGCGCAGGTCAATGGTGCGGTAGCAGTATCCGCCGTCACCGGAGATGGTGTCGATCGTTTGCTGCGTCGCCTCGCCGACCTCGTGGATTCGGGACCCGATCTGATCCTGGAGTTGGCTCCGTCCGATGGCGAGGCGCTGGCCTGGCTCTATCGGCATGGCAGGATCACGGCGAGAGAGGACGTGGAAGGCGCCGTGATTCTATCGGCCAGGCTCGATCCACAGGCGCTTGGCCGTTTCGAGCGGATGCGGCCAGACGCGTTCGGGCCGAGGCCCCACTAGAAAACCCACTACCGCTACTGATCAGCGATCTGGCGCTCGGCTAACTTTGCGTCACGCCACAGCGCTTCCATTTCCTCAAGATTTGAGTCCGTGGGAGAACGTCCTTCGGCCCGAAGGCTGGCTTCGATATATTCGAACCGACGGGTGAACTTGGCGTTCGCACCGCGCAACGCTTCCTCGGGATCGACATCGAGGTCGCGAGCGATGTTGGCGCAGACGAACAGGATGTCGCCCAGTTCTTCACGAGCCTTCGCCTGATTGCCGGCGGCCAGTTCGACCCTCAGCTCGGCAATTTCCTCATGGAGTTTCTCCAGGACGCCGTCGATCGTCGGCCATACAAAGCCCACCCGTGCGGCCCGGCGGGATAGCTTCACGGCCCGGGTCAGAGCCGGAAGCGCCACGGCGACCCCATCGAGCACACCGGTATTGGACTGGCCCTTCTCAGCACGTTCCTTGGCCTTGAGCGCCTCCCAGGCGGTGGTCTGCTCGTCCGCCGTTCGTACATCGACGTCGCCAAATACATGTGGGTGTCTGCGCACCATCTTTGTCGCGATGGCGTCGGCCACCTGGTCAAAGGTGAATGCGCCAGCTTCCTCCGCCATCCTTGAATGATAGACAACCTGCAGGAGCAGATCGCCCAATTCTTCCTTAAGGTCTCCCAGGTCGCCTCGCTGGATTGCGTCCGCGACCTCGTAAGCCTCCTCGATGGTGTAGGGAGCAATGGTCTCGAATGTCTGTTCGAGATCCCATGGGCAGCCGCCGTTCGGATCGCGCAACCTCGCCATGACCTCGACGAGTCGGAAGACAGCGTTGCTGTGCGACGAATCAGCGGTCACGGAATCGCCTGTGCGGGATCGCTTGCCCGGTCACGCGCGGACATCAGGCTCCAACCGTCTGGACGCAGGATTTCGAGTGGTGAAAAGCGGGCCTTGTAGTCCATCTTCTCGCTCCCGCGCACCCAGTAGCCCAGGTAGAGGTACGGAAGTCCGATCATTCCGGCCTGGATG
>JANXTX010000212.1 GCA_025352165.1 Caulobacteraceae bacterium | reverse complement strand
ATCGATGGTGCGGCGGATGGTCTGGCTGATCTTCGAGAAGGCGGCCGTGGGATCTTCGCCCGGCGCCAATTTGGCATCGGTTGATTTGGCGTCCTCGATCCGGGTGAGCGCCAGTTCGCCGAGCGACCTGGCCAGCGTCATGGCGATTTCGGCCAGTTCGGCCAACATGCGCAGATGCCGATCACCCCGCTCGATGCCCAAAGCCGCGTCCACTGTCTCGGTGGTGTCGACATCCACGTCGGAGGGCGGGGGGAGATCTGGGCAGGGCCGATAAGGCATGGGCGAGAGGAAAGCACTAAATTTGCAATTTGTCAATTCCCAATTTCAAATCACAACATGTCCACCCGCCCCTGGTGCCGGAAGAATGCACTTCGCCCGTGAACCAGAGGCGCTGATTGCAATGCAATCCCACCCCAAACCGTAGACAATTATCTCGCTGCCAGAGCGCACACCTAGTGCCCAGCTCCTGTTCCAAAAACTTGAATATTACTAATCACCGCCTTTGGATTCGAGCCATCCCCATTTGGTACAATTGGCTCCAGACAAATTGGCTTTGACGATTCCACACTCGGATACGGTATAATTCTTAAGCGATAATAACTCATATCCGTGTTGTAGTGATCAGGCTTTGCACTAACCATCACCCTAGGGTCGTCAATCGACGTATGATTGTGGTACGTAAATGACAGTATGATCTTTCGGCCATCCTGTGTACTTATAATCGGCCCCTCTAGCTGCAAGTCTCCTGGCGGCATTACGCCGAATTGCGTGTCACAATTCCCCGCATTTATAGGATTATCGTGTCCTGGTGCATGATCATTGATTGCCGGATAGAAATCTATAGGCACCTCGGCGGGCTGCGATACGCGGCCCCTCATATCAAACTCGTAATTGAAATTTGGGTCAATCACGAAAACGATATTGAGACACTTTCCCCACCGCGGCTTACCTGGCGATATAGCCGAAAACGCAATATTTCCCACTGTATTCACCGACACATTATGTAGAGATGAACTCGTATCCAGATCAGGATATCCAACATATAGAGGACTACCCGTATCATGATAAATTTTGAACTGTGCCACTCCAGAAGATGCCGTACCTGCACTTATTTCGATGGTAAGTGTCGGCGGGTTCGGGGCGATACAAGGCATTTTTTTCTCCAGCACGACATTTTTTCAAAATTTACTACCACGCGTAGTCAAACCTAACCGCCGAGCGCCCGACTTGGGCTTCAATCGCTTGAACTTTAGAAGCGCCGGTCGCGATCATAGGCGAATTTTTCGCGCTCAGTCTATCGGATGTCTGGATAAAAATCAGGCGACGCCGGTCACCGACATAGGCGGGGTGCAATCGCTGCGCCTCCAACAACAACCCCTTGGCAGTTGACCACACGGTCTTCGCCTTTGACTTGCGCCCCAAGAGAATTTCGTAGTCTCCTTCTAACAGCTTCGCCTCAGCTGAGGTCGTAATCAATCTTATATCCGAAGGATCTTTCTGCAATAGAAGCGATAACCTAGTCGATTCTTTCGACATTGGATAAAGTGCTTGCTGCAAATTTGACGTAGTCCTGGCTCGTTCAGCAGCGCTTCGTACTGCGGCGATGCGGGCGTCGCCGAGCATCGGTCCACGCCAAATCGCAACCGTTCCGTCAATAGATATCAAGTGTTCAATAATCTCAATAGCCCGATTTGCAGCCTGCCCCGCGTTCGACTCCATTCCACTGCGCTGGTATGCGCGCGAAAGCAATATTAATGCTGACGCGGCATGCTCCCCATAGCTCGTGATACGCCCATCCGTCAGCATAAGTTTGTCAGACAACGCGATCGCGGAATTCAATTCTTTTATGGATTCTGAATTTTGTCCCATTTTTAAAAAAATGCCCCCGATCGCCATTCTCGCAACAACGAGATCATCAGCGACCTCGTTGTCATCCGGATACTTAGTCAATATTTTATCACAGTCTGATTTTTCGTCTAACCTATCTCTGAAAGCCTCTCGCAAGGCGCCGTGTTGAGATTCAGTATCAGCGAGCCAAGCATAACTCCCCAATACAGCTACAAGCTTGTCACGATCTCCAGGAGCACGGTCACTGATTAATTTATTAACTAGAAGCGATCTCGAAAATAGCGATATCGCTGCGCCGGCGTCGCCACGGCCTAAATATGCTGTTCCGAGATCTATATTTGACGCCGCCGCTTCGGAAAGCCAACCAATATTCCCAGGGTCGCGGCGCGCTAGTGTTTCCATAATATTTTTATATTTGGTATAGTTATTTTCGACAGCATTTCGATCTCCGCGCCGTTGTGCAATATATCCCTCCCAAAATGAGCTTTGCGCATGCTCAAATAGTCGTTGCGAATTTTTCGGATCTATAGAAAGTAGCGCGGCCGTCGCGTCGGCAGCTTTTCGAAAATATCGATCAGCATCACCTAAATTGCCACTCTTTTCGCTTATGTAACCAAGAAGGTGAAATACTCTCGCCATCCGCCCAAGCTCGTCGGAATCAAGATGACCCTTCGCCTGTTCCGCATAATAGCTCCTCGCTTTGTCAGCGATCGCGCTTAGCAGATCCAACCTCTCCGAGGGTTTCATCTTCTCCCCCAGATAATTGATCATAAATTCCACAAAGTCGTCGGCGTGGCCCCTTTGCTCGCGTGCCTCGTCTCTGGACCTGATCGCCTCGACGGCAAGGGCGCCCATGACCAGTGCGACTGCTATGGAGGCGACCGACAGTGTAGTCAGTTGTCGCCCCCGCCGGAGAGCGTCACGGCGAACAAGATCGTCGAGTTCAACCCCCAGAACCCCGGCGACAACTTTCAGCCGGGCGAGGCGGCGCCCGTCACCGTGTGGGCGGAGGTCAGCAGCTATGATCTCAGCAGGCGTCTCAGTGAGCGAACCGTTTGGATCGATATGAAACCGCAAGGCATCGGGAAAACACTCCTCGACCTGCCCTCCGGTGGTCGAACCGGCCTTCGGTGTTCCGCCAACGATCACAGCAAATACCCGCGATTCACCGTGCAGGGATTTGAAGCGCACGATCTCATCACGCACCCAAGTCGAACGAGCCGCATCAGGTGAACATACAACAATCAGACATGACGACTGGAGAAGGGCGCTATTCACCCGCTCGCGAAGATCGGCGTGCACCGGTAGTTCTTCGCGATCTCGAAAGATTGGCCGTAGCCGGCGCGGAACCTGCCCTGCCGTCGTTTCGAGACCCACCAAGCGTCGTGGAACGACATAGCCTTCGAGCGCGCGATGCAGCCATCTGGCCCAGTGGCGGTCCTTATGGCTGTAGCTTATGAACGCCCAGTAGCGCCGCTTGCCTTCCATGGGTACCGCGCCTCCCCGTGGACAAGGGACCACTGAACGCCGATCAATTCAATGGTCCGCAACAAACGGGAAACTCGCGGAAGGACCGGCGTTCAGAACACCAGCAACATCTCCGCCAACACGTCTAACTCCGCCTTCGCCTCCCGCCAACCCGGCATGTGCCGATCCAGCAGCCCGTAGAACCTCGGGCTGTGATTGTGCTCGGCCAGGTGGCAGAGTTCATGCAGCAGGACGTATTCCACGCAATGCACCGGCGCCTTGATCAGGGCGGGGTTGAGGGTGATGGCGCCGTGGGGGGAGCAGCTGCCCCAGTAGCGTTTCATGCGCTGGAGCTTGATCGGGGGCGGGGCGTCGACCCAGGGGAGTTCGGCGGCGAGTTTGGCGGTGCGGGCGGTGAGGTAGGCGGCGGCGCGGTTGCGGTACCAGCGCATCAGGGCGAGGCGGATATCGTCGGGATCGCCGACAGGGGCGACGATTTCGAGGCGGCCGGCGATCAGGCGGACGGAGCGCGGGGCGCCCTCGAGCGTGGTGACCCGAAGCTTGTAGCGGCGGCCTAGGTAGAAGTGGGTTTCACCGCCGACGTATTCGCGGCGCAGGGCCTGGCCGCGGTAGTCCTCAAAGCGGGTGATGTGGTCGGTGATCCAGCGGGCGCGCTTCTGTACGCCGCTGCGGATTTTCGTTTCAGGCGTACCGGCGGGGGCTTCGACGATCACTTGGCCGCCGGGCTCGACGTGGATCCTCAAGCGGGTCGACAGGCGGGGGTTCTCGCGGACTTCGTATTCGATGGACCGTTCGCCGTAGTGCAAGGTGAGGCGCACTAGTGGCCTGCTTCAGCAGATTGGACGACGTGGCCACAATCGGACCGGGGGCGTCCCTCCCCCGTCTGGGCCGGCCCACCTTGGCATCGCCAAGCAAGGCGGGGGCGGGACGCCCCCGGTCCAATGGGCGGTCGTTGGTTTGGGCGGATGGACGGCATCAGGCGCCGTCCCGGGCGAGCCCTACGCGAGTGACCTCGACGACCTGATCGGTGATCGCGCGGGCGAGGTCGAGGCCGACAAGGAGGAAGAGTTTCGGCAGCAGCGCCTTGCGGATCGCGGCCTCGACATTGGCGGGGTTTAGGGAGTTCTCGGCGATGGCGGTCTGGACCATCGCCTCGATATCGAGCGCGGTGGCGGCGAAGGTGTCAGCGTCAACGCCGATGGCGCGGTCGTCGCCGACTGCGAGGCGGATGATGCCGAAATAAGCGGATGCGTGCCGATTGCCGGCGAGCGTGGCGGGCGTGCCGTCGACCGCGCCAACGGCGATCTTGTCTTCTATGTCCTTGAAGAGCGCGTACCGCTTGCGGGGATGGTCGAAGAGGGACGCGGCTTCGGCGATGGCCTCTTTCAGCAGTTCGGAAAAGTGGCGGCGGGCGTAGGGATCATCGGCCAGCTCCTGCTCGATGGTGCGGGTCAGGCGGGTGCGGATGATGTCGGTTTCGTTGCGCGTCTTCTCCTCGCTCCACGCCTCGGGCGGGATCTCCTTCGCCATTTCGGTGACGATCAGAAGCGTCCCGTCGGCGGCTATGTTCTCACCGATGACATAGCGGTCGACGAGCTTGCGGATCTGGCCTTCGTAGACACTGAAGTCGACGGTCTCCTGTGCGTCCTGCTTTGAGGTCCGGCGCAGCTCGGAGAAGAACCTGAGGTCCTTTTTGTAGGTCGCGATCTGCGCCTCGGAGAAGGCGCCGTCCTCGAAGAAGGAGCGCGAGCCGAGCGCTGTGCGCAGGCAGAGACCGAAGTTGGTCAGGGCTTCGTAGAAGTCCTCGCGGACCTTCTGGTTGAGATCGACGGGTTCATCTGATCCGTCGCTGGAATAGCGGGGCACCAGAATCTGCCGGTATTGTTCGATGTCGGCGCGATTTCGCACGCCATCGAAGATCGTCCAGAGGGCGTCATGCAGGGCCGGCAGCTTTTTGTATTCGGTGCTGACGTTGGCATAGAGGCCGTCGATGTCGTCGATATCGAAGCCGCCCTGGGTCCGCTCGGCGAGGTCCTGGTATTCAGTGAGGGCGGCGTCCAACTCGACCAGGATGCCGCGATAGTCGACCAGAAAGCCGAACTTCTTCTGGTCGTGCAGGCGGTTCACCCGGGCGATGGCCTGGATCAGGTTGTGCTGCTTCAGCGGCTTGTCGATATAGAGCACGGCGTTGCGCGGCTCGTCGAAGCCGGTCAGCAGCTTGTCGACGACGATCAACAGGTCAGGCGCGCCCTCGGTGGAGAAATCCTCGATGACCTGGCGCTCCCGCTCTTCGGGATCGCCTCGGACATTGTCTTTCCACCACTGCTGGACCTCCGGCAGTTCCGACTCGTCGACATCCTCGTGGCCTTCGCGGGTGTCGGGTGGCGAGATGACGACGGCGCTGGTGACGAGGCCGGTGGCGTCGAGCGCCTTCTTGTAGCGGATGGCCGAGAGCTTGCTGTCGGTGGCGACCTGCCCTTTGAGGCCGAGATCGAGGTCCTTGAAATTGCTGTTGAAATGAACGGCGATATCCCAGGCGATCAGGTCGATGCGGTTGCCCGAGCCGTAGACCGGACCCTTCTTGCCGTACTTGGCTTTCAGGTCGCTGCGCTGCTTGTCGGACAGGCCCAGGGTGATCTTGTCGAACCAGTTGTCGATGGCGGCGTCGTTGATATCCAGCACTGGCCGACGCTCTTCATAGAGCAGCGGGGTGACCGCGCCGTCGGCGACGGCGTCGCGCATGGTGTAGGCGTGGACGATGCGGCCAAACTTGCCCGCGGTCTTGTCGTCCTTGAGCAGCGGCGTGCCGGTGAAGGCGATGTAGCCGGCGTTCGGCAGCGCCTTGCGCATGCGCTCGTGGTTCTCGCCGCCCTGGCTGCGATGGCCCTCGTCGATCAGCACGACCATGTCTTCGGTCGGGTTGTAGCACTCGGGTTG
>JANXTX010000179.1 GCA_025352165.1 Caulobacteraceae bacterium | reverse complement strand
GGTTCGCCGGAGACCGTCCGGGAGCGGATGGAGGACCTGATCAAGGGGCTGAATGTCGGCAACATCTTCTGCCTCATGCACGTCGGCAACATGCCGGCGGCCAAGTGCATGTACTCGACGAAGCTGTTCGCGGAGAAGGTGATGCCGAAACTGCGCGGCCTGCTGCCCGAGTGCGAGGGCGACGACAGGTTCTGGTGCCATCCGTTGGCCAGACGCGCGGAGCCCGGAACGCTGCCGACGCCCTACAGCCCCGCTCATGCCCGCGAAACCGTCTGAGGCCGCCATAATGCTTGAACTGAAAACGCTGGCGACGCGGCATGCTCCAGTGGCCTACCTGGAGGGCGGCGCCGGAGAACCGCTGCTATTCATCCATGGCGCCGGCGGGCTGATTTCCGCCGAGGACCCGCTGCTGAACGCCCTGGCGATGACCCACCATGTATTCGCGCCTTTTCTACCCGGTTACGGCGGAACGGAAGACTGCACCGAGCTGCGCGACATGCTCGACTACACCCTGTTCGGCTGGGACCTGGTCAAGAGTTTCGGCCTCGGCGACCCGATCATCGTCGGCGACGCCATGGGCGGCATGATTGCCGCGGAGATGGCTGCGATCGCGCCGAACGATGTTACACGCCTGGTGCTGATCGCCCCCGCCGGCCTGTGGCTCGACGATCATCCGGTCCCGGATCTCTTCACTCTGCTCCCGTATGAACTGCCGGCGATGATGTTCCATGACGTCGAGGCGGGAACCCGCCTGTTGACCTCCGGCCTGCAGCTCGATGACCCCATCTTCCTGCAGGATTATCTGATCCGCAGCGCCCGCCAGCTCGGCATGGCCGGCAAGCTGCTCTTTCCAGTCCCGGAACGCGGCCTCGCCCAGCGTCTCTACCGCATCACCGCCCGTACCTCGATTATCTGGGGCGCCAACGATCGCCTCTACCCGCCCGTCTATGGCGAGGCCTTCCAGGCGGCCATCAAGGGCTCAACCCTGCGGATTGTCCCCGATTGCGGCCACGTCGTAGCGATCGAGAGGCCGGAGGCGGTGATTGATGCAGTCGCCAATCTCGCCGGGTAGCCTACCTTCTCCCCACCGATGAACCACCTTAAGGTCGACGCGATACGCAACCACGGGGCTGACCATGCGACTTACCAGGCGGGGATGGATCGGCGCGTCCGCGGCGCTGACTGGCCTTTCGTTTGCAGTGGGCTCCAACGCCGCGCCGTCCGCATCTGCGCCAGGCCTGCCTGACGGTGATTTCCAGATTCTCTCCCCTGGCGCGGGCCATGAATACGGCCCCGCGCTGGCTGCGTTGCGAGACTACGCGCTCGCCGAACTGGTTGCCTGGGGCCTCCCTGGAATGACGCTCAGCGTCACCGATCTGGATGGCTTTACCGCGGTGCTTGCGCTCGGCTGGGCTGACGTTGACCGGCGCATCCCGGTCACCCCCGGGCACTATTTCCAGATCGGATCGATCAGCAAGTCCTTCATCGCCCTGACCTTGCTGGCCCTGGCCGACGAGGGACGCGTCGACATCGACGCTCCTGTCGCACGCTATCTGCCCGACGCGGCCCTGCCACCCGAGCCCATCACGCTCGCGCAACTGCTCAGCCATACCGGGGGACTGCCGGCGGACGCGCCGATCTTTCCCCGTGGCGGCGATGGGCGGCTGTGGTGTGGCTTCACGCCGGGTTCGCGGTTCTCCTACAGCAACACCGGCTACACTTTGGTCGGCCGGGTCATCGAGCGTGTGACCGGGCTGCCGCACCAGGTCGCGGTGAAAAAATATGTCCGCGGGAAACTGGGCATCGCCGATGTCAGAGGCACAATTTCTCAGGCTCGGCGGTCGGAGTTTGCTGTTGGCTACTGGCCCTGGGACCGCACCGTCACCGCATCACTGCCGGGCGCGCGACTGGAGTCCGCCTCCTGGGATGAGGAGGATACCCCAGCGGGCTCGATCGGCGCGACCAGCGCGCAGATGGCAGTCTATCTGCGAGCTCTGATGCGCATCGGGCGAGGCGAGGGATATCCCGTGCTGTCAAACGCCTCGGCCCATCGGTTTATCGCGCCGGTCATCGCCGCTCCGCAGTTCGGCCATGACGGGCACTATGCTTGCGGCGTCGCGGTAGCCAAGGTCGATGACGCTCCCGCCCTGCACCACACCGGCGGCATGATCAGCTTTTCCTCGTCGTTCCATGCCGACACCGCGGCCGGTGTCGGCTGCTTCGCCAGCGTCAATGCCCGCAATGACGAATATCGTCCGCGCCAGACCACGGCCTATGCTATCCGCCTGCTTCGAGCGATCCGCGCCGGGGCGCCATTGCCCGCCGCACCCGATCCCCTGGCCCCGCTTTATCTGAAGGACACCTTGCCGTTCCTTGGCCGCTTTGTCGGCGACCAAGGCGAGATGGTCCTCAACGAGGGAAATTGGGGGGCGACCATCAGTCTTTCCGGCGGTCTCGGGCGGTTTTTCCCCGGGGGGCCCGATCGCCTCGTCACCGACCACCCAGTCCTTGCGCGCCATGGACTTGATGCCGTGCGCGACAATGGAAAGGTCGTCGGCTACTGGTGGGGCGAGACCTTCTACGGTCGCGACACATTTCGCGCTCCACCGTCGGCCGCCGAGGCCCTGCGCCACTACGCCGGCGCCTATCTCAACCGCGATCCCTGGATCGGTGGCGGTGAGTTTCTGGTGCGGGGTGACGCGCTGGTTGTCGAAGGCCTCGGGCGAATCGTCGACCACGGCGGGTGGTGGGGCTTGGACAAGGATTCGGGCGGTGTCGAACGCATCTGGTTCGACGCGATGCTTAACGACAGGATGCAACGCGCCAATATTTCCGGCGACGATCTCTTGCGCGTTACAATTTGAGATAAACGGGCGTCAAAAACGTCTGAGGGATTAGGCAGTCGTTTGATATTCGGCGTTGCGTTTTTCAGAAATCGGCATAGCCTCTTCGATCTGTTGCATTTATCTCCGCCTTTGGGGGGCGCGATATGTTGCGTACGATAAACTACGTAAGCGAGATGGCGGACCCGATTTCCGACGCGCAGCTTGCTGATTTGGTCGAAACATCCCGGAGCCGCAATAAGGCCGCCGGTATTACAGGAATGCTGTTCACGCTTGGTGACAAGTTCATTCAGGTGATCGAGGGGCCGCCGGTCGCGGTCGGCGCCCTGTTCAAACGAATCCAGCTCGACCCGCGTCACGGCCACGTCAGGGCCGTTCAGGACATCCCGATCGAAACGCGGGTCTATGAGGATCACCCCCTGAAGCTGCTTAACAAGGGCGAGGGACTGACTGAAACCGAACGTGGGATGGTCTTCCACGCCCTGCAGGCCTTTGAACCGCGTACCGTGCTGGGGCCCAAGGTCAGGCCCATCGAAGGCGTGCTGGGCGAGGCCATGGAGGCGATCATGGCGCTGGCTCTGCCCGTCGACCTGCCAATTCTTGAGGCGGAAGCCTTGTCGGAACTGCTCTATGCCGCCGAACTGCTGTTGCTGCGCGAATCCAACCTGGACAATGCCGCGCTGGGTCAGGTTGCGGAGCGCGCCCACATGAGCCTGCGCACCGTGCAGAGCTATTTCCCCACTATCGACGACCTGATCCGCACCTGTGTGCTGCGGGTGCTGGCGCTCGAGCACCAGCATTTCCTTTCGCTGATCGTCTCACAGTCGATCGCCGACGTGCGCGAGCTCGGTCGGGCGGTGACTGAGTTCATCATCAATACCAACACGCACGCGAATGTTTCGCCCAAGGTCGCCGAGCAGTTCGCCATCCACGGCGGCAGTTTCACCAGCGAAACCGCCTGGATCATCGCCAAGGCGGTGAGCGAAGCGGGCCCCCGCGGCGCCTGGAAATTCCACGATCTGACAACAGCGCGCCTGGCGATGGCGATCGACGCCACCGATGCTGCCGCCCGAATCCTGGCGCGAAATGCACCGGCGGCCCTGGCCGATCCCCGTATGCGCACCATGATCTACGATATCTGCATGACCGCCCTGGAGGGCGGTCGTGGTGGTGAGAGGGCGGCCGCGTGAGGCGGCGCGCACGATACCTTCGTATCAACAGGCCACAATGTGGGACGAAGTGTTGTCCCGCCGTAGCTCGGAGAACTAGAGCGAGAGGGAGACGCGATGGCGAAGGGTAATGAACTCGGCGACTATTCGCTTCGGATGACCACGGTCACCGTGAAGCCGGGGCTGTCGGGCAGTGTGGTCCTGGAGAGTAACTGGGAAGGATCCGCCACTGGATACGGAACGGTTATCGGCACCGCCATGATGGTCGGCGCAGACAGGGGAACCTTCACCTATTACAGCGTCGTCTACAACGACGCTGGTGAACGGTTCAGCGGCATATCAACAGGTGTATATGAATCGATCGGTGTCAATATCTGGCGCACCGACGCCACCATTCGCTTCAACGACGGCGACAACATCATCGCCGAAGGAACGATCGACCTCGCCTGCCACACATGGAAGGGTAAGTTCTACGAGGTTGTCTGAGGCTCGCATCACTTCTCCCTTTGCAGGAAGTGGCGCGGCGTTTCCTCCGTAGGCTCGGCGAAGTTGGGAGTGCCGGATATGGAAGCGCCCGCCACAAAGGCGCGCCGCCCCTTCCGTCGATAGCCCGCCGAGAGCGGTAGCGCCCTCATCCCGTGCTTCGCGGATGCTTCTCCCAGTAGGAGAAGTGAGGGCCCCACTGCTTTCAGATATGCCGTTTTCGTGGGTCCGAGTAGCGCTCTCGGATCATGCCGAGCCGGATCAGCGAGATGACGATGTCCCGACCTCCTTTGTCGTAAGGTCGTCCGCATACGCCAGCATTGACTACGCCACGCCGCGAGCCGGGTCGGCCACCGACGCTGCCGCCCGCATTCCGGCCCGCAATCAGCTCGTGGTCCTGGATGATAGCTGCCTGATGTTTGACGTCTGCGCGACCACGCTGGACGACGCCCGCGGCGTGGCCTGTGCGGCGCGCTGAGTCCCCTCGATAATCGTCCGTGGTGGGCGCGACTTTTTCGCAGCGTTGATCCGGGGAGAAGTCGAAATGGTCAAAGGCGAAGAACCTGGCGAGTTTGCACTCAGGCTGACATCAATGATCATCAAGCCCGCCAAGCCTGGCGGTTTCACCCCCGAGGGCAATTGAGGGGAACGGTCTCTCCAGCTGGATGCCCCCCGCCAGCAGGCTCCGCTTATTATTTCGTCTAATAGTTGATGGTTGCGGTGACTACATCCACGAACCGCCCCACTCTTGCCCTGGATTGCCGCGCAAGCAGGCGGCCGTAGATCGGGACGACGATCCGCAATTCCCGTTCCCGGCTGATAACCCCGTTGATGGGGACGGCGCCGACCGCGCCGGTCAGGTCGCCCCAGACTATCGTGCGCGCGGGATCGACGAAGAGCTGATAGCGCAGGCCCTCGCTAAATCGACGGGCCGCGACGGGTCCCGAACCGCCAGAGAGGGCGACTGAAACGTTGACCCAGACCGGGGTAGGTGAAGTCGTGGTGCAGACGATCTGCAAGGCGGCGGTGATATCGATTGGATTGGGTTCGCTTGGAACATAGTTGCCAAAGTTCAGACCGGTCGACGTAAGGCTACAATGGGCGCTCTCGGCCGCGTCGGCCCTCGACTGCCCAAGCGCCGTGGCGGCAAGAGTCACCATGCTCGCGAAGAATGCAGGCGCAAGCCTCATCGACAAAGGAGTGGCCCGATGCGGGGAATATCGCCTTTACTCGGCAGATACTCCACCGAGACGGAGCAGGCGCCTCCCTCGGCTAGTTCGACCCGCACCTGGTTCAATCGCTTCAGTCCTGTCAGGTAGACTTGGCCATCATATCCAATCGGCACGGGCTCCTCGCCCTGCACATGGGCGATGGAACCCAGAGACACAGGATGACCATCAGGCAGTGTGAGAATCACCAACGCTCCATGCGATTTATGGACGCCGAAGTCGATGACGACGCCCGCACGGCTTTCAGGACGAATGAGATGAACGACTTCGCCGACTGAGAGATCGACAGGCAGTTGGGTAGCATCAATCTCGACCTTGTTGTTCTCGAACGCCCGTAGTGAGGGGATCAGCAGGTGGCCTCCGGCATCGGTTGTGCCGAAGGGTCGGTTTTCGTAGAGGACGGGAACGCCGCCCACACCTCCGGTGGAGACCACGGCAAAGCTGTCGTTGATTGTATCGCTGCCAAACAGGCCGCCGTCCACAAAGGCGAGCGCGCCGCGCAAGCCAGCGCGGCCAACGACGCCGCTTGGCGAGTCCTCAAGCGCGACGCTGGCCTTGCCCCAGCGGCCGAGGTATTCGCCTTCCAGAGCGCGACGTGACGCCTCGCCTTCATTGTCTTCGACGCGAAATCCAAACTGGCCCTCACGCAGGGCCGGCTTATCGACCTCCAAAAGCGAAGCCGCGCCACCCTGGTCCACCGCCGCCCCGACCATTGCAGAAGTGTTGGAGCCGAAATGAATGCTGAAGCCAAGTTGGACGCCATAGTTGTGAGAGGCGCCCAGATCTCCGAAGGCGCTTAGATTCATCGAAAAGCGATGGGCGACAGTTGCGCTATAACTGGCGGTGACGATATCGAGATCCGGGGCGGAGAGATAGGGCCCCTGTTGGAAACCGATCGCAGTACTTCCAGTCGCGGGACCAAATGTGGCGCGTTGTATCTGGTAAGTGTACGCGACGCCAATGTCGCCAAAAGCGCCCAGCAGATGGCTTGCGCTAGCTGTAAGGGTCGCGCGCGGCGCCGCGGTTCCATTGATTGCGGCCACGTCCCGATATCCTGCGGTCGTTGCGCTGGCTGATACCGCGATACTGAAATCGGTGGACTGGTGCTGGAAGCCCAGTGATACGAGCGCTCCGGTCGACGGCGCCGGGACTGTGTCGACCCTTCCGCCGCGATCGAGGCTGCCCGCCAGCGCCGCGCTCACGACCCCGAGTGTCCCGATTTGCAGGTCGCCACCGATACCGAGCAATCCAAGGCCATTTCCGGCTTCAGCGTGGCCCTCAAGTGTCAGCCTGTCCGATAGGCCGTAGCGAAGAGAACCCGACGCTGCCCAGCCGTTGTAGTCGTTGCTGATTTCTCCGAAATTTCGCCGAACCGACCCTGCTTCGAAGGAATAGCTTGCCAGTCCTGGCTTCAGCAGGGTGGCGCTTGCATAGAAAGGAAGCGTGACGACCGTCTGCCTGCCTAACGCATCGACGATGGTGACGGCGACCTCACCCGCGCCAGTCACCACCGGAAGGGCTCGAAACTGAAACGGGCCTGGTGGTACGGCGCCGTCGAACTGACGCACTCCGTCGACGACGATCGCAACGGTTGAGGGTACGGCAGCCTGGGCGCTTATATTCGGCAATGGATAGGTCACCAGGTCGGGGCGAACGGAGAAGTCACTCGCGACCTGGCCGCCGCCGAGGCGCACGGCGCGACTCCATGACAACGCGCCGGTCAGTATGTCGCCCGCACGCCAGACCCGGTCCGCACCCGTGTCGTAGATTTGGTAAGTGCTCTCCAGGCGAAGGAACGACCGCTGTTCACCCGTCGGCGCGAAATTTATCAAACCTGACGTCAGGACCGCGCCGAACCGGCCGAATACGCGCATGTCCATAAGCGCGCCGCCGGTCGTATGCGTTCCATCATATGTTACCGAAGCATCGTAGTTGAGCACGGCTCCAAAGCGAGCCGGGGTGATCGGCGCAAGCTCACCCGCGGTTTGACCCTGCAGCGATGTCGGCGCCAGGGCCGTCAGCGGCGCGGTGACCAGCAAGGCCTGATGTGCCTCATCGACGGTGGCGTTGACGCCCGGGAGGACCCTCAGGTCGACCATGTCGTCTGGGGTAGTGACGGGCGGGACGGCGAATCCCAAGTCGATAAGGTCGGACCGCCTGGCGTAGATTTCGCCACCACGCTCGATAAACTCACCGATCCTGCCCGTGGCTCGGCCATTGAGGTTGAGTTCAAGCACCATCTGGCGATCGGCCGCGCGGGCCTGCCCTGTCGGCAGGGCGATCAAGAACAACAGGGCCGCGGTCAGCCGTCGCCGCGCCGACATGGCATCACGTCAAGGGTATCAGCTTGAGATCGTTTTTTCCCGATTGGACCGACAGGTTTAACTGGAGTGGGCTGGAAACCCTGGCGCCAGCATCCTTGATCAGCCAATGGCGAACCGCGCCTGGCAGAACATAGCCATTTCCGCCCTGGGGAGAGGCGTGCAACTGTGTCCCATCTGGCAGGCTGACCGCGATTGCGCCGAGGCGCGCGTAGACCAACCCGTTGTTCCTGGCGGTAAGTACAATGTCCCGCGCGCCCTCCCTATGGGCCTCCCATCGGAGCATCGGTTCCATCGGACCTTCCGCGCCACTGGCGGTTGGCGGCGAGAAGATCGGAATGGACAGCCGGAGCGCCATTACCACATGCCGCCCGGGGCCAACTGGGGCGGGCACCTCGTTGATCAGCAGGCGGAAATTACGTTCCGCGGAGGTGGATCCGCCCCTCAACAAGAGACGAATCGTCTGGGTTTGACCAGGAGTGCTGGTAAAGATAGGCGGCGAAACAACAACCTCGTCTGTCGGTTCAAGAACGTCCTGATCTTCCGACTGCGACCATCGATAGACCCTCAACTGCACCGCTGTTGGCGTGTCGCTGCGATTGGCGACCGTGATCGTCGTCGTCGATTGTTTGGCCCCGAGTTCAACTATTACCGGCGATACTTCCAAGTAGGCCGCGCGCGCATTTCCCACCGCGATGAGCCCAAGGGCGACGGCGACGGCAATACGGGCGAAGCCGTTCACGAAGATGGCCAGCCTCGAACGTAGGACCGACACCGAATCTAGTAAGTGACGGTGACGGTGACGGTGTCCGCGTAATTGCCTACGACGATCGGTTGTCCACCCGGAATCTGCCCATAGACAGTATAACCGATCACGGAACCCGTGCCCGTCCCGTTGACCCCATTGACTGGCGAAGTCCCCCATGGGTTTGTCCGCCCGGAGTCTGTGTAAATATTGTAGTTAAGAAAACTTCCGGCAACAGGTGTGTTCGAGACGACCCGGCGCTGCGCCCCCAAAGGATTCTGGCCGATATCAAGGCTGATGTCGAAAGTACCGCCGCTGGTGCAGGTTACATTGATTGTGCCGGTGCCGTTTGTGACTCCGGACACCGCGACCTGACCAAACGCCAAGGGCAATGTATTGACCGAACAGACGTTACTGATTGTTGCCGTTACCGGCAGAGATGCCGTCTGGGTAGAAGCCCATGCCGATCCAGAACTAAGGGCGCAAGCTAGAGCAGTTGCGCCGACAAAATATTTCTTCATGACGTCGTTTCCTGATTCTGTACTGCGACGATCAATAAGTCACGGTGACTTGAATGGTATCAAGGTAGGCGCCGACGACGATTGTCTGGCCAGCTGGGATCTGACCGTAGACCGTCAGTGGCTGTACTGTTCCCGTTCCGGTACCAGTCACTACATTGGGCGCAGTCGAATTCCACGGAACCGATCGAGCCGAATCAGAATAGACATTGTAAGCTAGTACATTGCTGTTGGAGCTGCTGGAAAGATTTCGCTGCGCGCCGGTGGCATGCAGACCATTGTCCAGGCTGACCGTATATGCTCCACCACTGGTGCAAGTTACATTGACGGTGCCATTGCTGCTGGTCGGACCAGTTAAAGATACCTCGCCAAACGCGAGTGTCACTGTATTAACGGAACACACATCAGTAATTCCAGCGGTCACCGCCAAAGGTGCGGTCGCTGTTGCCGCGTGTACGCTGAAGGCGAAACCTGTCACTAACAAAGCTGTTGCCAAACAAGACGTTAATTTCTTCATGTGAGTAATCCCCTGTGCTCATAAACTTCCATCAAGCGCTGGCTCGACCCTAGGGTGAATTCGTGATTTCCACCAATAGGTATTTTTACAGTATGGGAGCCACGCCAGCGTAAATCCTCGCAAGACGCAAGGCCGAGCGGCGTTCAGTGTGGCTCCGACCCTGACAACCGTAGCCAGAAGCGGCGACCGACGACTGCCGCGCGCCCGCCCAATTTGTCAAATATATCAATTTCATAGTCGGCATACTACAGACTTGAACCGTTCGAATCAGTCACCTTTTCGTAAATAATATTTTGCGTCTTCGCCGGTACATTCATTGCGGCAGAATGTCGCGGTCACGAACGTGGCCTGAAACACATTTAATGAATTGACTGTCCTCCAAATACGCACAGCGCCATGAGATAGGTTCGGCGCAGCCTTGTCTCGCTCGGTTTTGTAAAATTCTCGACAACCCTGCCAACACCGGTTCACGGTGGTTCCCGGAATTGGTCGACAACACAGCGGCTAATTGGCCCTTTCGCGTTGCGATCGTCGATGATGTACTCGATCTAGCTGGCCGCGAGACGCCAGTTGATGGGCCCGAAATCCCCGTTCGCGAAACAGCCGGACCATTCGGGCTGAATTGGCACGGAGCGCGCCAAAAGCTCGCGTCCCTGTGGCATCAATGACCGCGATCAGGGCGGGCTTCCGTTCAGCCCAGACCGAAGTGGTCGTCACTGTTGTGGAGGCCAATCTCGATGTCTCGACAAGGTTGCACATGTGCCACGGCCATCCGCCGACCACCGCTGTTTTCCGCCGTCGTCTTGTCAGACTTCCATGGGTTTGTTTGAAAACACGTGAGGCTGATTCCCGGCGGCTGGAAAATGCGCCTTGAGCGCCGCGCCGCAGATTTCGATAGCCTCGACGATACCGGCGGTCGGGTCGTGCCCTGCCTTCATCGACGCGCCGATCGCGTTGGCGGCCTTGCTCCAGGCGGCTTCATCGGTCTTCTGGTGCAGGCTTGGCGCGGCGAGGATGCGGACCTGCCGATCGTCGACGGCGACAAATATCAGCACACCGGTTTCGCTCCCGCGCGCCTGCGCCCCTAGCGCGGCGAAATGACGCCGGGCGGCGCGGTCGACGCGGTGTCGCTTCAGCGTCGCCGGCGTCAGCAGCCTTCTCACCGGCTTAATGTGGACGACCAACGCAATCACCATGAACAACACTAGCTGGGCCAGAGTGTAGAGGCCAAGCGTGATCGCCAGGTTGGTTTCCAGCGCCGCGCCCTGCGACGCTAGCCAGAACCCGGCCTGCCCCGCGATCGCCAGCGGCCGCAGTCCGAGCGCCAGCGCCAGCGGGGGAACCGCCAGCGCGATGGCCGCGGCCCAGGCCAGCGGAACTTCGCGGTAATGGGAAACCTCGCCGGTCAGCGCGCAGACGACCTCTCCGGAAGTGCCCACCTCAGCCGCCTCGATGGCCTGGGAGATGCGATCCTTGTCCAGTTTTGTGAGCACTTTACCAGCCTCCCGAGGCGCCGCCGCCACCGCCGGATCCACCGCCGCCGCCAAAGCCGCCGCCTCCGCCGAAGCCTCCTCCACCGGAGTAGCCACCGCCCCAGCCGCCGCCACGCGAGCCGCCGAGAATCATCATCGGCAATAGCCAGCCGAGACCGCTTCCGCCGCCATAACGCCGTCGTCCAAACACAGATGAAAAGATGAAGAACATCACGATCAGCGGAAAGATCGCGCCCAGCGGGCTGCCATGACGGACTGGTTTCTGCGCCTGCTGCGCGGCCTGCGCGGCGTTGGCTTCCGCCGTCGATGTGTCGAGACCGAGTTGGGCGATCAGCGCATCCGTGCCGTCAACGATGCCGCCCTGGACGTCGCCGGTGCGGAACTTCGGCAGCACCGCGCGCTGCAGGATGACGCTGGAAAGCGCGTCGGTAAGGGTGGCTTCAAGGCCGTAGCCGACCTCAATGCGCACCTTGTGCTCGCTCGGCACGATGATGAACAGGGCGCCGTTGTTGGTCGCCTTCTGGCCAATGCCCCAGTTGCGCAGCAGCTTGTAACCGTAGTCCTCGATCTCGTCGCCGCCGAGGCTGGGCAGGGTGACGACAACCAGCTGGCGGCTGGTCTTCTGCTCCAGTGCCGCAAGCTTGGCGGTAAGGTCGGCCTGAATCTGCGGGCTCAGTACATGACCATCGTCTACCACCCGGCCGGTCAGTGGCGGGAAGGTCGGTGCGGCGAGCGAGGGCGCACCGACGACCAGCAGGAACAGCAGCGTCAGGAAGGCTGCGATCCGGCCCATCACGAAGCCGGACTGGAGGGTGGCGGCGCGCCGGGCGCGGCGCCCGGAGCGCTTGAGGGCGCCTGGTCGAAACTGACCACCGGAGCGGATTGCGCCGCCGCGGTTGCCGAGAACATGTTCATCGGTTTTTCATTATGATAGAGCGTGCCCGCCCAGAACATTGTCGGGAATGTGCGCAGCGTCGTGTTGTAGTCACGGACTGCCTCATTGTAATCATTACGAGCAACTGTAATGCGGTTCTCAGTACCTTCCAGCTGTGACTGCAGCGCCATGAAGTTTTCGTTGGACTTCAGGTCCGGATACTTTTCCTGGATCATCATCAGCCGGCCGAGTACGCCCGAAAGCCGATCCTGCGCTTGCTCATATTGTGCGAAAGCGGCCGGATTGGTCAGCGTTGAGGCATCGACCTTTACTTGTGTCGCGCTGGCGCGGGCCTGTGTCACCTCCACCAGCGTGCTCTTCTCCTGGGCGGCGTAGCCCTTCACCGTGGCGACGAGATTGGGAATCAGGTCGGAGCGACGCTGGTAGTCGCTCTGCACGTCGGCCCACTTGGCCTTGGCGAGCTCCTGCTTGGTCGGGATGGCGTTGATGCCGCAGCCTGCCAGTCCTGCCGGTACGATCAAAACCAGGGCCAGACTCCGAAGTCGGCGAAAAATCTGTTGCAAGTCGCTCACCCTCCAAATCGTCACGCATGACGGTCATCTGAATCTAGTAACGCCGCCGCTCCCGCGCCAGTGCCGTGCCGACGCCGACCGCCAGACCCGCCATCGCCGACAGCAGGAGCACCAGCAGCGGCCGGGGCGACGAAGGCTTGTCGGGCGGCGTCGCCGGGTCGATGATGGTGATATTGTCGGCGATGACGCCGCCGGCGACGCCGACATCCCTGAACCGCTGCAGCAGGCCGTCATAGAGAATACGGTTGGTTTCGACCTCGCGCTGCAGGATCGTATAGCGGATGCTCCTCTGTCGCAGATCGATCAGCGAGGTCTTCAGCTCGGCGACCTGCGCGGCGAGAACCTGCTCCGCCCCGAGCGCGGCAGCGAAGCGCGCATGCAGCGAAACCAGGATGGTCGCTGTCTCGCCGGTCAGCTGACGGTCGGTCTCATCCATGCGGGCCTTCAACTGGCGCATGTCCGGGTACTCCGGCTTGAAGATGCTGAGGCGGTCCCGGTAGTCGGCCGCCAGTTTCGCGCGATCCTGACTGATCTGCTGGACGGTGGGGCTGGCGAGGACCTCGGGCGCGGCGGCGCCGGCCGCGATACCGGCGCGCCAGCGCTGCTCGGCGGCGATCCTGTCGGTACGCGCCGCCGCCAATGCCGTGTTGAAAGCTTCGAGATTATCGGCGGTGAGCGATCGCCCGTTTGCTCCGTCGACGCCCGGTGCGGCGCCAGGCAACGGTATGATACCTTGGCTGGCCGCGTAGCCGGCCAGTCCCTGCTCGCTGAGTTCCAGCCTGGTTCTTGCCTCGACCAGCTGGCTTTGCAGGAAGCCCCTCGCGTAGTCCGCCGCCTGCAGACGTCGTTCGAGGGCGAGGTCGATGAAGGCGGTGGCGAAGGCGCCGGCAATCCTGGCCGACATCATCGGGTCGGAGTCGGTAAAGCGGAGCGTAACCAGGCGCGAGCCGCGCAGTGGCGCTATCTGCAAATGCTCACGCAGGAACCGGATGCCTGCCTCCTTTCCGCCGCCAGCCGGCGATTCCCTGACGAAAGCCGCTTGATGGTCGAGGCCAAGCATCCGGCCGACTCGCACGGCAAGGCCGCGACTGTGCAGCAGACCGTATTGCGTCTGGGCGGTTTCATCGGCGCCAAACAGGGTGTCCGCTGGAATCGCCGACCCCACGGCAGCCACCTTCTGCGGCTCCCGTTCGATTTCCAGTGTGGTTTCCGATGTGTAGGCGCGCGGTGCGAACTCGATGATTGCCGCCCCAATCGTCAGCGCTATCGCGAGGACGCCCAGAATGATCCAGCGGCCTCTATTCAACGCTGTCGCATAGTTCGACCAGTCGACTTTGGCGCCATGCGGGATCGCCGGATCGGGCATCATGGCTACAAGTACGAGAAGACGATGAGGGTCGGCAGCGTCTCGACGATCCCGCGCCATAGGCCCTTGATCGCCGACCCGTCGACCACCACGGTATCGCCCGCGACGACCTCCGGGTCGCGCGCTTTTCCGGCGCGGATCGCCACAAGATCGAAGCTGGCTGCTCTCGGCGCGCCACCAACAGTGCGGACGATCGCCACACGTCGCGGATTGGCGGTTCGCGATTCCCCCTTGGCTCGCGCGACCGCCTCCATCAGGCCGGTGCGCCCCTTCAACTCGAAGACCACGGCTTCGTTGACCGCTCCCTCGACGCTGACCTTCTGGCTCACGGCTTCCGACACCACGACGGATACCTGCGGCGCCTGAAGATAGTTTTCACCGAGCCGCAGCGCGATATCCCCGGAAAGTTCGGCCGCGGTCCTGCCGCCTGCGGTCACCGCACCGATCAGCGGCAGGCGGATCTGCCCGCCGGCGTCTACCTGCGCCTTTTCAAGCGTCAGGTCCTTTACCTGAAAGACGGTGATGTTGAGGCTGTCGAGCGGACCAATGCGATAGTCCGCCCCTGACTGAGCCGATGCCGGGCCCTGGGCGAGCACGAGCGCGACTCCAATCATGGCCGCCGCGCCCGCCCGGGCGTCTCCACCGTGCAACATGACCGGCCCCAAACCAGCGCAAAGGCCAGTCTAGGCGCCGATCAGTGGAATAGTCCAATGATCATTGGACGACGAATTCAGGCGAACGATTCCGTCATCGCCGAATAGACGAGGGTTCGCAGGTCCCTGCGCAAAGTAAGACGTGCATCCGCTCCGATAACCTGCGTCATGAAGACGACCGTGAGGTCTTCCTTCGGATCTATCCAGAAGGCCGTCGACGCGGCGCCACCCCAGAAATATTCACCGAGCGAACCAGGGAGACGGGTTTTCGCGACGTTGATATTGACGCCGCAACCGAGCGAGAAACCGATCCCTGAATAGCCCGCTTCGCTGAACATTCCGGGGGGAGCGAGATCAGCGAGCTCCTTGTTATCGGGCAGGTGATTTAGGCTGAACAATTCGACGGTCTTCGGGCTCAGTATCTGCACTCCGTCGAGCGTTCCGCCGTGCAGCATCATGCGGCAGAATCGCATGTAATCATGGGCAGTGGAAACAAGCCCGCCGCCGCCGGCTTCCAGCGCTGGAGGCTGCGCATAGGTGCTCTTCTGGCCGTCGTCCTGCAACTGAAGGCCACCGCCCGGCTTCGGCTGATAGCATGACGTGAAGCGATCCAGCTTTTCCGGCGGGCACCAGAACGCGGTGTCGCGCATGCCCAGCGGCTCGAAGAGGCGCGTGCGCAGGAACTCACCGAAGGTCTGCCCCGAAAGCTTCTCCACGAGATAACCCATCACATCGATGGACACCGAATAGTTCCAGGCCGTGCCGGGTGAGAACTCCAACGGTAGCGTCGACAGCTGATCGATGAAGGCTTCGAGGCCACCGGGGGTCTGGAAGTCGTTGATCTTTGCCTTCCGATAGGCGGCGTCGATGCTGGTGCGCATCATGAAGCCATAGGTAAGCCCCGAGGTATGCGTCGCCAGATCGATCACCTTCATCCGGCGCTCCGGCCGGTTGGTGATGAAACTGGGCGGGGACCCGGCCAAAAGAGTTGGCACGCCGGTCATATACACCCCGAGATTTTTCCAGGACGGGATGTAGGTGTGAACGTCGTCGTCGAGGCCGATCAGCCCCTCTTCGATCAACATCATCAACGCCACGGCGGTGATCGGCTTGCTCATCGAGTAGATGCGGAAAATCGCGTCTTCGCGCATCGGCGTCCCGCGCTCGAGGTCCATGTGACCGCACATACCCACGTGCGCGAGCTCGCCGCGGCGATAGATCATCGTCAACAGACCGGGCAAATCGCCGCTGTCGACATAGCGCCGCTTCATGACCTCATCGAGGCGCGCCAGCCGCGCAGGCGACAATCCCGCGGATTTGGCTCCGACCATGTATTCTCTCCCTTGTTTGTTTCACCGCGCCCAGTGGCGCGTGTTGGCGCTTCTATCTTTCGAAACGTCGGAGCCATCGCAAGCGGCGAGTGTCGAAAATCGGCAAAACAAAAACCCACGGTGGACCGGCCGGTCCGCCGTGGGCTGGTGGCCCCCCACCGGTTGAGGATTAGTGGCTGGCCGGCTTTACCGTGGTCGTGCCGCCCGGAGCGAGTGCGATGGAGCCGAACAGACCGTGCGCTTCTTCTGACACACCTGCGGCGAAGTAGATGGTGTTCGGATCTCCACTCGATCCACCGCCACCGACGATCAGACCCCACAGGTCGCCGATCGCGATCGGATTACCTGTGGAAGCATCTTTCAGTGCGCCTTTGTAGGCTCCGGTGTTCGGGTCAAAGGCATTGATCCAGCCGTCGCCGAAATTGCCGACCAGCAGGTCGCCAGCGAAGTCGCCGAAACCGGCTGGAGCGATGGCCAGGCCCCATGGCGAGTTCAGCGGGCCGTGCGAGACCAGCCGTTGCTTGAAGGTTCCGTCCAGCGAAAACGTGTCGACAAAACCTCGTCCCGGACCCGCGGCATCGTCGTGTTTAGCAGCGTCCTGCTTTGCAAAGGCGACATAGAGCGTGCCGCCGATGTTCTGCACGTTGAACGGCGCATAGCCGTGCGGCACGGTCGGGTCCGAGAAGGTCTTCACAAGGTGGTAATGCTCGTTGAACATCTCGACGTCACCGGCCCGGAAATTGGCCGCGTACAGATAGTACTGGTTGCCTACGGCGCCGATCGCGAGGCCCTTGTAGACGGCGCCTTCGCTTGAATTGTCGACCGCGATTATCGCATTGCCAAAGTTGACCGTCGGCGCCCAGCCGGCGATCACGCCATCCTCCGTCGAGAACAGGAACAGGGCCGGCGCGGTCTTGCCGCCGCTGGTGACGTGGAAAACGTGGGGGGCGATATTGAATACCTGCCCTGTCGGCGTACCCAGACCGGTGTGGCCTGCCGGAGGGGGAATGGCGACATTCAGGGGAATCTTGTTTCCCGCACCGTTATAGAGAGTCGTGAGGCCCGAATTGTTGTCCGATACCCAGAACGGGTTGCCTCCGGGCGCATAGGAAATGCCCCATGGGTTGATGAGCCCCGGGTCGATGGTCGCGGCGGGAACCGAACCGTCGGACACCAGATTGGTGATGGTGTAGCTCTGCGCCTGAGCCGGAAGCGCCTGCAGGGCGAGCAAACCCGCGCCCACGGCCGCTAGCGCGCGGGTTGCGCGCCATATCGAGACGATCATGTTGCCTTCTCCGTTTTCGCAAGGCCCAAAGCGCTTGCGGCATTCGGTGAATCCCGGGCGGGAGGTCAAAGGTTCAAAGTCGCCTGCAAATATCCTGGGCCCATGCGATGGCGCTCGCCAAACTGCTCAGTCGTCCAGGGCATCCCAGCCGAATTCCAGCAGGGGCTCCGCGGCCGAAGCGAACGTGAGAACGCGTTCAATGAGACGGCTATCAGAAATGTCCACCTCACTCAGAGGCTGGCTGACGATCCACGATCTGAGTTTGAGAATCTCGATCGCCTCGGGATCGGTAACCGCCTCGAAACCGCGGGGTAGGCGCACAAGAGCTTCGCCGCGCGCCAGCGCCAGTCCGGCATCCGCGAGCCGCCCCCGGACGCCGCGCCATTCGTCGGGGCGTTCGGCCAGGCCTTTACGGAGGCGATCAAGGGCCGTGGGTTCCGGGTGATAGAAGCCGGCGGCCGCGAACGATCCCGCCGGATCAATGTGTACATAGAGAAGGCCTGGGGAGAGCTTCGCCCCGTCGCGGGTCAAGGTGGCGCCAACATTGGTCTTGTAGGGCCGTTTGTCCTTCGAAAAGCGCGTGTCGCGATGGATGCGGAACAGTGAACGCTTTGGATCTCCGCGCAGCGGTGAGCCGGCTTCGGCGAGGCCGTCCGACAGTGCGGCTACAAGCGACGCCAGCGGCTCGCGCAGACACCGTTCATAGAGATCCTTGTTTTCGGCCATCCAGGCGCGATCCTGTCGCTCCGCAAGTTCGCGCAGAAAGATGAGCGCCTCTGGATGAAATCCGCCGAACGGCGGAGGCGGTGGGGATTCGTCTGGACGGATCATGGCATACTGTTGTCATAAACAACGGGCAGAGAAAATGCTCGCGGCGGGCCCATTGCCCGCGGGCGACCATGATACGCCAGATGTGCGACCAATCTTCAAGCGCCGTTTAATGAACGAATTCCATTCCGCCGGCCTGAGTTGACTTTGTATTCTCAAGTGACACAGGAGACCTTGCGATGAGCATTCGCGACGACAGCGAGAAAAGTTTGGGCGCGAATCCGATGCAGTTTGCTCGCCGATCCGAATTGGCTGTGGTCCTTGCCGCCACGATCGCCCTGTCGCACGCGGGGATAGCGCGTGCGCAGTCCGAACCGGACTCGACAACGACGCCCTCGCCGCAGCATTACGCGCTTCACGGGCAGGTTACTGTCGTCGAGCAGGCGCTGGCCGGTTTCTCCTCGCCCTACGCTGGCGACTACAGCCTGGATCCCGCACCGCGGGGACGGGAGACCATGAACGCTACCCTCTTCGCGGGATTCAGTCCCTGGCAGGGTGGCCAGGTCTGGGTCAATCCCGAGGTCGGCCAGGGTCTGGCGCTGAGCGATTCCAAGGGGGTGGCCAGCTATCTGAATTCCGAAGCCCCTCGGGGTGGATCGTCGGCGGCCTATGTTCGTATTCAAAGGCTGTTTCTCGCCCAGACATTCAATCTCGGCGGCAAATCCGAGGCTGTTGATGGCGAAGAGAATGAGCTTCGCGGCGCGCATGACGCGAACCGTGTTGTGGTGACCCTGGGAAAGTTTTCGGTGGCCGACATATTCGACGCCAACGACTACGCTCATGACTCCCAGGAAGACTTCATGAACGGCTCGATCCTGATTGCCGGCTCGTTCGATTTCGCGGGCGACTACAATGGCTACACCTATGGTGCGGCCACTGAACTTTATGAGGGTCCGTGGGCGCTGCGGTTTGGCGTATTCGACCTTACGACGGCGAGCGGAGACGGCGGCCTCAATTCGTCGTTCGGAGAGTTTCAGATGGTCGCCGAAGCCGAGCGGCGCTTTTCGTTCGGCGGCCGCGCAGGGTCTTTGAAAATCACTGGCTTCGATAGTCGGGCCCAGATGGGAGACTATGCGGCCGCGGTACGCCTCGGCCTGTTGCTGGGTGAGGCGCCGGATGTCTCAAACGTGCGGACATACCGCAGTCGTGGTGGCGTCAGCCTGAACTTGCAGCAGGAACTGACTGACGGCCTGGGGGCGTTTGTGAGGGCGGGCTTTGCGGATGGTCATGTCCAGACTTACGAATTTGCCGATATCGACCGATCGTTCAGCGCCGGACTGGTGTTGAGTGGGGACAAATGGGGCCGCGACAACGATGTTGTCGGGCTTGCGGGGGCGGTGAACACAATCTCGCCCTCGTTCATCTCATATCTTGACCATGGTGGGACTGGACTTGCGATCGGCGACGGCAAGCTTCCCCATCCTGGTTCGGAACGGATCGTGGAATGTTTTTACAAATGGGCCCTTTCAGATGATGCCCATGTGACGCTCGACTATCAACTTGTGGTGAATCCAGCCTACAATCGCGACCGCGGCCCGGTTTCGGTTTTTGCTTTGCGGATTCACACCGCCCTCTGAAATAGTCTCGGTCACCTGCGTCATATGGCCTGTCTAAGTCCGGAGTAATTTGTGAGAAAAGGTCGCGTAGTCGGCATGCCAGGGCAAACATTCGACGGTGTCGGGGTCGGAAGTCTGAATCTGTGAGTGTTGGGTTGGAGCGAGAGGATAGTCCATTCGCACCGATAATGGTTGGCGCGACGCCCTTTCCTGTGTCCGCCGGTAAGGCCAACGAAGTTCTCCACGGCCTGTTCGAGGAGACGGCGCGGAAGTTTCCAGACAACGTTGCTCTGCGGCTGGCGGACATAGACCCTCAGGTCGGCCGGTCCTCATTTCTCACCTACCGGGACCTCAACGCCCGAGCCAATCAGTTCGCCAGGTATCTTATTGGTCTGAACGTCAGCCTCGGCGATAGGGTGGTCATCTGCCTGCCCAGGGGACTTGACCAGTATTCTTGCCTGCTGGGCGTGCTGAAGGTGGGCGCGGCTTATGTTCCCGTCGACTGGAACAGCCCGGCGGCCCGCACCGCGCAGATCGCACAGGACAGCGGTGCATGCGCGGTGGTGACCAGGGGCGTGACCCCGACCCAGTCATTGGCGCCTGGTGTTACGCTGATTGATTTCGATACCGTGGAAGCGGAGGTTTCAGTCCACGCCGGTGCTCCGCCGCTGGACCTCGCTTCCGCCGTATCGTCCGACGATCTGGCCTATATCATCTACACCTCCGGTTCGACCGGCAGTCCCAAGGGGGCGATGATCCGTCATCGCAACGCGTGCCACTTCGTCCGCGCCGAGAGCGCAATCCTGGGAATCGAAGCCGGGGACAGCGTCTACGGAGGCTTCTCGCTTGCATTTGACATGTCGGTTGAGACTATGTGGACTGGATGGTTCGCCGGGGCCGAGGTGGTCTGTCCGACCGAAGATCTGGCGCTGGCCGGACCTGATGTCGCCAGAACTCTCAGCGAAATCGGCGTCACCGTATGGCACGTCGTGCCCTCGCTGCTGGCAGTGGTCGATCGCGATGTACCGAGCCTGCGGTTGATCAATCTTGGCGGCGAGGCTTGCCCGCAAGCGCTGGTGCAGCGCTGGTGGAAGCCGAATAGGCGGCTGGTCAACACCTATGGTCCGACTGAGGCCACCGTCACGGCGACCTGGGCTGAGCTTCGGCCCGATCAGCCGGTCACCATCGGCAGGCCGCTGCCGGGCTATAAGGTATGGATCGTCGGCTCCTCGATGATGCCCGTGGAGCCGGGGGGGGATGGCGAACTGGTTATCGGCGGGCCCGGGGTCGGCGCGGGCTATGTCAATCGCCCCGACCTCAATGCCGATAATTTCGTCACGCTGGATTTCTACGGCAGCGGGGGAGAGAAGGAGTTCGTGTACCGCACGGGCGATCTCTGCCGGCTCGATGCGCAGTGCAACATCGAATACCTCGGGCGCATCGACAGTCAGGTGAAGATCCGGGGCTATCGGGTCGAGCTGAGCGAGATCGAGTCGGTTCTATGCAGCGTCGAAAATGTGGCGCAGGCGGCCGTGGCGCTTCATCGCGATGATCACGACGAGGAGGTTCTCGTGGCCTCGATCGCGCCGCGCCGTGGCGAGAATATAGATCTGGGCCGATTGCGCGAAGTCGTGCGGGGACGTCTGCCAGTCTACATGCAGCCGCAGTTCTACGAGGTCAGGGATACGTTACCGACCCTGGTGTCGGGCAAGGTCGATCGTAAGGCGCTAGGAACACCGAAGGACCTTCAGCGGGCGGAGCGCTCGACCGAGCCGCCCAATGGCCCGCTCGAGGAGGACCTGCTGAGCGTCTGGTCGATGGTGTTTGCGCCACAGGCGGTTTGTGTTCTCGACAACTTCTTCGACGACCTTGGTGGTCATTCACTGAAGGCGGCGCGAATGGTGTCGCTCGCGCGGTCCCTGCCCGTGCTGGCGAACATATCGATCCAGGACGTCTATCAGGCCCAGACTATCCGCTCTCTGGCTCAGCGCCTTGAAGCCGCGCCCAGACAGCAGGAGCCCTCGTCAGACAGGGCGTTCCATCCGGTTCCACAGCTTCGACGTACACTTTGTGTCGCCGCCCAGACCGTATCGATCGTCGTGCTGTTCGCGTTCGGCGGCATGCAGTGGATCCTGCCATACCTCGCCTATTTCTGGACGGCTCCCGTCAGCGGAGCGCTCGCCGCGCTGGAAGCAGCCGCTGCCGTGTTCGTTGCCATTCCGCCGGTGATGCTGGCGATTTCGATACCGATCAAATGGTTGATCATCGGCCGCGTCAAGGCTGGCGAATACCCGCTTTGGGGAGCTTACTATTTTCGTTGGTGGCTCGCTCGCCGGTTCTCGGCGCTCGCGCCTACCGGCTATCTGGCTGGTACGCCCCTGATCAACATTTACCTCCGTCTGCTCGGCGCGCGTGTCGGCCGCGATGTATTCCTGGGCATAGACGGCCTGGATGCGCCGGATCTGGTATCGATCGGTGACGAAGCGATCATCAGTGACGGTGCAGTGCTTTCAACCTGCTGCGTCGAGCGCGGCCTCTTGCGGATCGGCGGGGTCACGCTCGAACGATCAGCCTTCGTCGGCAATATGGCCGTGGTCGAGCGCAACTGCTTGATCGGCGAAGGGGCGGCGCTCGATGACCTCTCCGCGCTACCGACCGGATCGAGCATTCCCAGAGGAGAGCGCTGGACGGGGTCGCCCGCGCGCGCCAATGGGTCACATGTCGTCCAGACCGACCCTGCACCTCGCTCGATCCCGCGCCGCCTGGCGGTCACCGCCGGATTGCTTGTCGTGGCGATCCTTCTGCCGCTCGCCGAAGTGCTGCCGATTGCGCCAGGGTTGCTTGCGCTGATCGAACTCAGCGGCCGCACTGACGGGTGGATCTACTATTTATCCACGCCGCTGCTCGCGCTTTCGTACACACTGGCGATGGTCGCGTTGACAGTCGCGGTGAAGTGGTCGCTGCTCGGCAGGATCAAGGCCGGCCGCTATTCGATCTGGAGCGGATTTTACCTGCGCTACTGGCTCGCCGAGCATCTCAACGGCACGGCGCTGGAGCTTTTGCACCCGATCTTCGCGACGCTCTATGTGCGACCGTGGTACAAGCTGCTGGGCGCCAAGGTCGGCGCGCGGTCGGAGATTTCCAGCGCCTCGGCCGTGTCCCACGACCTGATCGAGTTCGGCGAGGAGAGCTTCATCGCCGATGGTGTCTCTTTCGGCGCCGCGCGCATGGAACCGGGCACCCTGAAGCTGGCCATGACCCGGGTCGGGCGGCGTACGTTCATTGGCAATTCCGCGCTGCTGCCGACCGGATCGCAGGTTGCCGACGAGGTGCTGATAGGTGTCTTGTCCAAACCTCCCGAGCGGGAGGACGAGTACATGGAGCGCGGCGCCACATGGTTTGGTTCGCCGGCGTTGCGCCTGCCCAATCGGCAGGTCTCGGAGCCCTTCGATGACAAGGTCCGCTTCCGCCCGACCAAGGCCCTGATCGCCACCCGGCTGGCCATCGAGTACGTCCGCGTCACGCTCGCATTGACGGTTTTCCTGCTGCTGTTCGGACTGATGCTTTCGGTGCTGACCGGTATCATGGCGCTACCGAATGGTCTCTGGTGGCTGCTGGCCGGTTTCCCGCTGGTCTACATCTGCTTCAATCTTGCCGCGGCGCTGTTCGTCGTTGCGCTGAAGTGGATCGTCGCCGGCAAATACGTCCCAAGAGTCGCCCCACTCTGGAGCCTGTTCGTCTGGCGCTCAGAACTGGTGACTTCGACCTATGAGACGCTGATGGCGCCGCTGATGCTCGGGCCGCTGCATGGCACGCCGTACATCAATGTCTTCCTGCGGCTGCTCGGATGCAGGATCGGCCGGCGGGTCTACACCGACACCACCGATATCACCGAGTTCGACCTGGTGACGATCGGCGACGATGTCGCGCTGAACAGCGAGTCCGGACTGCAGACGCATCTGTTCGAGGACCGTGTGATGAAGTTGGGCGCTATCGAAGTAGGTGACCGGGCGTCGGTGGGAACCATTTCCATTGTTCTCTATGATGCCGTGATGGAATCCGGCTCCCGCCTTGGCGAACTTTCCGTGGTCATGAAGGGCGAACGCCTGCCGGCCGATACCTCATGGGAGGGTTCGCCCGCCCAGGTCAGCGCAGCATGAGCCGCGCGGGCGTTTCGCTACTGGCGGCCCTGACGCTGTCTTTCGGGCCGTTCTCCAGCGCCTTGGCCCAGGTAGCTGCAAGTCAGGCCCCTTCGACGCCTGCCGCTGCCAAATCCGGCACGCCGGTCTCCGAGCTTGTCATCGTCGGTGGCGCCGCCCCGAAAGTGTCCGCGACCTTCCCCAACGACAAGACCGAGGTTCCCGCAGGAATACTGGTGGTGAAGGTCGTCTTCGATCAGTCGATGGCCCCGAACGCCTGGTCATTTGCACCGCTGGATGGCTCCGCGTTCCCCCATTGCCTGGCGCAGCCGCGCCTGCTCGCGGATCACCGCACCTCGTTGCTGCTCTGTACGATCGCGGCACACCAGAGTTACGCGATGCGGGTCAATCCGACGCCGGGGTTCGTCGCCGACGGGGGCAGGGTGGCGCAACCGTTCACGCTGACTTTCACGACAGGGGACGTCGCTGTCCGCACGCTTCACGACGCTCTTGATCAGGCCGGCCTCAAGGATGCCGACGAGCCGATCATGCAGTGGAACGACGATGGCAAGGGAGTGTCCGCTTCGCCGGCAAAGGGGCCCGGCTAAGGGCTGGAGACCCGATCAAAGGCCCAGTTGCTGAATTCCTCGACGTGGTTGGGCGGCCCCGTGTCGATCACCAGACGCCAGCGATCCGTGACGCGGTCGTAGTCCAGGTGGTCGCGGAATTCAGCGCCTGGATAGGGGAATTTCAGGGTGATATGGTTGCCCTTGACCGTCCCGGCGCCGACCGTGCGCGATGTTTCGCCGCCGGTGCCGTCCAGCCAGTGCACGATCAGGCCACCCTGGGCGTCCTCGCCGATGAACACCCTGGCCTCATACGGTGAGTGCTTGTCGGGATCGGTGATGTGCATCTCCAGAAATGCCCCGCCGAAAACGCTGCGCACTTGCGCGCCGGTCTGCGTCGGCTTGCCTCTGGTGACGCCGGTGATCACCCAGTCGCCGATCAGCTGTCCGAGCGCCCCGCCGGTTACCGGCGGGGCCTGCGCCGCGGCTGCCATGGGCATGCAGACGGCGAATGCAGCCGCCGTCAGCGCCGCGCCACGCCTCATGCGTGGTGCCGCAGCACCTGTCCCGCGCGGGCGCCCGAGTGCACGCCGTCGCGGAACGCGACCTGACCGTTGACCAGGGTCGCATGGTAGCCGGTCGAGCGCTGGATATAGCGCGGCGCGCCGCCTGGAAAATCGTGCACCAGTTCCGGGTACTGCTCGCCCACGTCGTCGGCGTCGAACACATTGACGTCCGCGCGCATGCCCGGCGCCAATACGCCCCGGTCCTTTATCCCGATCACCCGCGCCGGCGCCGACGTCAGCCGCCGCACGCCTTCCTCGAGGCTGTACAGGCCCTTCTGCTTGACCCAGTAGGACAGGATGAAGCTCGACACGCCGCTGTCCATCACTTGCGAGACGTGGGCGCCGGCGTCACTGAGCCCCGGAATCACCCGCTCGTGGCCCAGCCAGTCCTGCAACGCCGGCAGGTTGCGGCTGAACATCCGCCAGGTGAACAGGCAGCGGCCGTCGGTTTCCAGCGCCAGGCGCAGGAACGTTTCCGACCAGTGCTCGCCGGCGCGTTCGGCCAGCGCCGGCAGGTTGTCTTCCGATGGCGCGAGATAGTTCGGCCGCTCGCCAGCGCCGAGCCAATAGGTGGCTTCCAGCCAGTAAAGCTTGGCCTGGTTGGCGGCCTTGGCCTCGTCGACCAGTTTCTCGCGCACCTCGCCATCGCGCACCGCCGCGAGGCGCTCGGCGAATTTCATCGCCGCCAGCGACTCCCAGGTCGGACCGAAGAACTTCTTCTGGCCCCAGATGTTGTAGGCCGGCAGACGTGACTGCAGGCCGAACACGAAGCCGGTGCCGCGCGGGACCGACACCGCGGTTATGTCGCGATCGTCGTCGATCAGGCTTTCCATGAACGCCGTGGCGCGCTGGCCGGCGGCATCCGAACCCCCGATGGTGTAGCTGAACAGAATCCGCCCACCTTTTTCGACGGCTTCCTGACGCAGCAGTTCGTGGTTGCCCATCTCGGGACGCTGGAAATCCATGACATTCTGCATCAGGGCGCCGCGCGAGCCGACCTCGCGGGCGATCTGCAGGACCTCGTCATGTTCGGCGAAGGTGCCGGGGATCGAGCGACCGTCGGGCAGGACGTGGCCAGGGAAACGGTTGGTGGAGAAACCGACGGCGCCGTCGTCGATCGACTGCGCGACGATTGCCGCCATCTGCTTCTTCTCGTCTTCGGTGGCCGCTTCCTCGACCGCCCGCTCGCCCATCACGTAGAACCGCACCGCGCTGTGGCCGACCAGGCCGGCGACGTTAATCGCCGGGTTGAGGCGCTCGATCGCATCGAGATAGCCGCCGTAGCCTTCCCAGTCCCAGGAAAGGCCGGACAGGATCGCCTGACGGGGGATGTCCTCCACCGTCTCCATCATGCCAGCCAGGGTCTCGCGGTCGGCCAGCCTGCAGGGTGCGAAAGTCACGCCGCAGTTGCCCATCAGCACGGTGGTGACGCCGTGCCAGCTGACCGGCGTCAGCAGCGGGTCCCAGCCTATCTGGGCATCGAGGTGAGTGTGAATGTCGATGAAGCCAGGCGAGACAACCAGTCCCGCTGCATCGATCTCTTCGCGCCCGGCTCCGGCCATTCCTCCCACTGAGGTAATACGCCCATCATCGATGGCGACATCGCCAACGAACGCCGCCGCGCCGGTCCCGTCAACGATCGTTCCGCCGCGAATAACGATGTCGTGAGTCATGCCCTGAAGTTTCCCGTCCTGGTTCTCTGGTTATCGCGACAGAATGACCCGCCAGGCCTCGGAGCGTCCAGCAAAGAATTCTGCGTGCGGTATCGAAGTTTCCAGATATCCTCGAACAGGGCGCCTAAGGGAACGCGCATTATCGGGAGGCAAGGGGCATGCCGAAGCTTGACCATCTTACAATCGCTGTCAGCGACTGGCGACGGTCGCGCGACTGGTATGTCGGAAACCTCGGCTTCAAGCTCGAATTCGAGATTCCAGAGGGCGGTCGCAAGGGCCTTGGCGTTGCGGCGATGCAGGATGATGTCGGCCTGACGATTTTCCTGGAGCAGGTCGACCAGCCGATCATGAGTGGCATTTCGGGCTATACTCCGCGCGTAGACGACGTGGACGCGTTTTGCGCCAAGCTGGCGGCCTGCGGCGTCCCCTTTCAATCCATGCCTGCCAAACAGTTCTGGGGCTACGGTGCGGTGCTCGCCGACCCGGACGGCCACCAGCTCAATCTCTACGACGAGGTCTCGATGCGGGAGAAGGGCGGATAGGGGCGCCCAATTGAGAAGAGGCCATTGCCGCGCGCGGGCAAAGGCGATCAACTGGAGCCTCTCTCACTAGCTGAGGCAGAGGAGACAGTCGCCATGTCGTCATTCCGCGAGGCCATGCGCCGGGTCATAACCGGTGACGATGCCGAGGGGCGGTCGGTGGTGATCATTGATGGCGGTCCTTCGTCGGAGACCGGCGCGCCTGATCTCGGCGGGTTGTTCGAGATCTGGGAGGATGCCGCATCCGGGCCGCTCGATCCGCGCGTCCATGACGACCTGGGAACCACGCGGCCGGTGCTTGGCCCGCGCCAGGGCAATGTCCAGGTCCGCTGGTTTGTGATCAATCCGTTGCCAGAGGGCGTGCCGAAGGAACAGCTCGACGCGGGTACCCGCAAGCGTTTCGCGGAGTTCCATGGCGATCATCATATCATCGACCAGACCCGTCATCCGGCGATGCACGAGACCCACTCAATCGACGTCATCTGCCTGCTGCGCGGCGAGGCCTCGCTGATCCTCGAAAGCGGCGAGACCCGACTGACCCCAGGCCAGGTGGTGATCCAGCGCGGAACCAACCATGCCTGGACGGCCCACGGCGGCCCGGCGCTGTTCCTGGCCGTGCTGATCGACCGGGACCTGGAGACCGTCTAGCCGGTGCGCACGCAACGTCTGGACACCTTGGCGGAACGCTGGGCGATGCTTGCGCCAAGCGTGCATCGGATAACGCCAAGCGGGGAGGGGCCGTTTCCCTGTGTGCTGCTTTTCCACGGTTGCGGCGGCCGTCGGCCGTTCCTCGATCGGTACATGGCCGCGATCGCGGAGACCGGTGTCGTCCCCATGCTGATCGACAGCTTTGCGCCGCGAGGCTGGAGCCGGAACCGGGCGCTGGCGATGGTCTGCACCGGGCTGCAACTGCAGGGCTGGCGCAGGGCCGGTGACGTGCTCGCCGCCGTCTGGGGTGTTTCGCAAATGCCCGACATCGACAATTCGCGCCTGGCGTTGGCGGGCTGGAGCCATGGCGGCTGGGCGATCATGGACCTGATGACCATGGCCCTGCGGCGCCCGGGCGAGGCCGGCCTCGCCGACCCCGATCCGGATCTGCTCCGAAGCGTCAAAGCCGTGGCCCTGGCCTATCCCTACTGCGGCCCGGGCGCACTCACACAGATTCGCCAGTGGCGTCGAACGCCGGATGTGTTCGCGTTCGTTGGGGAAAAAGACCATGTGGCGCACCCCGTGCATTGCCGGCGGGCCTTCCGGCAAGTTGAAGCCAGCGGGGCGGCTGTGCAAACATGGTTCCCCGCCAGCGCGACACACGCCTTCGATGAGGATGGCGCGGTGGTTTCACCGTTCCGTTTCGACGTGTCGTTGTCCGCTGAGGCCGAGGATCGCATTGCAAGGTTTCTCGCGGAACGCCTGGTGTCGTCAGCCTAACCGATCCGCGCTGACATGCCGCCATCGCCCGCCCGTTGCCGATGGTCTCGCCGGGCGTTTGCCCCGCGCCGACGACCACGGCAACCTTGCCCGCCAGACGCCCGGCCAAGTGTCAGCCCTTCAGGTCGGGGTCGAGAACCTGCCCCGGGTCGAGTTGCACGCCGAAGGTGTTCAGCAGCATCGAGACCTGTGTGTACTGGGCGATGGTGAATACCAGGTCCATGCACTGCTTCTCGTCGAAGTGCGCGCGCATTTTCGCCCAGGTGGCCTCGCTGATGAAGTGACCGCCGACCAGTTCGTCCGACGCCTCGATCAGCAGCGAGTCGACCTTGCTCCAGCCCGCGTCGGCGCCGGCCTTGATCTTCTCGATCTCATCCATGGTCAGCCCGCAATCCAGGCCGATGCGCGTGTGCTGGGTGAACTCGTAGCCCGACTTGCACAGATAGCCGACCCGTAGGATGGCGATCTCGCGCTCCCGCGCCGGCAGGCTGTTGCGCCGCGACAGCGTATAGTTTGCCCACTCCAGGAATCGCGACAGCGCCTTGGGTGCCCGCGCCAGGGTGGCGAAGATGTTCAGCACCGGCCCGCGCGCGATCAGGGGATCCAGCACCTCGTGCTGTTCGGCGGTCAGATCGTTGAGGTCGACGGGTGCGATGCGCGGCGCGCTCAGTCTCATGGGGTTTCCTCCGGTTGGGTGGAGGTTAGGCCGGGGAGGGCGCGCGTGCAAAGGCGGTGTGGCGAGGTGCAGCTCTGGCAACGAGCGCGATCAGCATTGTTCGACCTTCCGCGGACACCGGGTCGGGACCAAGGCTACCGGAAAGAGGCAGGCGGAGCCCAACCTATCATTTTCTTATAAGGTAGAGTTTACCTTATAAGGCGGGTTCCATATAAGGGCTCGCAGCAGTCAGAGAGGGAGTCGCATGGCCCAGGTGAATTTCATATCGGCGACGAAACTCGTAGATTTCCTTAACGAAGCCAACCGCTTTGGGCAGATGAACGTCCGGGTGCTTACAACCAACCAGCTTGCCCTTGGAATCGACCCGCTCCACCCGAGTAGTGTTATCGACCTCTCAAAAGAAGTTATTCGTTCCCTGGAACAGGTTCAGGTCCAAAAAGCCGTCAATCCGCCGCCGCAAACCCCGCTCCATTCCGGTTCGCAGGCAGCGCTCTCTCCAACCTTAAGGTCCCCGCGAACAAGCGGGAAGTATTACGTGGAGATCAAGGGCAACGTGATGGAGTGCCAGTCACTGAAGGAGATGTTAGCAAAGGGACTAAGGGCGTTTGAACAGAACAAACCTGGAACTCTTGAGAAGATCAGCAAAATTAGGCCGAAAACCAAACGCATTGTCGCCAGAGAGCGGCGAGATCTTTTTGGCAATGCTAACTTAGTCGAGAAGTATGCTGAACGGCTCGATGATGACTGGTGGTATGGCACTAACAATTCCACGCAAGAGACGGAGGCGTGTTTAAAGCGGGGTGCCGAATTAGTAATTGCTCACCCCCTCATTTAACCGGTTGATCGGCGCGAGGTCGGCGTGAACGCCCCGCCCGGGCGGTCAGGCGGGTATTGGGATTGGCAGACCCTGTAGGGTGAGGCGTATGGCGTCGATGGCGCGGACGGCGCGTCGCCGGCCGGTTTCGACGGCGCCGCGGGTGT
>JANXTX010000168.1 GCA_025352165.1 Caulobacteraceae bacterium | reverse complement strand
GTACACGCACCAGATTTTGAGTCCTTGAGCTTTGTACCTCAAGCAGCGCTCGGAGTGTCCTTTGGGTTGCAGAAGCGGAGCAACCTTGTCTACCAATTCCTCGATGTCGATGTCGAGGCGCTCCTCCGGCTCTGAAATTATGCGAGGCACGCATAAAGCGCCGTCAGTTCGAACCTCGACCCGACACGGTGCACATTATGCATGGGGCGCATGAAGCGCCGCCTTGCGCTCTGAATCGTTGAAATTGCAGGCTGGCTTGGCGAGCGACCTGGGGACAGGCCGCCGCATTTTCGGGTGACCCCATAGAGGGCTCGAACTTTCCGCCTACTCTGCTATCTCCGAAGCTGACTCAGACTGACGTTTCGGCTCGTGCAACCAATTTATCAAAACAGCTCTCACTATCGTGCCCAATGATCGAATGTCGTTAAATTCACCGATGCCCTGCGGTCCCATCATACCCAACGCTACCTGATCAGCGTGAAGGAGTTTACCTCCATGGCTGATGGCTGAGCGCGACGAATAAAACCGCGTTCGATCCTTTTTGGGGAGCTCCGGTACATACCGATCGACAAAATCGCTAAATCGGCGGGTCGGTCCATGACTGCGATCCCGCCCACATTCAGGGCAAGCCTTCTGACCCTGAGCCTGCGGCATAAGAGCCTCGACTGCGCAAACGAATGCCTCAAATGCGATCGACCGGGATGCGATCCACATCGCGATGGCCTGGTTGTACCAATAGGCCGCACGAAAGAATCTCTCGCGGTCGTCTGGGTCCAGTGAGCCTACATGTTCAAGCGAATTGGCCAGCGAGGATGGAATTTCGAGCGTGTCGCCAGGCCCGACACCGGAGCGAGAATAATATGTCATTGGGTCGACCTCCTTTAGCGGAGGGTATGGCTCAGTGTCGGCGAACGACTCGCCTGCCGGCTGCGCCCCTTTCCATGAATAGCCGCCCTGACGATAGCTGCTGCCCATTTCTCCATCGACAATTGGATCAAGCACCCAGTGAAATTTTACGCTCGGGGGTTCGCCATGGATGTTCGGCGCGAGCAGTAGCCCTAGCAGAAGGGAAATCTCCCGCTGACGCTTCCCGCGCCGAAGGCCGTTGACCGTGGCGTTCGGGCTGCTGGGAAAGGCGAACTCCAACAAGAAAGGATGCTCACCGACCGCAAAGTCGGGGCGAGGGGCCTCAGGCGGCACAGGAATGATCTGAATTTCATCCGCAAATCGAAAAAAGCCGGCTGTTGGCATGCCCGCGAACATGACCGCGCGCGCAACTTGAATGGGGCCGGGCGAGAGCAACTCCTCGTCGATCATGCGGCGAAGTTCGGTGCGGTCCTCGGGCCGAAGGGTCTGACCTGCCTCAAGCGAAACTGGTCGTCCGTTTGATCCATACCGTAGGGTGACAGCCGGAGTTTCGCCCTTCCCGAAGAGGACGAGGTCGTTGGCCGGCTGGTTAGCTCGGTGAAAATAAGAAAGAAGCAGCTGCTCAAGTTCGGCCGAGTCAGCCAAATGAGCGTTTACGGCGGTAAGAATTTCGTTGTCGTCCATTAAATCAGCATACCTCTGAAGGTAACAATTATGCCACTATCGACGCACACGAAACGTCGACGTTTCGGAATCGAATAGGACTTCGGGGACGTGAGGGACTTCCCCCTGGCTTAACGCTGGTGGCGGTGGCTGACTTGAGTTCTCGCTACCTGCTACCTGCTCCGCCATCACCCGCTCCCCAACCCTGATCAGGTACTTCGCCCATTCCCGGAGATTCTCTCTGGCTTCTTCCCGCTCTTCGGGGCTGGCGTTTGGGAGGTAGCGGTTGAGGATCTTGTCGCCCGGCCGCGACGCCGGACTCTTCGCACGATCTTCTGGTATTTGGGTGGGCATAGACAACCAAGCTTGAATCCTCCGCTCGTGGTGGTCAAGCAGCGGGGTCCGTGCTCCTTCTGCTCCAGGAGCGGGGCCACGGCATCCATCATCGAGTCGATATTGAGGGGAATGAGTTCGGGCTCATCCTCGCGACGCATGCGCGTGACGCATAGAGTGCCGTCGGTTCGAGACTCGACCCGATACGGTGCACCGTCTGTAGAAATAAGGTGTTTTGCGATATCATGGAACGGGGAATTTAGCCTAAACGTTAGCTCGTTTCCGTCTGCGACGAGGTTCGACATTACGATTTTGACCGCGTCTCGCTTTTCATCGACGGATACATCACGGAACTGTAGGTAGGCCGTATTTCCGAGTTCGAGTTTTTTTAGAAGCCGAGTGGCTGGACCGTCTGAATCGCCGGCTTCGATGACGTCTTGGATACCACGGCGCTCGGCGAGCAGCGCGGTCTTGCGGTGCTCGAATGTCTCCTTGTCTATCGACCCATCAAGAAAGGCGTCGGTTAGCCGGCTGAGCAGGTCGGAACAACGACCGAGATTTCGTTTGATCCCCTCCATACGATCTGCCGCGCTCGCGGCGTCAGTGGCCCGCGCCTCCTCCCCCAAGTCCCTCAAGTCCTGAACCTCAACTTCCGTGAGGGCAAAAAGCGACATGACCGTTTGGACCTGTTCCTCGGCATCGCTGCCTCGCAATGTGCCACCGCGGCACGAGGGGGAATGACAGCGGTAGTAGACGTGGCCCTTCTGCCGTTCTCCGATCAGACACCGCCCGCACCGACCGCAGCGGATCAATCTGCGGAGCGCGAAGTCGTGGCGGACTTGGCCAACATAGATGCGGCCGGCCATGATGGCCTGGGCACGGTCGTAGAGCGCCTTCGTAATGAGGGGCTTGTGGACGCCCTGGAACGTCTCACCGGTTCGCTCGACGCAGATGATGCCCATGTAGAACGGGTTGTGCAGAAGCCGGGCAATCCCGTTTTTTGAAAACGCTCTACCCGTTCGCCCGTGCAAACCACGCCGGTACATCTCCACGCGTAGTT
>JANXTX010000048.1 GCA_025352165.1 Caulobacteraceae bacterium | reverse complement strand
CTGCCGCATGGCAAGCCGGATCCGCTGGCGGTGGTGATAGCGGTTGCCGCCTTTGTCGCGGCCAGGCAATTCAAGGTCGGCGCGGCCTGGCTCGTCGCCGCGGGAGCGATAACCGGACTGGCGCGGCTCTGGCTGCCGGGGCTCGCTGGCTAGGCCGCTCTGGCCACTTATGCCTTGAGGTTGAAACGTCTGGCGCGGTGTTCAGGTTGTGATTATCCTCACCCGGAACGAACGATCTTTCATCAGATCAACAGTCAACGGATCAGGACAGGGAATTCCAGGACCATGCTCAAGGATTTTCGCGACTTTATAGCGCGCGGCAATGTCGTCGATCTGGCGGTTGGCGTCATCATCGGCGGCGCCTTCGGGGCGATCGTAAAGAGCCTGGTCGATCAGGTGATCATGCCGCCGATCGGCCTGCTGACCGGCGGCGCCGACTTTTCTCAGTTGAAGATCGTCCTCAAGGCGGCCGACGAAGTGGCCAAGAAGCCTGAAATCGCCATCATGTACGGCGCCTTCGTCAACACCGTGATCACATTTGTCATCGTCGCGTTCGTGATCTTCATCATCGTGCGCATGGTCAGCCGGATGCAGCGTGAAGAGGCCCCCGAAGCCGCCCCGACCCCCGGTCCGACCCCGACCGAAGTCCTGCTCACCGAGATCCGCGACCTTATGCGGCAACCGCGGGGCTAACGAGACGAGACCGGAACCTACAGCGGCGGCCGGCCCCGGCCGCTGTTTTTCGCTATCCGCGCCGGCGCCTGACGATCGCGGCGGGGCGTTTCGTAGCCCGTTGACGAATGTCGATAGTCGGGCGGTCTGGCCAGGGCCGTCTTCGACCCCTTGCGGAGGCTTGGCCGTTCGATGATGAAAGTGGCATGGTCGCGAAATATGACACCATTGGCATCAACTACGCGCAGCTTCGCAATCCCGACCCGCGAATTGCCAATGCGATCTGGGCGGCCCTCGGAGATGCGGCAACAGTTCTGAACGTCGGTGCGGGCACGGGTTCCTACGAGCCCCCTGATCGGAAGGTCACGGCTGTGGAGCCGTCACTCGAAATGACCCGCAAGCGAGGTCCTTCCGCGGCGGAGGTGATACAGGCTTCGGCTGGCGACCTGCCTTTCGCTGATGATGCTTTCGATGCGTCGATGGCGATACTTACGGTCCACCATTGGCCCGACAAGGCGGCCGGCCTTCGCGAGATGCGCCGCGTTACACGTGGCCGGATCGTCCTGCTCACTTTCGATCCGGCGTGCCGACCATGGCTGACCGACTACCTCCCGGAACTGACGGTGCTGGATGACGCGCAGATGCCTGCGATGTTCGACTACGAGAAATGGTTAGGCACTGTGCGGACCTCGCCGGTCCTTGTGCCGCGCGATTGCACGGATGGTTTTCTGTATGCCTACTGGCATCGACCTGAAGCTTACCTCGATGCGCGCATTCGGTCCGGAAGTTCGTCATTCTGGGCCATCGGTGATGTCGCGGCAGGGTTGGAGCGACTGAAACGCGACCTTGATACCGGCGAATGGGAGCGTCGCTACGCAGATCTGCTCAACATGGAGGCGTACGACGCCGGCTATCGGCTGGTCCTGGCGGATTGATCCGTCCGGCACGCCGTCCATCCTGCGCGGCGATTGCCCTATCGGCGTTACGCCGGAAGTGCATTTAACTCCGAAGTCGGCGGCGAAGGGCGGGTGAGGTTTTGGGGGTGGAGTTCATTGTCACCGTCACTCGCATGATTGACCGCGAGTTCGAGCATCAAATCCAGCCGGGCGGCGGCGAGCTCGGGCGTCAGGGAGTCAGCGAGTTCCACCGCGTTAAGAATTTCAAGCGCAATGACTTTGCTGCTTCCGGCCAGGCAGTTCAGCAATATTGGCTCCAGGTGACGAACCTCCTCGGCGGTGATCCGGGACCTGATGAGTCCGACAATGGCGGTTGCAATGCGCTGGGACGCCCCCGACGCGCCTAGCGATGACGCGGTGAAGAGCAGCACCCCGAGTGCGACCACGCGTGATCGGATGCGGGCCAGATTGGCGTTCAACAGTTCGCGGACACTTTGGCGTTGCGCCGCTTTCGCCGCGGATTCTATGGCGGCGATCAGCTCCCCGTAGTCGAGTTGCGTCAGGAAAGAGCGCTGAAGACGCCGCTCCAGCCCGCTCAGGTCCGGGCGCGCTTGTCGCGCGTTTTCTGTCACCTGTCGGGAAACCCCGCCCGGACAAGGCGCGCGCCATACGTCGTCAGCGACAAGATAGCCCAGCCGCTCGAGTTGTGAGGAGCCGGAATATACAAGTGTAAATGGGTCTCGCGCCCATTGTTCGGCCCGGTTGAAGGAAAATTCCAGCATCCGTGCTGTCGTGTGCGAAATACGGTCCCTGACATGTGGATGGTTTACGACGTCATGGGCCTGTAGTCCGATCAGGCCTCGGTCGTGAAAAATCTTGTAGTGCAGAAGAACGCCAGTTGTCTGTGCGGGTACGGAAGCATTTGTTCTATGGCAGGTCACATATCGAATGTTTGAATTTGCCCGCACCAGCGGAGGCTTCGTATGGTCCGCGACAATGCCACGCGCTACGCGGTGTTTTCCACTAATTTGAATATAGGGAGAAAATAGCGATTTCGCTATAGAATACCGGGCGTAGAACAGCTTGTGCGCATCGATATTGTCGGAGGGCTTTTGTCCGGCCGCGTATTGCTCGTCATAGAGATCCAGCATAAGCGCCGGCATGGCGGTTTCGCCGCGCCGGTCGTAATGCTCGATCAGCTCGGGAAGCAGGATGTTTTCGGAGCCGGGAAAGACCAGTCGCTCGTCGGCGTCGACATGCAGCAGCCAGTCGCAGATGCCGGACTCAAGGATCTCGTTGACCCAGGTCATGCCGTTACGATTGGCGTTGTAGGGATAAGGGCAGTCGATGACGGCGATGTTCAGGCCGGGAATTCCGTCGCGCGCGCCGCCGAGATTGTCGGTCGAACCATTATCGAGGACGACGAAGTCCCTGACGCCCATGGCGGCGTAGTGTGCGAAGAGGCCCGGCAGCATCTCCGCTTCGTCTCGCACGACCGTCGCGCAGAGCAGTTTCTTGCGCCGTAAGCCGCGCAGTTGATCGGAAATGGCGTTTCCGGGCCGCGGCAGGTAGGTGCGCCATCCAGAGGCATAGGCGTCGACCTCACGATCGACAGTTGCGGCGCCCAAATAGTGATCTATCAGCAGGCGCGACGGCGAGGCGGGAAACAACCGCTGCGCGATCGATTGCAATGCGCGTGTCTGCCTGGGGGTCGCGATGCCGAAAACATCCTTTTCAAGGTTGCGAAACCTGGAATAGGTCCTGACGCGCAGAAATGCTCTGAGCTTCGATCGGGCAAACGCCAGACGATCCTTTTCGATCCGCGCCCACCGTGCACGCTCCTCGACCAGTGTCGAAATCTCTTTAAAATCGGCGGGCTTGTGCAAATAGGCTGCGTCAATGGCGCCGGCGGCTTCTTCGCGCGACACCCATTTTACGAGACGTTCGATTGCCGCCGTCGGCGCCAGCCCGGCCTCGTAGGCAACGGCGGCCATCCGGGCGGCCGTGAACGTCGCAACGAATTCGTCGTCCTCCTCGTGGGCGTCGAGGAAAGCCAAGGCGCTTCTGAAGTCGCCCTGTGCGAGAAGCAGCTCAAGTCCGGTGGAAAGCCATTTCTGGGTTTCCGTGGGCGTGCGCGGATCCTGCGTGGCCCTCAGGCGCGTGGCATCGGCAAAGCGGCCGGCATTGATGAATGCAACAATGCCGTTGTGAAATCCGCCGAAGGCTGCTTCCGCCGGAACCCGTTCGGCGGCGGCTTCCCACGCCTTGCCGCATGACTCCCAGGCCCCGCGCCTGGACGCGACCCGGGCTGCGATCTCCCAGCCGACGCTCGCCGTGGGAAACCGAATTTGCGCGGCGCGACCGACTTCCCTCGCCTCCACATACAGCTTCTGCTGCAACAGGGCGTTCGCCAATGCGCCCCACCAGCCCGGTTGGGCCTGCGCCTCAAATCCGGCAATCCGTCCTCGCCACAGCTGGACAGCCAGGGGCCAATCCTTCTGGTCAGTGGCATTGCGCACGCCTTGGCGCCAACCCACAGGGCTTCTCGGCCAGCGGCTGCGCATCGCCGCATAGATTTCGCCGGCTTCGTCGAGCCGCCCCAGCTGGCTCAGCGCCATCGCACGGTCTCGATACCAACTTACCTTCGCCTGCGAATCGAAGGCCTCGACGCATTCCCGCCAGCAACGCTCGGCCGTCATCCAATCGCAGTGCAGCGCGGCAGCTTCGGCGAGGCTTTCGAGTTCCGACGGAGTCACGGCTAGCTCCCGAATAAGATCTCCAATCGGCTCAGGCGCCTCGATCTATACATCGCGCGGGATGCTGTCATCCGTGGACGCCCCTCGATGGGATGGCCGGGCCCGGCCGCAGTTCCGACACGGTGGAAGCGGCCACGTTCCGTCAGGCGATCGGCGAGGTACGTTACCTTGACGGCCACATCAGCGCCGCTCCCGGCATTCCATAGCGCGGCGCGCCTTCGTATCGGTGTCCATGGGCCTTACTCGCGGCCTTGGTCAGTCGATACGGCTCGCGGGGTGCAGGACCAGTTCGGTGGCGGCAAAGTCCTTTCCGGTGCACAACAATGGCTCGCGACGCTCCTTTGCGACCGCGTAGACCATCAGATCCAGGAGGTTAAGCTTACCACCGGTACGCGATCCCGACCCGTGCAAGGCATTGGCCTGGGCTGCGAGCCTTGCATGGTCATCGTCGAACGGCACGATTTCCAGCCCCATCGCCTCCCATTCGCCAAGTAAAATCTCCGCGATATCGCCAAGCCCAAGCCGCTCCCCCCGGGCCACTCGCAGGAATTCAACCTTGGCAGGGGCCGGAAGCCCGGCCGGCTCATCCAGGAGAGCCGCGCGAAGTCTTTTCCAACCTGGTTCCTGGGTCAGAATGGCCACGAGCGCCGACGTGTCGACGATCACCGGCAATTCCCCTCCTCATCGTACATTTCAGCGTCGATCTCCGCCATGGACGGATAGGTTCGCCTCGGGACTTGCGCGAGGATAGCGTCGATGCGTGCGATCTTCTCCTCCCGCGTCAGCGATGTTGCGGGCAACGGCATGCGCTCAAGGGCTTCCTCGATCACCTGAGCCTGACTGCGGCCATCACGTGTGAGGAGCTCGAGACGCGCGCGGGCGCGTTCGGAACGGATCGTAATTGGCGGCTGATGCCGTCGTGCGGTGGAACCCATGGCGCGTGTCTCCAGCGCCGCTGGTCACAGCGCGTTTCATAATCATCTCACCATGCAGGTACGGACGCAAGCACGCTTGTGGTTGTCGTCCGGCGAACAGGTCCGCAACGCCGGCGTGCTGTTGTGAGAATTTACGCTATGTCGCCGTATCTTGCGCGAAATCCGCCGCCTACTTCACCGTCGCGAACAGCTTGACCATTGGGACGACACCATTGTCGGTGTCGGCGGCGTGGCCGAGGTAGGGGTGTACGCCGAATGCGTCCTCCATCGTCCGCAGCAGCGAATAATGGTTGTAGGGCGTGTCGTCGGTGGCGCCGCGCGGACCGTGGTTGGCGATGACGATCGTCGGAATATGGCCGCCGCCGAAGTTCGAGGGCGCGTCCGGCGTCACCGCGCAGCAGCCCTCCCGGGTCTTGCCCGAGCCCTCGTCGAAGGTGATGACGATGGCGACGTTCCGCGATGACTTCCAGACCGTCGAGGCCTGCAGCTTCCGCACCAGTTCACCGATGACCTTGTCGCCGCGCGCGATCAGCGGGCCGACGTTGAGGCCATCGCAATCGGCGGGAACCTTTGGGCCATGAAGTCCGTGCATCTCGTTGCACTGATTGGGTACGATGACCGCGAAATTCGGCAGGGAGCCGGCGGCGAGGTCTCGCGTGAGGCGATCGAAGCCGACGATGTGATCGGCGCGGTGCGGGTCATTCTGAGCCGAAGCGAAATTGAGGAAGCCCGAGTGTTTCGACGCGTAAAGCGCCGTCTTGCGGGTGCCGTCGTCAAACGCTGGATCGCTGGCGGTGAACACCAGTGATCCGGGCGCCGGCAGATCCTCATAATAGCCCTTCCAGGTCTTGCCGGCGGCGGTGAGCAGGTCGCCAATGTGGGGCTGGCGCACGGTGTGGTCGGCATAGCCCGGGGCGCCGGCGCCTTCGCAGAAGCTGCCGGTCGAACCGGCGTGGCAGGTGAAGCCGTCGTCGTCGTGGATGCCGAAGGTGTCGCCGCCGAGCAGGGCGACGTAGTTGGCCTCACTGGGATGCACTTCCCCGTAGAACTTCGTCGCATTGCCGTACTTTGCGGCCAGCGCGCTGATGTTGGGCGCCATCTTCGGGTCGAGAATTTGCTCGTAGTTCTTGTTCTCCTCGACGATCACGAAGATCTGGCTGTAGCGGGGTACGGCGCGGTCAATAGGCTGCGGCATGGCGGCATGGCACGCTCCGCAAAGTGAAAGGGCAGTGACCAGCGCCGCTAGACCAGACTTCATGACAGTCGACTTTCCTGACTATGCCGCCTCAGAAGGCGAAACGGACGCCGCCTTCATAGGTCGCGTCATAGAACTCGCGTTGGATGGGACGGTCCGTGCTGCCCTCATAGTACCGAAGCGGCGTGTTGAGGAGGTTCTTGGCGTTGAAATAGACCGTCCAGTTCTTGTTGACCTTGTAGCTGGAGGAGAAGTCGAGCGTCAGGCGGTTGTCCTGGATGGTGTCAGTGGTCTTGTCGCCGCCGAGGCCGAACAGGCTGTGACTGACGTATTCCGCCGCCAGACGCAGTTCCAGGCCATAGGCCTCATAGAAGCCCGCGAGGTTCCAGGTGACCTGTGATGTGCCGGGCAGCAGACCATACTGGTTCTGACCGGTTGCGGAGGTGGCGGCGTCGTATTCGAGAATGTGCGAATCCACCAGGGTCAGGTTGGCGTCGACGCCGAACCCCTGGAGCGGCCTGGGAAGGAACGCGAACTTCTGGTGGTAGGCGAATTGCACGCCGCGCGCCCACGCGTTGTCCACGTTCAGATAGGTCGTAACGTTCGCGAGCTGCCCCGGCGCGAGAGGATCATTGGTGACCCCGTTCTGTACGCGCGGAACGATGTAGTTGGAGAATTCCTTGTCGAAGGCCGCGACGGAAACGATACCGCCATTCGCCAGGTAGTACTCGATCGAGAGATCAAAATTGTCGCCGAAGGTGGGTTTCAGATCGGGATTTCCTCGACTTATCACGATCGGATCGCCGCTCCTGTCCACACTCGCGGCGGTGCTGTTCTGCTCAAACCCCGGGCGCGCGATACCGCTGGAATAGGTCGCCCTCGCCACAAGGGTCGGCGTGAAGTCATAGCGCAGCTGAACGGTTGGAAACACATCGACATAGTTCACCGGTCGGGACAGGAATGTCGTCGCCGAGGAGCCATCCGCATTGGTCGTCTCAACATAACCGCCATAGGTGGCGTCGGTCGCTTCGACCCTGGCGCCCGCCAGCAGTCCGAACTTTCCCAAGGTCGTGGTGAATTGTCCGTAGCCGGCATAGATATTCTCACGGGCCGTGATGTAGCTGCCGGGATTGAAGCCGGAACCGGAGGGGTCCAGCACCGCGACCCCGTTGTTGATCAGATTGCGGATGGCGTAGCGATCGACCTGCGGCCCGTTGCTGTAGTGATTGTCGTAATAGGTAAGGGGCGGGCCCGAAAGGCCGGCCAGTGACAGCGACGGAACGTTGTAGGATTGATCGATCTCGACAGCGCTCTTGTTGCGAAGGCGCACCTCGGTTCCGATCTTGATGCGGCTGTCGGCGCCAATCACCGGAACCGGGAACGACAGGTTGGCGGCGCCCGACCACTCCTCATCCACGTCGTAGTCCTGTTCGTTGGACAGACTGCTCAGCGAATACCGCGAAGCATCATTGACGTTGAAGCCGTTCGGAAATCCCGCGCCCGCTGGAAACGTGAAGATCGGATAGTTTGGCGTCGTCACATTGTCGTAGGTGATCGGCACGCCATCCGGCCCGTCGAATTTTGCGCCGATGTTGCGCCGTATATGGAATGTCGCCCGGCTGTAGGCGCCATGATAGTCGAGGACGGCCGCACCAAACTTGTCCTCGCCGCCGATGGCGTAAATCTGGTTCCTGTGGACCTCCTCCTCGTCAGTGAGGGAAATCCGCGGCGTCGTGGTGACGAGGTAGCCGTTGGTGTTGTTTGGGTCGACGGGGATCGCGGGTCCCGCTCCGCTGGTGTCCTCGACACCGTCCAGATTGCGTAACAGTAGAAAGTTCTTATGGACGGACTCGGTGTATCCGGCGACCGCGGCGCGGGCATAGAACCCGTGGTCGTCATTGGGGGTGAAATCGAATTCCCCTCCATAGCTGAACCGGCGGCGGTGATAGTCGTAGCGACGCAGGTCGTATTGCGAGATCGCATTGCCGGGCGCCACGCTGTCGTCGATGTAGCTCGCCTCGAGGTCGTCGATCGCCCGCCGGTCATCCTGGCGCGCGCCCGTGATGACGAAGGAGAACGGAAAAGGGTTGGATATCCAGCCGGCGCGTGGGGCCGGCTCGCCGCCCCCTTCGTCAATCTTCAGACCATGATCGCCAAAACCGAACCGGGCGCCCATGGCAATATCGGCCTCGAATGGCCCGGTGTGATCGTGCAGCGGCTCGTAGCCCCAGCCGAGAGTTCCCTCGAAGAAGGGCTTTGCGACATTTATCGCCGTTCGCGGGGTCAGCTCGATAGAGCCTCCAAGGCCTTCGGCCTCATGGTCGGGCAATAAGGTATAGGTGACGACAATGCCGTCGACCGCACCTGTCGGAATGGTGTCGAACTCGACCGCCCGTCCGCCGCCGCCGGCGTAGGTGCCGCCCGGATTGGTGTTGAGGAGCGGAACGCCGCCGTAAGTCGCGCCGTCGAGATTGCCGTCGACGCCGCGGATCTGCACGAAGCGTCCTTCACCCGTGTCGCTGGACAGTGAAATGCCCGGAAGCCGGCCGAGCGCCTCGGCGGCATTGAAGTCCGGATACTTCTGGATGGTTTCCGCGGACTGCACGGTGATCAGATTGGGGGCCTGGAACTGCACGAGTCGCGCCTTTTGTTCCTCGCGAGGCGCGGTGACGACGACTTCACCCACGGTTGACGCGGCGGTTGTCGATTCGGCTGCAAGCGTGGGGTGGCCAAGCGCGGCCAGGGCGACACCGGCAAGCAGGGCCAGCGTAAACGGTCTCGTCGTCATCGATGCCTCCGACCAGAAAAAGGGCCGGAGCATCAGCGCCGGCGCCAGGGATTGGGTCGGGGAGGCCGTAGACTGCTAACGCGACAATCGAGTGACGAGGGGGGCCTTTTTGGCGGAAAGCCTGGCTGGGGAACTAGGACTCGAACCTAGAATGACGGTACCAAAAACCGCAGTGTTACCATTACACCATTCCCCAGCGGGGTCGTCCGGACCATGGGTCCGCCCGCGTGAGCGCGGTGGGATAGCGCGGGACGCGTCCGCATGCAACGTCATGCTTGTTTTCCGCACTCCCTACGCGTGGCCAGGCTATCGGGTGATAGATTTTCCGGGCGGGAATTGACGACGAACGAAGGGAACAGAAAGCGCACCACGAAGGCACAAAGGACACGAAGAAGATGAGAAGGGCAGGATTTGGCGCTTCGCGCGAAGCGCACTCCAATCTTGGTTTTGCCCTCCTTCGTGTCCTTTGGTGCGTCCCTGAACGGCGCAACACCTAGTGGGCGGGAGTCCCACCCGGGCAATGGTCGGTTGGCCCGGTAGCTGACAGGCGGCGTGGCTGGGTAACTGGTCGGGTCGAAGCCCTGTGACAAAGGCCGCTTT
>JANXTX010000154.1 GCA_025352165.1 Caulobacteraceae bacterium | reverse complement strand
GCTGCTGCTGCAGCCCGACCTGACCCGCCGCTTCAGCAACGAAGGCCCGCCCCGCGCCGCCGGCTTCGACATCGCCCGGATGGTGGAATCCTACACCGAACTGTTCCTGGAACAGGCTGCCGGCGGCCAGACCCAGGCGCTGCGGGCGTAGAAGCCTGGCGACAGGACCCGATGGGTCAGACGAGATTGGCGAGGCGGTAGGCTCCGCCGCCTATTGAATGCACTGTCGCCAGATACCCGAATGCTTCAGGGAACAATTGTGACTGGGGGACTGGACTGTAGATAGGCAGAAAAGACGCAGACGGAGGTTGTACCTATACTCCTTGAGTGCAATGTCCAATTGCCGCTGGCATCAACGGTCGGATGAATAATGACCGGGCCACATACGTTCCCAGGTACCGTATAGGTGAAATTGCTGACTTGAGCCGTCGTGGCGGTCTTCGCGCGCAGCGACCACGGTAGATTTGTTCCGGCAAATACGGCGCAAGGCGTACTCCCGACCATAGACTGTATTGAGGAATTCTTACTTTTACGGGCAATCACTCCGGTCAAGGTTATCTGGCATTGCGTGAATGAAGAACCATAAAGAATTCCCGCGGCGCCAGTCAAGGTGAAACTCGTCTGCGTTGGAGACAGGCTGTAGGCCGTGGCTTCGCTTACGGAGCCAATCACGAGCAGCGTTCCGAACGCGGCGACTCGAAACATTTTCATTTCAAATGCCTCATATTTTCAGCGTACCAGATCTCGCATAATTCCCCATTTCCTAAATGTCAATCATTACATTCAATTAGTACAGATTAATTCGGTATTTTTCTAAAAACCGCCCCCCCCCCCCTCTTGACTTCCACGCACTCCAAGAGAAACTAGTAAAACGTCGAGGGAATGGTCAGGAAAACGCCACCATGACACGTTTTGACTTGATTTCCGCCGCCGGCGGCGTTGCAACCATGATCGCGATGGCCTGCCCCGCAGACGTACATGCGGCTACCGCCTCAACCCAGATCAGCTTTACGATCGCGAACGCCGGCACGTTTTCAGTACCGACCGGCATGGGCTCAAGTTCCACCCGACTTGGTTGCACGATCTACAATCTTTCGACAGACACGATGTGGGTGTATTTTGGAACCTCTCAGCCGCCTGCTCTTGGCGTGACGGGGAACAGCATTCCGCTGCCGCCCGGCGGAAACCTGCCCTGCAACTCCGGCACGACGGTTCCCTCCGATGCAATCTCGATCACGTCCACCACGGTCAACGGGGCTACAGGGATCTTCATCTCACAATGAGGATGGTCGCTTTCATTCTCGCCATCCTTTCCGCGGCGCCCTGTTTCGCGCAGTCAGCCAGATCCTGGACCTATGTCGTACCCGACAGGATCGCCATCAATGGCATCCAGTTCCTCGACACCTCGCGCAACGCCTGGCTTCCCACCGGCTATAACGATGACATCGTCACGACTGTAATACCGACCGACTTTCAACAGATGGCGTCGCCGCCTTACCCCGCGACTCACCCTGCGAAGGCCGTACGGATAACATTCGGCTTCCTGAACAACATGTATTGCCAAGACGCCATCTATCCTGGCGATACAACTAAGGATTTCTACGATCCGAACAATCCAAATGGAGGTTATCTCGATCCCACCAAATGGCTGAACCTAGTAAGCGCGGTCAACGCCGCCGCCGCCAACGGCATCTGGGTGGATCTGGCTGTCTCGGGCGGCAACTGCGCCTTCTTCAACAGCCAGACCCTACTCAATCAGTATTACGCGATGTGGAAGTTCGTCGCCCAGACGTTTCGCAAAACGCCGCACATCTTCGACTATGAGATGCTGAGCGAGCCGCATCCATCGGGTCCGAATAATTTCACCGGCTATGTGGACGATGGGTCTACCGGGTGCAGTGCGACGAGCAATCCGAGCGGCGTCGCGGGAAAGGTGCTGTGCGTGCAAATCGCGGGTGGGAACGTCTTCCTCTATGCCGGCAATACCGGCTACCCCAACGGCGAGCCCGGCAACAACCTCAGTGCGGTCGGCGGCTCGGGCATCCCCTCCGGGGTCACGATCGAATGCGACTACAATTCCCCGACCATGACCTGCCCCTCGACGTACGGACACTATACCGGAGGTTCCATTCTCGACGTCAATGGCAACTACACCCCGCTGGGGACCTATCTTCTGACCTCCAGCGCGGCCTTCAGCACCGGCGCGACGCCGATATCAATCCAGACCACCGATGGGTTTAATCCGGCCGGCAAATTCGACAATACCGCGGTGACCGGCCTTTGCCGCACCGTCTTTGCCAGCCCCTACATACGGTTGGTCGACCAGCAGACGATCCTTTCCTGCAGTCCCGCGAAGACGGGGGATTCGCGCGCCATCGCCAACATCGCCATGCCGGACCAAAGCAACTGGGCCGCCAATTTTAACTTCTTCGAACTCGGCAGCTATGTACAGCAGGTCAACCTCAACCTGCCGTCGCCCCCCCCCAGGCGCCGATATCGATAAACCTCAACTACACCGGCTACCCGAGTACGGGAGTCACGCCCTATCCCAATTACCCCGACCCGAATGGCAGCCAACAGGGTGTGGCCTGCACCTATCCTGGAATCGGCGGGTCTGTGGCGCTTACATCGACATTTCTGAGTACTCTGCTGACGAACTGCCCCATCGCCTTCAGCAACCAATATGCGGTGCCGGTCTATGCCAATCAGGTCGGCCTGCCCACCCTCACCCCCGACGCCCTGACGTATCTGGATCAAACGTTAGGAACGATCAAGGGCCTCGGTATCGGATTTTTCGTGTGGGTGTATCATGTCAAGGGCGGATCAATGTCACTGTGGGACGGCACGAATTCCGGTTCCAGCGGAGACGACGGGGCCTACTATCAGGCAACGCTAACCTCCTCGTGGATCCCGAAAGGCGGCACCTACTCCTGCATGACGATCAACTACCACAACACCGCGTCATCCACGTGCGGAGACTTCATCACCACGGTGAGCAACCATTTCTAAGGAACCGAAATGATCAGGCGCACCCTCATCGCCCTTGCCGCAGCCTCGATCCCGGTGGAATCCGCACTCGCTCAGTCGGTCGCGCCGACCCTGCCGTTAACCGCCAGCGGCGATCTGACGGGGTACTATCCCAATCCCGTCGTGGCGGCGGGGGCGATCTCCAACGCCAAGCTGGTGAACGGCCCACCGCTCACGCTTAAAGGGAACCCGTCCGGACCGTACCCCGTGGAGCAGGATATCTTCCTTGGCGCGAACCTCTCGATCAGCACCGTTGGGCCGGTTTCCACCCTTAATGCCAACGATCCGTTCGCCACCGCGATCCTGCCCGCCGGCAGCCTGTCGGCGGCCTCATGGGGCAACAACGGTCTGCAGCTGGGCGGGCCTGGCGTCACCTGCACCGACACATCCGCAACCGGATCAGTCGGGTCGGAAGGCTGTTTCTCCTTTCCGCCTGCGACCTTGGCGGCCACGAACACACGTACGGTCACCAACCTCTATGAGCTCTACCTTCCGGCGCCGATTCCGGGCAGCGGCGTCGGCACCAGTCCGCCCCCCACCCTTTACTCGCTGATGACCGCAGGCGCGGCCAAGATCGGCGGCGGGTTGAACGTCACCGGCGGGGCGATCAATCTCGACGTCGCCGACAATGACGCGGTCAACATCTGCACAGCCGTCGGCTGCACTCAGACGGTCAGCATCGGCAATTCCGCCAATTCGACCGCGATCGGCGGCCCGGTGACGCTGGCCTCGACGGTCAACGGGCTGACGCTGACGGCGCTATCAACAGGCTTTCAGATCGGCGGTGGGACGACCCCCAAGACCGCGGCATTCCTGAACAGCCTGACCTTCGCCGGCACGGATGGGAAAACGATGACTTTTCCGGGTACGTCCGCGAGCATCGCCCGGACCGACGCGGGACAGACTTTCACCGGCGCGCAGGTGTTCTCCAACGGCGTGACATTTTCGAGCGGCGTCACATTTTCTGGCAATATTGGCTTCGGTCCAGATGCTGCGGGCCCGGGGGTGGCCATGAACCTGCAGGGAAACAACGCGGCGATGGGAAACACCGACAAAGCGGGAGGCGCGTTGCGGCTCACCGGTGGGGTCGGGACAGGCAAAGGCCTCGGCGGCGCCGTCGTCATCAGAACCGCACCCGCCTCATCGAGCAGTAGTTCCAGTCAGAATTCGCCGACCGCCGCCCATACGTTCGACGCGAATGCGCACGAATTCTCTGGCGGCAATTTGCCTGTGGTCTCGACCTGCGGAACTGGCGCCACGATCGACGGCAGCGCCACCGATTCCGCGGGACAGGTAACCGCGGGCACCGGAACCGTGACAAGCTGTACGATTTCGTTCAACATAGCCTACAGATCCTATGCACATTGCATCGTCGCGGCGGAAACTGCCATTGCCGGCTTCGGCTACCATTATTCACTTACGGCAATCACCGTCACCGCGTCATCGACCCCTTCGCTGGCATCGACGAACATCGACTACCGTTGCGAAGGGTCCTGAGGGCCGGCGGTACGCGCCCAACATCGAGCTTCTAGCGGTGGCCCGCAAGCAGGCCTATGAACCTGGCTGATTTTAGCCGCGGGCACGTCGTCTTAGCGATTTGTACTTTCAGTGTTCGACTCCCGTGTGAACAGCCCTCTCCCGCTATTCCCACAGAGTTGCTCTGGTCGTTTCCATAAGCTCTGCTAAGGGTCTTGGCTGAAGGCGGTACAAGCCAAGGGGCGATCGGCAACGAAATCAGATATGGAAAAGCCCGCCGACTTCCAGCTCCGCGACGCGCCTAACGGTAAGGTCGCCCTGCTTACAGGCGACTGGACCGCCGTGGGCATGGGTCTGGCGAGCGAGCGGCTCGTCAAGGCGCTGAAGGCCGAGCAAACGGTCACCATCGACCTCACTGGCGTCGGACGTTGTGACACGACAGGCGCCTGGGGGGTGCTGAGGGCGGCGGAAGCCAGTGCGGAAACCGGCCATATCGTCGCGCCGGCAGCGCTCGAGAGGCTGTTCGGCCTTGTCCGACAGGCAATCAAGGCTGAACGAACGCCGGTCGTTCGGCGCCAGACCCTGGGCGATTTCTTCGACCGGGTCGGGCGTGGCGTGGTCGATATCGGCGTTTCGCTGTTCGACACCATGGTCTTTAATGGCCACCTTCTGACAGCGACGGGCCGGGCAATCGCCAACCCCCGGCGGATTCGCTGGGCGTCGGTGTTCGCACTGGCCGAACGTGCGGGCCTGGACGCCATGCCGATCGTGGCCGTCACCACATTCTTCATCGGCGCGGTGGTCGGCCTGCTCGGGGCCAATCTGCTCAGCAAGTTCGGAGCACAGGTATTCTCGGTCGAGCTTATCGGCGTTGCCGTCCTGCGCGAATTCAACATCCTCATCACGGCCCTGCTGCTTGCCGGTCGCTCGGCATCGTCGTTCGCGGCCGAGATCGGCGCGATGAAGATGAATCAGGAGATCGACGCCATGCACGTTCTCGGCGTCGATCCGTTTGACGCCCTGGTGTTTCCCCGTTTCCTCGCTTTGTTGATGACTATCCCGCTCCTGACGTTCGTCGCGACCATCGCCGGCCTGATCGGCGGCCTTACGGTCACCTGGTCTGTTCTCGACATAGGTCCGACCGTGTTCGTCCAGCGGATGGTCGACAACGTCGGTGCAACCCATTTCTGGGTCGGCATGTCAAAGGCGCCGATCCTCGCGGTAGTGATCGCGGGCATTGGCTGCCGTCAGGGTATGGACGTCGGCGGTGACGTTGAGTCGCTCGGCCGCCGCGTGACCGCCGCTGTGGTGCACGCGATATTCGCGACCATCCTTATCGACGCGATTTTTGCCCTTATCTACATGAAGCTGGACATATGAGCGTCGGCGGGTCGGGCGAAGCCAATGACGATGGCCTTGACCTCGAGGCGCCGCCGATCGTCGTGCGCGGGCTGGAGAGTCGGTTTGGCACGCATATCGTCCACCAGAACCTCGACCTTACTGTTCCCAAAGGCCAGGTTGTCGGCATCGTCGGCGGTTCGGGCGCCGGCAAATCTGTCCTCCTAAACACCATAATCGGTCTGCGCATGCCGCAGAGTGGTTCTGTATGCATATTCGGCCAGGACATCCGCTATGCCCGGCGGCGACAGTGGTCGGCGATCGAGCGAAGATGGGGCGTGTTGTTCCAGGCAGGCGCGCTATGGACAAACCTTACGGTCAAGGAAAACGTCGCGGTTCCGATGTTCGAACATACCAACCTGAAAAAGGATGAGATCAGCGAGCTCGCCGACCTGAAGATCGCCCTCGCCGGCCTCCCGGTTGGCGCGGGCGGCCTCAAGCCATCGGAGCTGTCGGGCGGGATGATCAAGCGCGCGGGTCTCGCCCGCGCGCTGGCGCTCGACCCGGAATTGCTCTTTCTGGACGAGCCGACCTCCGGTCTCGATCCGATCAGCGCGGCGGCATTCGACGTGCTGATCCGCGACCTATCCGACAGCCTCAAGCTGACGGTATTCATGATCACTCATGACCTGGACAGCCTCTACACAATCACCGATCAGGTGGCCGTGATCGCCGACAAGAAAGTAGTCGCCATGGCGCCGGTGCGAGAACTGGAACGTTCCGATCATCCCTGGATCAAGAGCTATTTTCAGGGCGCGCGCGGTCGGGCAGCCGCGGACGCGGCTAATATGGATCTGGTGACGGGGGCTGCCTGATGGAACGCAACGCCAACTATGCTCTTGTCGGCCTGGTCTCGACCGTTCTCTTGATGGCGTTGGTGATCTTCGTTGTCTGGCTGGCAGGTTCGAGCCTCAACCGCGACTATGCAATCTACGACATCGTGTTCCAGGGCCCGGTGCGCGGACTTTCCCAAGGCGGGGAAGTTCACTTCAACGGCATCAAGGTCGGAGAGGTCAGCAAGATATTTCTCGACCCTCGCGACTCCCGGCTGGTTATCGCGCGCGCGCGGGTCACCGAGGACGTGCCGATTCGCCAGGATTCCTTCGCCACGCTGGAGCCGTTGGGAATAACCGGTGTGAACTATGTTCAGATCAGCGCGGGCACCGGTACGAGACCGTTACTGAAGGATATTCCGCATGGCGACCAGCCGCCAAAGATGGCCAGTCGCCGCGATACGCTATCGGATCTTCTGGCGGGGGGCGGTTTCATAGTCCAGCGTAGCGTTGAAGCGCTCGACCGGGTCAACCGGCTGTTCTCGGATCAGAACATCAACAGCATCTCGTCGACTCTCGCCAACGTCCAGTCGGTCACCGCGGAGCTCCGCGACCGCCGCTCAATCATCGATGATGCGCAGAAGACGCTGCAAAGCACCGATGAGGCCGTGCGGCAAATTCGCGATCTTGCGAAATCAGGCCAGGGGCTGATCGACGGCGATACCAAACGAACTGTCGTCAAGCTCGGCACGGCGGCCGACGAAATTGAAGGCGCGGCGAAAGATCTGCGGGTCCTGCTGAAGAATCTGGACGGTACGACAACCAATTTCGCCAACAATGACCTGCCACAAGTCAACGCCACCATGCTGAGCCTGCAGCGGACGCTCGATCGGCTGGATCAGGTGCTGGGTGACCTGCAGGCAAATCCGCGCGGTCTCGTCGGGAAGCCGGCAGCGAAGGAAATCGAGGTCAAGCCATGAAGGAAACTGCTCTGATGACACGCGGCTTCATCATGGCCCTGACCGTCGCCGCCCTTGCCGGGTGCATTTCCGTGTTCCCGAAGGTAGCTCCTGAGCAACTGTACAGGTTTGGTGGCGATAGCCCGCAGGTCGACCCTACCTCGGCGAGGTCGACCACTGCGTTCGCTGTGCAGTCTAACCCGACCAGTTTCGACCGGGCCGCGGCGGGCGACGCCATTCTGACCATCACGGGAGACCAGGCCGCCTATATCAAAGGTTCACGATGGGTCTCCCCGGCAGCCACACTGTTCGACGCGGCGGTGACGCGGGCGTTCGACACCAGCAAAGGGCCTGCCCGGCTCATCCCGCGCGGCGAGGCCGCCCGGGCCGACTACGTGATGAAACTGGACGTCCGCACATTCGAGGCGCGGTACGTGGACGGCCTGGGCTCACCTCCGGTCGTGATGGTGGAGGTCTACGCCGATCTGACCCGCACGGCCGATCGCACCCTGGCTGGAGAGCACATCTTCAAGGCCAGTATCCCCGCAGGCGAAAATCGCGCCGGCGCCATAGCGAGGGCCTTCGACAAAGCCATTGTCCAGGTTCTTGGTGAGCTCGTCGTCTGGACAAACAACAAGGGCTCCGATTAAGGATGGAACCTGGCTGAGTTGCTATTCGACGATGCCGTGAATCCGGCGAGCCGCGGTCAACGTATTCTGCAGCAGGCAGGCGACTGTCATCGGACCTACCCCGCCGGGAACCGGCGTGATCCACGAAGCCACCCGTGACGCCTCCTTGAAGGCCACGTCGCCGACCACACGGGTGCGACCCTGTGCGGCCTTTACCGGATCGCGAAATGGCGCCCGGTTGATGCCGACATCGATCACAGTCGCGCCCGGCTTGATCCAGTCGCCACGAACCATTTCCGGACGACCGATCGCGGCCACAAGAATGTCGGCCTGGCGGCAGACAGCGGGAAGTTCCCGTGTCCTGGAATGAGCGATCGTCACCGTGCAGTTGGCCGCCAGCAAGAGTTGCGCGACGGGCCGGCCGACCAGCACTGAACGACCGATCACCACGGCGTTGTATCCGGCCAGATCGCCGAGCGTCTCGCGCAGGAGAATCAGGCAGCCAAGCGGGGTGCAGGGCGTCAGCGTCGGCAATCCACTGGCAAGGCGACCGGCATTGATTACGGTGAGTCCGTCGACATCCTTGTCGGGATCAACGGCGGCTATCACGACGTTTGGATTCAGATGCGCGGGCAATGGCAATTGCACCAGAATTCCGTGGATTGCCGGGTCCGCGTTGAGGGTCTGGACGAGGTCGAGAAGAACCTTGAGAGTGGCGTCCCCCGGCAGGATGTGAGTTGCCGAATGCATCCCCGCCGCAATGGTTTGCTCGCCCTTCGAACGCACATAAATCTGGCTCGCCGCATCGTCGCCAACCAGCACGACCGCGAGCCCAGGCTGTATGCCACGGTCACGGACCAGCGCCGCGACTTCCTCAGTCACGCGCGCGCGCAGAGCGCCAGCCTGCGCCCTGCCGTCAATCAGGCCTGCTTGCACTATCAGTCCTCCCCAAGCAAGGAATCGAACGGGTCGATCTTTCCAGCTAGCACATCGGCGACCTTGACCGCCGGCCAGCCAACGTCCGCCGCGGCACTGGTGCGCCATGCGTCAACAATGTCATCCCGCAACTCACTCGCGCCAGCCGCCAGTCGCGCGACCGCGAATTCCCTACCCCTCGGATCACCCTTGGAGAAACCGCCATCTTTGTAGAGCTGGTAGAGCGGACGAACGGTTTTATTGGTCGCGACCAGGTAATCCCGGGTTCGGGCGTCTATCGCGCATTGGCAGTCGTGGTACGGAGCCATGGCCGCGCGCACCATCACCTCGTTGATGTTGGCCCTTACGAATTCACCCTCGAAGGGCGCATGGATTCTATCCATCGTGAAGCCATCTGGATTGGGAAAGTTTCCCCAGCCGTTGAAGTGCACGCTGACGTGCATCGGCTGGCTACCGTCTCCGACATAGTGGGCCAACGCTCCCAGATCCCGCAGGATCAGTTCTTCCCGCCGCTTTCCGTCGGACACAAACCAGCTTTTGTGGGCAGCGCTCGATGTGCTCTTAGCGGCGGCGACATCAACCCGCCAGTAGGCAAGATCCTTGGTCAGCTGCTGCCATCCGTCGATGATGGCATACGGGAGATACCCGCCCTTCCAGCTGTCCGCGCCCTTTTCACGCAGGGCCTCGTCGTATCTGGCGCGGGTTGGCGGCAGGGCGGCCAGCGCGGGTCCACCGAAGACCAGCCCGTCATCGCCAAGATCCAGGAAATGGGCGGCGTCCCGGTCGCTATCATGAACAAGGCCGGAACCTTTCCAGCGATCCGGCTCCCGGGCCAACTCGCCGGCTGCTTCAATGGACTCCGCGGTTCTCAGAAAGGCCGGCAGATCGGCCGGCAATTCCGCAACAGCCAGGCGCCCTATGACCCGGTGACCGGTCGCGCCCCAGGCGCCGGCGTCGCTTGCCGCAACAATGGTCAGAAACATGACCGTAGTCGCAGTGAGGCATCCTCCAGGACTTTGCTTCATCACATCGACTCCCGTCTTCAATCGCGGCGATTGTCATGCGGCATGGGCTCGGAGGCCACAAGGTGGAACCATGCCAGGGCCGGTGGGTCGTATTGCTCACAGAAAAGTGAGTGAATGTTTCACCCTCGCGGCAGTCCATTCGAGAGCATCCGCATCCAGGCTGCAACACACTGCCAGATTAGGGAGAATCACTGATTCAGCGAAGCGCTGATGAGCTCATTTGAACTATGCCAATAAGCTGAGCACCGGGACGCAGCGCCCAATGAGACTCATTGTGGGTTGCCAGCGCGAATTGTTCTGGCTACCAACGATGTCGATAAGCGGATCAACGACAAAAGGGCCACGCTATTGAAGCGTAACCTGACTTGCCTGGCCGCCATTGCGGCGATGCTCTTCGTGTCGGATGCCAAGGCGGAATCGACCGATCCGATCGGAGATTTGGTCGGTCAGTTCGCGGCCCAGGTCGCCCCCATCCTCGCCTCCTTTGGCTTGAAGGTGACACTTTATCATGGCGGCGGTGGCGGAATCCGGGACCGAGATGCTCTGGGCTGCAAAGTAGTACCGATGCGTACAGCGGCCGTCGACGGGGTCACCATCCACAAGCACGAACTGATCTTCATCAAGGAAACCGTGGGTTTGCCAATGCCGGGCGGGCGCCTCCATGATGGCTACTGGTATGCGTCCGACAGTGGCGGCGCCATTCACAAGGGCCGCATCGACCTGTTCACAGGCTTAGGTGCAAGTTCCATGGCTCCGCTGATGCCCCTTAACCTGGCCACCCTGACAGTGGCTAAAGTCGGCGAATTCCAGGGATGCCCGAAGGCCTAGACACGGCCGACTGTCGGACTCCGCCTATCTGGACTTCATAACCACCGTGTACTGGTAGGGAACATAGAGGAAGACCTCCGTGAGGCTTGCGCGGGCCCATTCGACCGGGCGGTCAAGTCCGCGGGCTTCCACACCATAGTCGGGGCCCATCTTCGCGGCTGTCGCCAATGCATCGGTCGCGACAAGCTCCACGATTCTGCCGCGATACTGGTCGGGACCAACAACCGAAAGCGTCAGATCGTCGGTCGGGCGCAACTCCGCTCGTCCGACCGTAGGCACTGATTTGATGAACCTGTCGATCTGCTCGAGCGCGGCCTTTGCGTCGATGGCCGTGGTCAGAGGGGTCTTCACCAGAAAGCTGGTCTTGTCGGTGTCTGGCCGGTCATCTCTCTTGAGTGTAAGACTCTGGTAGTTGGCCAGGGTCAGCGGCTCGACGACCATCTCGCCCGTCGCCAGCTGTACGCCCTTCTGTTTTGCCGCGAGCTCGATCGCGCCGCGGATCATCGCGAAGATTTCCTCATGGCGTTTGTCGGGGTCGCGCGTATCGGAATTGACGGTCACTTCCTGCACGGCAAAGTCGGCAACCCGCCGGAGACCAACGGCCGGGATATGTTCGTCATAGCCGTCAGCCTGCCGACGGGCAGCGGTGACAACGATCTCGGCCAATGCCGTATTAGCCTGGGCCAACGCCGAAGCCGGATCGAGCAGCAGCAAAAGTGCAAGCATCCATCGACGCATTTCGCGGTCCCCTTTTCGACACCTGCCGTTAAGAGGAACGTCACATGCCGCTCAGCTCAGCGCAACATCGCAGCCACATTGCCACCATCGACGGGAATGATCGCACCGGTGGTTTTTTCGAGCAAGGCCGAGAACACGAAGGCCTGCCCCACATCATCGGCAGTCACCTCCTGCCCCAAAAGATTGCCGGACATATAGGCTGCCTCGCTGACACCGCGTGAGGTCGAGCGCGAGGCAATCATCTTGTCGGTCAGCAAACCCGAACGAATGCGGTCAGGGTTGAGTGCATTGACCCTGATGCCATGGGTCCCATGTTCGAGCGCATATTGACGGACCAACGCCAGCAACGCCGCCTTTGGCGCGCCATAGGCTCCAAAGTCAGCCCCAGGATTGATGGCCTGCTTAGAAGCGTTGAACAGCAGGACACCCCCGATGCCCTGAGCGCGAAAGACAGCGACGGCCGCCTGCGCCACGGCCTGGTGGGCGAAGAAGTTGAGCTCGAAGCTGGCGCGCAGCACAGCAGGATCGACGTCGGCGATCATTCCCGTTAAAGCCGCGCCGGCGTTCGAAACCAAAATATCGATGCCGCCAAACCGTGCGCAGACGGCGTCAAAGGCCGCCCGCACCTGACCTGGGTCGGCGACATCACAAGTCAAAGCAAGAGCGTAGCGCGAAATCGAAACGGCCGTGGTTTGGGCTGCATCTCCGTTGACGTCCAGCACCGCAATCTCGGCGCCTTCCGCGGCGAACGCTCGCGCCGTTGCAGCTCCGATCGCACCGCCACCGCCGGTCACCACCACGACACGCCTAGCAAGGCGCTTTTCCTTGGATTTGCCTAGCTTGGCCTGCTCAAGGGACCAGTATTCCATTTCGAACGTATCGGCTTCGCCCAGCGGTTCGAAACGGCCGATCGCCTCGGCGCGAAGCAGGGTCGCGGCCCATGACTCGGCCAGATCTCCGGCGATCCTTGCTTCGCTGGCGCCAGCGCCAAGACCGATGAGCCCAACGCCAGGGATCGCCAGCACACGCGGCAAGGGATCAAGCTGGGTCTTCGGAGTCGCTGCTTGCGCCGCGTTGCGTTGAAAGCAGGCCTCGTAGTCGACGACGTAGTCCTGCATCGCCTTATCCGCCGACCTTAGCCAGGCTTCGAGCGGCCCCTGCAACGGCGGCAGGACCAAGGGAAGTCGCTTGGTGCGGATCACGTGATCGGGGGTGGCTACACCGCGAGAAGCCAGATCCGCAAGCCGGGGACTATCGACGACAGCGCGCGTTTCCGCGGTCGCCCGACAGTCAAATATCCAGCGCGACGGCCAGCGATCTCCGGCGTGACGCGCCAGCAACCCTCGCAGTACCGGGAAGCACGCGGCCACGCTCAAGCCGTGGGGTTCGCCCGAAAATCCGTCCGGACGTGTCCAGTATGCGGCAATGTAATCTTCCGCGACGCTGACCAGCGAGATCATACGCTCGTAGCTTTGCCGCGCCGTATCGCCGAAGGAAAAAATTCCGTGATTGATCAGGATCAGCCCCTCGAGCCCCGAACGTGAGTCGAATGCGTCCGCGGCCGCCTTGGCCAGCGCAAACCCCGGCATTACGTAGGGAACGCAGGCGACCCGATCGCCATAGAGTTGCTCGATCAGCGCCGGACCATCCGGCTGGTTGGCCAGCGCCAGGACCGACATCGCGTGGGTGTGATCGATGAATTTCGATGGAATGAACGCGTGCAGCAGCGTCTCCACAGAAGGATTTGGAGCCGTGGTGTCCAGCAGGTTCTGGCGCTGGGCATTGACCATACCCTCGTCCGCGAGGGCATCGAGACCGCGCAGCCTCAGCAGCGGCGCCAAACTCACAGCCGGATGCCCCGGCGGCTCTATCGTCGCCAGATCCCAGCCGCTACCCTTGACGCACAAGACGTCGATGTGCTCGCCGAAGAGACCACGGGCGCGGGTTTTGACCGACGTATTTCCCCCACCGTGCAGAACCAGGGTCGGATCGCTGCCGAGCAGACGGGCGCTATAGGTACGAAGTGCGAGGTCTTCACCCACACCCTGCGCCCCATACCGGTCGATCGCCGCGGCCGCGTCGTCGTCGTTCCAGCTGCTTCTCATGATCTCATGACGCCATTTCGTGCTAGACTGTTAGGCGGGCGAGTTATGGCAGGAGCTGAACGCGGATGGAACCGGGGCGAGCGACAGCGGGTATGAAGATCAACATCATCAAGGACGGTCCCTATCGCGTCGCGGGAGGCGTACCGCTCTCGACCGGAGCGATCGGCGTCAACGAGGCGCGGGAATCAGTCGAATGGATCCCTGTCTCTGACGAAGCGACATCGGGGCCCTATTTTCTTTGTCGGTGCGGTCACTCGGCCAACAAGCCATTCTGTGATGGTTCGCACGCGACCGCTGGATTCGATGGCACGGAAACAGCCAGCCGCGCCTCATATGACGAGCAGGCCGACCAGCTCTCCGGCCCGGTGCTCACGCTTAATGACGCTCGCGGCCTTTGCGCCGGCGCCCGCTTCTGTGATCGGGCCGGCACAGTCTGGACGACGGTCGGCGAAATATCAGATGCCGCAGACCGCGCGGCATTTGTCAGTCAGGTAGGCCAGTGCCCATCCGGGCGCCTTGTCGCGCGCGATTCGGTGACAGGAGAAGCGCTGGAGCCGGACCTTGAGCCTTCCATCGTTCTGGTGGAAGACCCAAGCGAAGGCGTTAGGGGACCGGTTTGGGTGCGCGGCGGTGTCTCAATCATCGCCTCAGACGGATCAACCTACGAGGTTCGCAATCGCGTCACACTCTGTCGATGCGGCGCCTCCGCGAACAAACCGTTTTGCGATGGCAGCCATTTCCAGGCGGCGGGCGAGAGCGACCCCTAGGAGCCAATGGATCAAAGCCCCTCTTGCGGGCTGATCCAGATCAATGCAGCCTCACCTAACAACAGGCTCAGGTTCGCTCCATTCGGAGGTTGACTATGAAGTTCATGGCAGCCGGAATGACGCTATTGACGGCAGGCATATCAAGCGGTGTAGGAGCGGAACAAGCCGTCCATGGCCCGGTTGCAGTCTATTGGATGAGCGCGGCGACCACGAGCGGTATTATGGGCTCAATGATGGGCGGCAGTTCACCAGGCGGACGACCCGATGCAAGGTCGATGATGGGCCGTGGCAACGCGGAGCCGCAGGATCAGGACCAGCCACCGCCGCCGGCCCCGCCGAAAAGGCATGGCTTCCTACCCAACATTGGCGACCTGGTTCCAATCCCTCACTAGGACCGCTATCAGGCGCGGCGGCGGCCGACGGCCGGCGGCCGGGTTTAATGTGCCACACTAGCCCGAATTTCCAACGCGAGCGTCGACATGGTCCGGTGGTTTCACCAAATTGTCATGACTAGCCGCCACGGGTGGGCGCTGATGGGTTCGACCTCCACCAGCAGCAGAATTGGTTGCGCTATGCTGGCCATTGGCTTGCTGGCCTTGGCGGCCGCGACCGCCCCATCCATCGCCGCCGCTGACGACCCGATGGCTGAGCCTCCCAACACGGAGACCTGGGCCACGCACGGCCAGATCACCGTGATCGATCAGGGAAATCTTGCATTCCAGGCGCCCTATTCGGGAACCAACAGCCTTCCGACCAAGGCGGAGGGCCGGGAGACTCTCGACATCACGCTTTTTGCGGGCATCCGCCCCTGGCGGGGAGCGGAGATTTGGGCCAACCCTGAAATCGACCAGGGGTTCGGCTTGCACAATACCCTGGGCATAGCCGGTTTTCCGAGCGGCGAAGCCTATAAGGTCGGCAAGTCGACACCCTCTCTCCGGCTCCAGCGGTTGTTTCTGCGCCAGACCATCAACCTGGGTGGCGCATCGAATGGAGTGGACGCTGATCAGAACCAGTTGGCCGGAACGCAAGCCGACAATCGCGTTGTGGTCACAATCGGCAAATTCAATGTCACGGATGTCTTTGATACAAATACCTACGCCCATGACCCACGCCACGACTTCCTCGACTGGGCGGTGATCGATGCCGGAACCTTCGACTATGCCGCCGATGCATGGGGCTACACGGTCGGTGGGGCCTTTGAATGGTACCAGAGCGGCTGGGTGACGCGGCTTGGCGTGTTCGATCTTTCCACCGTCCCCAACAGCGAGCGGTTGGACCCGGGCTTTGGTCAGTTCCAGATGGTTGGCGAGATTGAGCGTGACTATACGCTCCTCGGCAAAAGCGGAGCCCTGAAGGCAACCGGATTTGTCACGCGTGGCCGGATGGCGACCTATGCGGACGCGATCGCCCTTGGCCTGGCGACGGGCGCTCCCGCAAACGTTGCTCTTGTCCGCGAGTACCGCGGCCGTGCCGGCGTGAGCTTCGACCTGCAGCAAGAGCTGACCAGAGATCTGGGCTTTTTCGCGCGGGGGGGTCTGGCTGGCGGCAATACCGAGCCCTACGAATTCTCGGACATAGATCGCACACTGTCCGCCGGCCTATCCCTCAACGGCAAGGTCTGGGGCCGCGCCAGTGACACGCTGGCACTGGCCGGCGTGATAAATGGCATCTCTGGCACCCATCAGCAGTATTTTGCCAATGGCGGACTAGGCATCCTGATCGGCGATGGCCAGCTGCCACACTACGGACCGGAGAGTATTCTGGAAACCCACTACGACGTCGGCGTCGCCAAGGCGTTGCACGTCGCGGTCGACTATCAATTCGTCAACAACCCCGGATACGATCGCGATCGCGGCCCCGTGTCGATTTTCGCCGCCCGCATTCATTCACAGTTCTGACCCTCGCGTTTAGCGAGCCCAGGCGAGCACGAAGAGCGACGCCAGTCCCGCTAGCCAGCAATAGACAGCAAATGGCATGAAGCCCTGAACCTCATGGCCCTTGAACCAGCGCATCAGGGCAAAGACGCTGATCAGCGCCGTAACACCAGCGACCACACCGGCGAGAATGGAAGCTGACCCGAAATGGCCGCCATGGTGAATGAGCTTTGGGGCTTCTAGGGCGACAGCGCCCATGATGATCGGCGTGGCCGTGAGGAACGAAAACCTTGCCGCGTCTTCATGGTTCAGGCCCCGCAGGTAACCACCGGCCATGGTGGCCCCCGACCGTGACATGCCCGGAATCAGCGCAAGGCATTGAAACGCGCCAATGATGATCGCATCGAGCCAGCCAAGCTCGGCGAGGCTCCGGCGCGCCTGCTTGCTCAGCCGGTCGGCCACGAACAGCATGGCGCCGTTCAGGATAAGAAACATCGCGGCCAACTTTGGCGCCGCGAAGCCCTCCCTTAGTATCTTCTCCAGCAGGAAGCCGATCACGACAGCAGGGATAGTGGCCACCACCACCCGCAATAAGAGCCGTCGATCGCCGGCGCCGGCTGGATCACCGAAGCGGACCACCGAGAGCCCGAAGCCAAGCCAATCGCGCCAGAAATATCCCAGCAGCGCGATGGCCGTGCCCAGGTGCATCACCGCGAGAAACGGCAGGAACCCCTCGGCAGCCTGGTCAATATTCCAGTGCAGAAGCGCCGGCAGGATCACCGCGTGGCCAAGGCTGGAGATCGGAAACAGCTCCGTGACCCCCTGCAGGATGGCCATAAGAATCGCTTGCAATGTGGTCATAAACACAATCCCCAGGTGTTCAGGTTCATCTAGAACCTTCGCGAAATACCGACATAGGCCTGAACGCCCGGCGTGCGGCTATTGAGCCCCAGATTGACCCCGCCATCCAGCTGTAAATTCGGCTGGCTCGGCGGTATCCACGCGGCGCCCAGATCCGCCGAAACCTGCGTCGTGCGTCCGGCCGGATCAAAATCTACGTCCGTCCAGATCTCCGCCGAGAGTGTGACTGTTTTCGAGACCGGCCGGCTCAGGCTGAGAAGGCCGGACGTGTTCACGTGCCGAGAACCGTCATTGGCGTTCTTGAGCAGGTCGATTTCGGGATCGACAACCAGCGAGAAGTTCATCGGCAGATTAAAATTGACCGGCGCGATAAGCCCCGCCTCCACCGCCCCATTGCCGATCGACGAGTTTGCCGTCGGCGCCTTCAAATAGGGACTGAGCGCAAAGGCTATGTTCCCACCGTCATCCCCCAGCAGGTTCCATTTCAGGCGCGCGTATAGGTCGCCTACTCCCGATGCACGGGATACCTGCCCGGTCGCATGATCGCGAACCGAGACGATTTCCCAGGGGACGAGATTGAGTTCGGCGTCGAGCGTATTGGTGAGGCCAAGCTTGATGGTCGGATTCGTGACAAGCCAGGTCGTCGCGATGGAGCCGCCCGAGGAAACCCGGGTGACGTTGAACAAATCGGATTCGATCTGCAGATGGCCAGCATCAACCGTGCAGGGCGCCGTGGATTTCGTCGGCCGATCCGTACAAAACGACCTTAAATTGGCGGTCGGAGTCGGGCTGAACAGGCTGAAGCCGCTCTTGTCGGGAGAAGGGGGGGACTGTGGCCCCGCGTCCTGCTGAGCGAACGCCACAACCGGCCACGCGACGGTGATACAAAGGGCAAAAAGCGCGCGGATCAACAGGCTCTTCCATGAGTTGGGACGCGAAGGGAATTGAAGGCCTCATCGACAATGCGATTTTGTTTCAGGCGACCCGCACGCGCAGAGCTGTCGTCCATGGCGAACCTCGAAGGGCTGGAATCGATCGTAACGCACAACCCGGCCCGGTCCGAATCAGACAAGCATCCGCAACTCAACCTAAAACGCTCAGCTCACACGCGATAGCCTCCGTTTCCTGAGTGCGCCGCCCATCTCCGCCAGACCGCGCCCCAGATTTCTTCTAGCCCGAGGTCGCATGCCCCCCGGCCGCCACAAGCATCGACCGCCAGGGTGAAACAATTGCCGCCGACATCGTCGCCAGGGCAGATCCACCTCCCCCACCCAGGCCCGCCATTGCGGAAACGAAAGCGGGAGCGCCAGGGGCGCCTACCGTGATCGCAATATTGGCAGGTGTCGCGGCGTTACCGAAACTGTCCGTCGCCGTAATCTTGATCGTGTCCGCGCCGGTGACAGAGTCCGTGTCCTTCAGGGTGGCAAGGTCCGCGTTGACCGCGCTGAGCGATCCGGTGATCGTCATAGTGGTGGTGCCGCTGCCGGTGATCCCCTTGCCCTTGGCCGAAAGCAGGCCATTGGTGTCGGAGAGGACAACGGTGAACGTCTCCCCGGTCGTGGTCGGAATCTCCGCCACACTCACCCCTGTAATCGCCGTTGCAACACCGTTCGGAACGGTAGCTGCGGCCGGCGCGGAAATGGATGGCAGACCGCTGGTGGTAACGCCAATGGTAGTCGTCACCGCCTTGTCACCAAGGCTGTCGGTGGCGTTGATGGTAATTGTGTCCGTCCCCGGGGTGGTGCTGGAGTCGGTCAGGGTCTTGAGGTCCTTGGCAACCACGGCAAGCGACCCCGTGATCGTCAGGCTGGTCGTCCCGGAACCTGATACGCCGGTTCCGGTCGCCGAGAGCAGGCCCGTCGCGTCGGTAAGCGTGACCGTAAAGGTTTCGCCTGTCGTCGTACCGCTCTCCGTCAGCGTAACCTTTGTGATCGGTACGGTCTTGCCGTCGCCGATCGCGAGCGTGCCTGGCGCGGTAATCACCGGCAGCCCATTGGTAGTGACGGCGATCGTAACGGGAGCGCCATTATTTCCGAGGCTGTCGGACACCTTGAGCGTGATCGTATCCGACCCTGCCGCGGCCTCATCCACCGCGAGAGTCGCCAGGTCACTGTTTACCAGTGCAAGCGAGCCCGTGATCGTCAGGGTCGAGGTGCCCGATCCGGAAACGCCCGCGCCCGTTGCCGTCAGTTGGCCGTTCTTGTCGCTGATCGTCACGGTGAATGTCTCGCCGGTTGTCGTGCCGGACTCCGCCAATTTCACCTTGGCTATCGGGACCGCCTGGTTCTGACCGATGACAAGACTGGCGGGAGCGGTAATCGTGGGCGGGCCGTTGCTGGTCACCGTAACAGTGACTGTCGTGGCCGCCCCCCCGTTGGTGTCGGATGCATTTAGGGTAATGGTGTCCGAACCACCGGCCGCCTCCGCGACCTTCAGGATGGCAAGGTCGGAGTTGATCTGAGCCAGTGTTCCCGTCATCGAAAGGCTCGTGGTTCCTGAGCCGGTGACCCCTGTCCCGGTGTCGGTGAGGATGCCTGTCAGGTCGGAAACGGTTACGGTGAAGCTTTCTCCCTTGGTGGTGTTCTTCTCCGCGAAAGCGAGGCCGGGCACGGTAACCGCCTGTCCTTGACCCACGATCAGGCTCGCGGGCCCGCTCAGGGTTGGGGTGCCGCTGATAGTCAGTCCGATGGTACCCGGGGCGGCGACACCGCCACGACCGTCATTGGCGGTGACTGTAATGGTGTCGGTTCCCGACGTGCCCTCGCTATCCATCAGGGTCGCGAGATCGGCGTTTACCTGTGCGAGCGAGCCGGTGATAGTCAGGCTGGTGGTTCCCGAGCCGCTGACACCGGTTCCCGTCGCGGTGAGCAGACCCACCGTATCTGATACCGTGATGGTCAGGGATTCGCCCGACCCGGCCGCGTCGGGATCGGCGATGCTCACGCCTGGAACCGCCTTGGCTACGCCCTGCGACAGAATCTCGGCCGCGCCGACGGTGATCACCGGTGGGGCATTGACGCTGACATTGATAGTGACCGGTGCACCATCGCCCGTCCGGCTGTCGCTGGAAGTGATGGTGATCGTATCGTTCGGGATCGTGCCGTCGGTGATGCCGAGGGTCGCCAGGTCGGCGTTCACCTGGGCAACAGTTCCCGTGAGGCTCAGGCTGTTCGTTCCAGAACCCTTGACCGTGCCCATGTTGGCCGTCTGACTGAGAAGGCCATTGGTGTCGGTAAGGACGACGGTCACCGTCTGGCCGCCGGCCAGCGCCGTTGCTTCCGAAACGCTGACCCCATTAATCGATGTGGCCTGACCGACCTGGACGAGCAGTTTGTTCGGCGCGGCAACGACCGGCGGTGGCGAGGCGTCGGTTGAGCCGATCACGAACTGCTGGCCAAAGCCGAAACCGGCCGTGCTCGTGGTCAGGTCCATGGTCACGGTGACAAGCAATCCCGCCGTGCTGCTGAAGATGCCGGCATTGACTGCGTCGTTGGTGAAGAAAGCCTGGGCCGCACTCAAAGATGTAAAGGTGTCACTGACCGTGGTTACGCCCCCGACCGTCACCGTGAACTTCAATGACGAAAAATCGCCTGTGTCACTTACGTTGCCGATCACTTGGTCGCCGGTCAGGCCGATGATTAGGTTGCCTGATATGTTCTGGGCATTCAGCGTGAAGTTCTGGGAGGTGATGTATTCGTGTGAGCCCGTAGCTCCGGCGGGGTTGAACATCCCCTGCACTGCCGCGCCGAAGACAACAGAATAGCCCGCCCCCAGACCGGTGATCGTGCCCGGACTGCTGATCGCGCCAACGTTGGGATTGGCTGCAAAGGTGGTCGAAATGAACCCCGCGTTTGGATCAATGCTGCCAAAAGCGTAGGCGTTGTTGCCGCTGCTGTTGAACCCGAATGGATTGACCGCGTTGGCCAGGCTCCGCGCATTCTCCCGCAATGTCGTTGCCGGCGCGGCGGCGTTCGCCGACAGGCGGCTGACAAAGGTACCGTGCGACGTGGTCGCGATGCTGATCGCCTGGCCTGTGAGACCCTGGGCATTGGCATTGGCGTCGGCCTGCTGGCCGGCAGCTGTCGCCGCTGTTGCCGTGGCGTTGGCCGCGCCTCGGGTCACGCCAGTTCCGCTGGTGGCGGCGGCGGTGGCGGTGGCGTTCTGATTCACCGAAGTGCCGGTGTTGGTCGCCGTGGCCGTGGCCGTGGCCGCCCCGCCGACGCTTGCAGTCCCCTGGCCCGCGCCCCCGGTGGCGTTGGCCGTGTCGACGACCTGGATCGCGCCTGTGAGGCTGATCGATGATACCGCCGCCCCGCCGGACGAGCCGGCGCCGCCCGCTCCGCCGCCGCCCGCGCCGCCGCTTGCGTTGGACGTACCGCTAAGACTGCTGGCATGGACCGCATTGGCTGTGACGTCGTTGAAGGCAAAAGTCGACGTCCCGGCCCCGCCGGCCCCGGCGTTGCCGACACTGCTTCCCCCGCCAGCGCCACCGTTCGCGTCCTCACGCAGATACAGATAGCCGCCGCCGGTCGAGCCGGTTGCCGCGTTGGTGAGTGTACTGGCCGCCCCGGCTCCCGCGGAGGCCCCGCTGCCACCATAGCCGCCCGTCCCGCCGAGCTGGCGTACCAATACGCGGGCGTTGAAGCCACTGGCGCTCCCGCTCGTCCCGCTTGCCATACCACCCGCCGCGCCGGAATTGCCCGCGCCGGTTCCACGACCGCCATTGCCACCGGTCGCGCGGGCGTAGGCATAGGATCGACTGCCGGTCGCCGTCGCCGCCGAGACAGTCGAGGTGGCGCCGGCCGAGCCGCCGGCGCCGCCGTTGCCCAGGTTATAGTTCGCGCCGCCATTTCCGCCCGTGGCATAGGCCAGCGCGTTGGCCTGATCAGCCGCCTTGGTTGTGCTTGTCCCGCTGGCCGTTGCCGTGGCCGACCCGCCGATGCCGCCGGCGCCGGTCCCGTATGCCCGCCCTCCCGCGCCACCGCCGGCGTTGGCCCGATTGAGGCCGCTGACTCCGATGGCCCGCGCGCCGTTCGAAATGACGCTCGCCGTCGCCGCGCCGCCCGTGGCTCCGTTGAAAGATCCGTTCGCGCCTCCGCCGGCCCCGCCGCGTGCATAGACCACGCCGTCAAGCACGCTGGCGCTGCTGTTGGTAACAGTCAGGCTCGATGTGGCCGAACCCGCCGCGCCACCCAAGCCCGTACTGCCGTAGGCGCCGTTGCCGCCATATGCCCTCTGGCCCAGACGCAGATAGCCCCCGTTCGCCGTCCCGCTGACGAGATTGGACATCGAGATGGACGAGCCGACCCCGCCGGTCGCTCCGTTGTAACCTCTGCCCCCATTCCCACCAACCTCGGCGGCGCGCGCGTAGGCGTTGAAGCCCGAGGCCGTGACCGAGGTGACCGTTGCCGCCCCGCCGGCGCCGCCTGACTTGCCTGCCCCATTGCCCACGCCGCCATTTCCGCCGGTCGCGGACGCCCGCGCATAGCCGCTCGCGCTCGCCGAACTGGTCGTGGTCGACGCGCTCGCCGTGGCCGCCCCGCCGGCGCCGCCGCTGCCCAGTGCGTTGGCGGTGTGGTTCACGCCGCCGCCCGCGCCACCTGTCGAGGTATCAAAGGCAGTGACGGTGTTGGTTCCCGTAAGCGTGAGGCCGCTCTTCGCCGTCCCGCCGACGATGGCATCAGCCGAATAGGTGCGCCCGCCGGCGCCACCTGTAGCGGTATTGTAGGTGACGAAATTGCTCGATCCGGTGCTGTCGGTGACTGTCAAATACGACTTGCCGGCCCCCGCGGCGCCGCCGGCGCCGCCCTTGCCAGCATAGCCGCCATAGCCGCCCGTCGCCGCCTGTCGAAGCGTGAGGTAGCCGCCTGTCGTCGTGCCGGCGACCGCGTTGTTGAGGCTGCTCGATGCGCCGGCGCCGCCGCTGGCCCCCGCATATCCCCGCCCGCCCGCTCCGCCCGTCTGATAGGCTTCGGAAACCGCGGAATGGCCACTGGCGTTGGATTTCGTGCCGCTGGCCACGCCGCCAGCTCCGCCGGTCGCGCCGACGCCGGTCGCCCGACCGCCTGCGCCGCCGGTCTGCGCCGCTTCGGCGAACGCCCTGCTGCCGGTGGCCGTGGTCTCCGTCGCGGTAGCGGCCGCGCCGGTCGCCACGCCTCCAGCGCCGCCAGAGCCGGTGGCGTAGTTGGCGCCGCCTCGTCCGCCGGTGGCGTAAGCCCTCGCCAGCACGCTGAGCACGCCTGCTGTAGTGCTTGTGGACTTAGTGCTCGCCGACGCCGTTCCGCCGACGCCGCCGGCGCCCGTGCCATAGGCGCGGCCACCGATGCCACCGATTGCAGTGGTCCGGCTACTGTTGATCGCGTTCGCCGATGTCGCCGTCAGCGTCGCGCTCGCCGCGCCGCCGGCAAGACCGGCGAAAGCGCCGCCGCTTCCGCCGCCATTGCCGCCGTTGGCGGCGATATACAGGTACGCTCTCCCCGGGACCGAACTGCTCACGTTAAGGCTTGATGTGCCCGTACCCGCCACGCCGCCGCCGGCCGCGCCATAGCCGCCCGAACCGCCGATGGCGGTCTGGAACAGCTCCAGATAGCCGGCAGCCTGGGCGGTCCCGGTGACGGCGTTGGACAGCGTGCTCGACGCTCCGGCGCCACCGGTCGCTCCACTGGCGCCCCGTCCGCCGGCGCCACCGACCTGGGTTGCGCGCACATCGACGTTGAAACCGGTCGCGCTCGCGGTCGTCCCGCCGGCAAGACCGCCGGCCCCTCCTGAAAGCCCGGCGCCGTCGCCCCGGCCGCCCGTGCCGCCGGTCTGGCCCGCGGACGCATAGGCGCCGCCGCTAGTCGCCGTGGCCGCGGTCGACGTAGCGGTCGCGCCGGTGGCCGCTCCGCCGGCCCCGCCCTGGCCGCTGCTCGTATAGTTGCTGCCCCCGGCCCCGCCCGTGGCGCCGGCGATCGCAACGGCTGTCTGGCTCGATGCGGTTGTCGTGGTCGCCGTCGATTTGGCGCTCGCCGCGCCGCCCAAGCCGCCCGCCCCGCTGCCATAGGCCCGACCGCCCACCCCTCCGACGGCCGAGGCCGTGGATCGCACGGCATTGGCGCCGGTTGCTTTGATGGTGGCGGACGCGACACCGCCCGTGGCGCCCGTGAAAGCGCCGCCGGAGCCGCCGCCCTGACCGCCGTTGGCGGTGGCGTAGAGCCTGATTTGGCTGGCGATCGCATCGCTCGTCGTCAGGCTGGATGTACCGGCGCCCGCCGCGCCGGCGCCACCCGCGCCATAGCCGCCCGCGCCGCCGGTCGTCGTCTGCCTAAGGTCGAGGTAACCTCCGGCCTTGACCGTGCCAGACACGGCATTGGTGAGTGTGCTCGCCGCGCCGCTCCCGCCGGACGCGCCACTGGAACCGCTCCCCCCCGCGCCGCCGTTCTGAGTGACCCTCGCCGCCACCGAGAAGCCGTTGCCGCTGGCGATTGCGCCACTGGCGACCCCGCCCGCGCCGCCGGAATTGCCGGCGCCGCTACCCCGGCCACCATGGCCGCCGGTCTCCGTTGCAGTCGCGTTGGCACGGCCGCCCGTGGCGGCGGTCTCGGTCGCCGTGGAGCTCGCCCCGGTCGCCGCGCCGCCGGCGCCGCCTTGGCCAATGACAGTATAGTTGCCGCCCCCGGTTCCACCTATTGCGCTTGCAAAGACACTGACGTTGACAGCGCCGGCTGTAGCCGATGTCCCATTCGACGTAGCGCTCGCCACGCCTCCGGCGCCGCCCGCGCCGGTTCCCAGGGCCCGACCGCCCTGGCCGCCTGTCGCGTAGGCCGCCGCGGAGATATAGGCCGCGCCAGTCACCTGGACCGTCGACGACGCCGCGCCACCAACCGCGCCGTTTAGAGAACCGGCGGAATAGCCGCCACGGCCGCCGGTAGCGTCGGTTCGGACGATATCTCTGGCGCCGACCGAATCGCTGATCGTCAGGCTTGACGTCGCCGTCCCGGCCTTGCCGCCGCCACCGGCGCCGTAGCCCCCGGCCCCACCGTTCGCACCCTGGCGCAAGTTTAGGTAGCCGCCTGCCTTGGCCGTGCCGCCCGTGACGTTGACGAGCGAACTATCAGCGCCCGCCCCGCCAGTCGCGCCCTTGTAGCCATTGCCGCCGGCCCCGCCTGTCTGGCCGATGTACACCCTGACCGAATAGCCGCTGGCGCTTCCGCTGGCCGTCGCGAGGCCTCCAGCCCCTGCCGCATGCCCCGCTCCGGACGCCGCGCCGCCGGCCCCACCGGTGGCCGTGCCGCGCGAGTAGGCGCGCGAGCCCGTCGCTCCGGTTTCGATGGTGGTCACCGACGACGTCGCCGTGCCGCCGGCCGCACCGACACCACCATTCGTGTAGTTGCCGCCACCGCGTCCACCCGTGGCATAGGATCGTCCGTCCGCGTTGTTCGCCCCCGTGGTATTGCTGGTCGCTACCGTCGTGCTGGTGGCATTTCCCGCCGCGCCGCCGGCGCCGAGCGCATAGGACCGGCCGCCATTGCCTCCGGTTGCGCTGCTGAAGCCCACAATTTGGTGGGCGCCGGTTGCATGATCGGTCGCGCTCGCCGTTCCACCGGTTCCACCGCTGTCCGTGCCAGTCCCGCCGCCATTGTCCGAGCCCCCGCCCGCGCCACCCCTGGCGACTGAGCGCTGCTGCATCAAGCTGGCTGGATTCTTGTTGGCGGTGTCGTCGAAGGTCAGGTTGGACGTCCCCGCCCCGCCCGCGCCACCGGCCGCGGCTGTGCTCGCACCACCCGTCCCGCCGTATGCGCCCTGGCGCAGATCGAGATACCCGCCGCCGGTCGAGCCGCTGGAGGCGTTGGTCAGCGTGCTCGCCGCGCCGGTCCCGCCGATTGCACCGCCGTAACCACCGCCGCCCGCGCCGCCATACTGATAGACCCGCGCGAAGGCGCTGCCGCTTCCCGCGCTCGCGGCTATGGCCGTGCTTCCGCTGGCCACGCCACCAGCGCCGCCAGCGCCGCCAGCGCCATGGCCGCCACCGCCATTGCCGCCGTGAGCGGCTGTGCGGGCATAGGCCGCGCCGACGCTGTTGGTGACCGAAACATTCGCCGTAGCCGCGCCGCCCGCGCCACCCGATCCGCCCGCGCCCATCGTCAAGCCGGTGCCAGGAACTCCCGCATTGCCGCCTGTCCCGCCGGTCGCCGAGGCGCGGCCGATGAGTTGGCTCGCTGAGCCAAGCGTGAAGCTGGTGGCCGCCTTGGCCCCGCCGCCGACGCCGCCTTTTCCCGCCGCGCCCCCTGTCCCGGAGCCGTTGTTGGCGCCGTTACCGCCATAGCCGCCGGCCCCGCCAAAGGCTTCGGCCGTGTTGGTGGTGTCGACGCCATTGCCGGTGTTGCCGGAATAAATGTAGCCGCCCGCCCCGCCGGCTGTGCCCGGATCGCCGGGGTTGACGCCATTCTTGCCGTTCGCGCCATGGGTGCCGGTCTTGTTGACGTCGGTCATCGGGCGTCTCCCTAAAAAACTGTTAACGAACGCAACCTAGCCGAAAATTCAGGAACCTCCTACAGAGCGCGAGCCCGGTTACGGGCGGATTTGCCGCACTTCGATCACGAATTGTTGATAACATGGCTGCCGAAAGGCTGATTCAGGCGTTTGGCAACAACACCCGGACGTTGCGAATGTTCGCCTCTGGATAGATCCAAAAGGCGTCGTTCTGGAAGCGGTCGAACAGATCGGGCGGCAACACAGTCGTGCGGCGCTGTGGCTCTACTTTGCCCTGCACCCGATGCAGCCCAGGCGTTCCGAGTAGAGTATCGAAGTCTTCAGCGTCGTATTCAACGTTGTCGAAGTCGTGCGGATAGAGCTCCTCGCCGACGAAATCATAGATCGTCGAGAGCGTCGTGGCCGGGTCCCGAACCAAAGCCTCGTAGCCAACGAGTAGGAGCCGGTCGGCAAACTCCCCAAAGTAAGCCTCACGCAATGCGTCAAGAGCGTAGCCAACCATTCCATCGCTCGAGGCCAGGCGGTTGACCCGCGTATAGACCGTTCCACCAGCGTCGAAGCCGAATATGCCCGACAGGTCGAGATCGTTGCGGCGGGTAAGGCGCTCGATGCTGTCCATGATCCATGAGACGTGCCGCACGCAGCAGATCACCTTGGCGTCGGGGAAATGCGCGGCGATCGAGGGCATCTTAGAACACCACATGCGGTTGGTGTCGAAGACCACTTTTTCTTCACCGATCTGGTGGTAGTAGTTGCGAAAGACACCGGTGATCAGCTCGCGCTTCTGATCCTCACTGATGAATACAGCCGCCTCATTGCGCCGGCTGACCGCCCCCAGCATCGCCTGATAAATCGCACCCACAGGGCTGGTCATCATTGCGTGGAAACGCGGGTTTTGCCGCAGGATCGCCGATAGCAGCGTCGAACCCGACCGGGGCAGCCCCGAGATGAAATGGATGCCGTGCCGCATGTCAGCTGATCTCCCTGATGTCAGACTTGCATACTCCCTCCTCATAGAGGGGAGGAAGGAAAACCGGCCTACGCCGGGTCGTCCAGACTGAAGCGGTCGTCATCCTCATGGTAGGCAAAGATCTCGGCGTAGCGGCCCCAGGAGATGATGGCGTCCATGGTCTCTTCCGCATACGGCTCTGACATGTAGTCCTCCAGTTCGTCGCGGAACCTCGTCGCCGGGGCCTGGTGCGAGGCGCGGTCATCAAGCACGCGCCGGATATGCCCGGCGAGCGGAACGTAGGCGAGCAGGTGTTGCGCGAAGAGCTGCTTACGTTCATCGACGTCCGCGGCGTCGTAGCGTCGCGCCGCGGGGGTCAACCTGATCGTGCGTCCCTCGATTTCAGCGAAGCGCATCAGCTGCAGCGTCTCGGCGATCGGCAAGAGCTCGTCCGCCTCCATCTGCAACTCGCGCGCCAGAGTGGCCAGCTCCGCGGAGCCGTTGTTCGGCGGCGCGGCGATCGCCTCCATCATACCCGCCAGAGTGTTGGTTGAGACATGGGTCAGCGCGAGGCCGAGACCGGTGCCTGGGAATGCGCCCTCCCGAGCGGCTGGAACCACCGCGCGCGCGGTCATGCGCGCGTAAATCTCGTCGACCAGCGACCGAAACGCCGGGTCGAGGCGTTTGCGCGGCTGTGGCAGTTCGACCTTGATCTCCGCGATCACCCGTCCCGGGTTGGACGAGAACACCAGGATACGGTCGCACATCAGCACCGCTTCCTCGATGTTGTGCGTCACGAGCAAGATGGCGCGGATCGGCATGCGCCCTTCCGACCAAAGATCCAGCAGGTCGGTGCGCAGTGTCTCGGCCGTGAGGACGTCAAGCGCCGAGAACGGCTCGTCCATGAGCAAGACGGAAGGTTGCACGACAAGCGCCCTGGCCAGGCCTACCCGCTGACGCATGCCACCCGAGAGCTCCTTGGGGTAGGCGTTCTCGAAGCCGTCGAGGCCGATCAGGTCGATGGCGGCAAGGGTGCGCTTGCGACGTTCTTCAGCGGGAACGCCCTTTGCCTCGAGCCCCAGTTCCACGTTTTTCTGGACAGTCAACCAGGGGAACAGGGCGAAGCTCTGGAACACCATGGCGACGCCATGCGCGGTGTCCTCGCCAGGCATGTCGTTCACGGTAACGGTGCCGCCGGTCGGCGTGATCAGTCCGGCGATGGATCGCAGAAGGGTCGACTTGCCAGACCCTGACCTGCCGAGCAGGCCGACGATCTCGTTGGGCCGCATGGTCAGATTGACGTCATCAAGCACGACGAGGCCTGGGCCGCCACCCTTGCCATAAACGTGCTTGAGCGCCTTCACCTCCACAAGGGGAGCCGACGAGGCAATTGGCCGATCGAGGGTCATGGTCATCGGCTCTAATCCTCTAGTCCAGACGAAGGTGGTTTTCGGCGTAGCTGTACAAGGGGCGCCAGACGCTGCGGTTGAGCACGATGACAAAGATCGACATCACTGTGATGCCGAGCGCCACCCGTGGGAAATCGCCCGCCGTCGTTGCTTTGCTGATGTAGGCGCCGAGCCCCATGGCTTCGAGGTGGGTGTGGCCCCAGCTGACAATCTCGGCAACAACACTGGCGTTCCATGAACCACCTGACGCGGTGAGCGCTCCGGTGACGTAGTATGGAAAAATCCCCGGCAGGATGAAGTCTCGCCAACGCTGCCAGGATCCCACGTGGAAGATGCCGACGACCTCTTTCAGATCGCTCGGAAGCGCGCTGGCGCCCGCGACGACGTTAAAGAGGATGTACCATTGAGTCCCCAGGATGATCAGCGGTGACAGCCAGATGTTCGGGTCCAGGTGGAAGGCGATAATCGCGATGATAGCACCGGGGAACAGCACCTGGGCCGGAAAGGCCGCCAGGAACTGCGCCACCGGCTGCATGCGCTGTGACCAGGCCGGCCTAAGCCCGATCCACACGCCGATCGGGACCCAGATGAGGCTGGCGATCGCGATCAGCACCAGAACGCGCACAAGGGTGATCAGGCCAAGACCAAAGGCGATCAGGATCTCGTGAAGGCTTAGTGAGGCGATCACGTAGCTGGCGATCATCCACACGGCCCAAAGCGCAACGGCCACGACCAACGCAAACCAGGCACGGTCGGTCCAAATAGCCGTTTGCTTTCCGCCAATCTGTGGAGCTGGCACGCGTGGTAGGGAAACGCGCGGCAATAAACGCCAAACGGCGACAAATGGGCGGCCAATTCGTCGGAAGAGCCGCGTGCGGCGCAAAAGGTCGTAGAACCACGACTCCGGTTGCTCTTGAGACGCTGTCTGTTCGAAGCGGAACCGGTCAGCCCAGGCTACAATCGGACGAAACAATAGCTGATCGTAGAGAAGAATAACCACGGCCATGGCGCCCACCGCCCATGCCACCGACTTGAAGTCCTGGTTCTCGATCGCAAGCGCCAGCCAGGAACCGATCCCAGGTAAAGTAACGGTTGTCTTCCCAACCGTGATGGCTTCGGACAACACGACGAAAAACCAGCCACCGGACATCGACATCATGGTGTTCCAGACCAGCGCCGGCGTGGCAAAAGGCAATTCCAGCTTAATGAAGCGCTGCCAGGGAGAAAGATTGAACTGCTGGCTAACCTCGACGAGGTCGCTCGGCAGAGTGCGCAGGGATTGATAGAAACTGAAGGCCATGTTCCAGGCCTGCGCCGTAAACACCGTAAAGATCGCGGCCAGTTCGACGCCCAGTTCGCTGGTTGGGAAAAGGCCGATAAAAAACGTGACCGTGAAGGTCAAAAACCCGAATACCGGAATCGACTGAAGGATATCGAGCATCGGCACGATGACCAGCTCTGCCTTGCGGCTCTTTGCAGCCAGGGTCGCTACAACGAACGTGAACAGCAATGAGGCAAAGATCGCTGCGAACATGCGCAGAGTCGAACGCAGGGCGTATTCGGGAAGACGAGCGGGGTCGAGCACGACCGGCTGGGACCGCAGGTGGCCAACCGGCAGATTCATCTGCTGCGCGCCGTGCACGACAAGCACCGCGACCGCACCGATAAGAACCAGCGCAATCACGTCAAAGCGATTGGGCGCGAACTCGCGCCGCACAAACCGCGTCAACAGACCGGTATTCAACCGGTCAGAGGAGAGGAAGACCATGGGCTCACCTCGTGATCGCCGCGTCGGCCGTCACGAGGGACCTGAAACGTCAGATCCGGTGGGACAACCTCGGCGGCCTGCTATTTGGGCCAGAACTGTCGCTAGGCATTCGGTTTCAGGTTTCCAGGGAACGGCCCGCCCGCGCGAAAGACGAGGGGGAACGCGAGGCGGGAATGGTCCGGTTGGCGGGGCCTGTCAACCCCGTTCGTGCTTCACCGCGGGGTCGGTCCAAGGCGTCTTTGCACGTGCTCAAGGGGCCTCTAGAACGTTGCGCAACCAGGAGCAGCCAGCCCAATGTTGAGCCTCTACCCGCAGCCGCTCGAGGGCGCGCAAGACCCGCATCCGGTCTGGATTGATCTCTGCAACCCAACCCCGTCGGAAATAGATCAGGCGGAGGCGCTGGCGGGTGCGCCGCTGCCCAGCCGCAACGCTCTCAGCGAGATCGAAATGTCCAGCCGCTTGCGGCGAAAGGACGGTGTGCTGACCATGAGCACGCCCACCGCGATGCATCGATCGCCGGGCGATCCTACCGTGGCGCCCGTCGGCTTTGTCTTGTCGCGCGAACGGCTGGTCACAATCCGCTATGCGGACCTGCCGGCGTTCGACGCGGTCGCCGGGCGGATAGTCGGCGGCGAGCGCGAACCAGGCAGCGGTCTCGAAGTGCTTACCGAGCTTTGCGAGGAGATCGTCGATCATATCGCTGACGGCCTCGAGCACCTGGCTGAAGAACTCAGCGGCCTTTCGATCGCGGCGTTCCACACCGATGACAGCCGGGGCCGGCACGCATCACGCTCCAACAGGGTCATGCGCATTCAACTTCGGCAGGTGGGACGCCTCGGCGAACGCCTCTCGGAAGTCCGTGACGGGATGCTCGGCCTCACCCGGGTACTTTCATTCACCGAGCAATTCGGCATTGAGAACGCTGACGAGGCAATCAAGTCGCGCCTCACCAGCCTGCGCCAGGACCTCGCATCGCTATCGGACTACGATGAACACCTTACCAGCAAGGTTCAGTTCGTGCTCGACGCCCTGGTCGGCCTGATCGGCATTGTCCAGAATGATATCTTCAAAGTGCTGACCATTGTCTCGATTGCCGGCATTCCGCCGACGCTGGTCGCCGGTATTTATGGAATGAACTTCAAGAACATCCCGGAGTACAATTGGTCGTTCGGATATCAGTATGGGCTTGCGATCATTGTCCTGAGCACCGTGTTGCCCTTGATCTGGTTCAAGGTGAAAGGCTGGTTCTGAAGCTGATCAGGCGCCCACCTGAAACCCTGGAGTCGACCTCGAAATCTCCAGTTCGGCCTCATCCATTTCCACGCCGACATCGGCGAATAGCGGCGTGCTGAGATAGCGCTCGCCGGTATCGGGCAGCATGGCTAGGATCGTCGAGCCGACCGGCGCCTCGGCCGCCACCTTCAGCGCGCCGGCAAAAGTGGCGCCGCCGGAAATGCCGACGAAGATCCCTTCCTTGCGCGCGAGTTCAAGGCTGCAGCGCATCGCTTCAGGACCGGCGATAGGAACAATCTGATCCACGTTGCCCGCGGCCACTGGTTCGGCGGTGAGCCGGGGAATGAAGTCCGGCGTCCAGCCCTGCATCGGGTGCGGGTTCCAGGCGGTGTGACCGATGGATGGCGAACCATCGGCATTGCGCGGCTGTTCAATGCCGCTGGCCAGAAGCGGCGCGCCCTCCGGTTCGCAGACAACGATTTTCGTTTCCGGGCGCTCTCTGGCCAGAACGCGCGAAACGCCATTCAGGGTTCCGCCGGTGCCATAGCCGGTGACCCAGTAGTCGAGAGGCTCGCCGTCGAAGGCGTCGATGATTTCGCGAGCCGTGGTGCGCTCGTGGATTTCAGCGTTGGCTTCGTTCTCGAACTGACGTGTACGGAACCAGCCATGCGCCTCGGCCAGTTCGTTGGCCTTCTCCACCATACCGAACGCCCGCTTCGGCGCCGGGGTCAGCACCACTTTTGCGCCGAGAAACCGCATCAGCTTGCGGCGCTCGACGCTGAAGCTTTCGGCCATGGTGATCACCAGCGGGTAGCCCTTCTGGGCGCAGACCATCGCCAGGCCGATACCGGTATTTCCGCTGGTCGCCTCGACAACCGTCTGCCCCGGCTTCAGTTCGCCGGAACGCTCCGCCGCCTCGATCACGCCCAGAGCAAGGCGATCCTTTATCGATCCGAGCGGATTGAAGGCTTCGATCTTGACCCAAAGATTTATACTCGGCGGTCCCAGGCGGTTGATCCTTACGACCGGAGTGTTGCCAATCGTCCCCAGGATGTTTTGGTGTTTGCGAGACATGGTCTTCCTCGGGTTTGAAATCTGATGTCGTAACAAGACCGTCGATCACGACAGCACGCAATCGAAAATCCACTGCTGGCGGTTTGAGGAAATCTGATGTGCGATACACTGGTGGCGCGGCCATCGACCACCCAAGCCGGCGAAATGCTGTTCGCGAAGAACAGCGACCGGGAACGCAACGAGGCCCAGTTTGTTCAATTCACGCCCGCCGCCGATCACACCGCCGGTGAACCGGTTCAGCTTACCTACATCGCTATTCCACAGGTCGACCGCAGCCACGCCTGCCTGTTGAGCCGTCCCTTCTGGATGTGGGGCGCGGAGATGGGTGCGAATGAACATGGCGTCGTCATTGGCAATGAGGCGGTGCATTCGAATCGCCCGGCTCCGCGTCGCCGAGCCCTGACCGGTATGGATCTGGTGCGTCTGGGGCTGGAGCGCGCGACGACGGCGCAGTCCGCGGTCGATGTCATAACAGGCCTGCTGGAACGCCACGGTCAGGGCGGCGATTGCGGACACCTCAGCCGGTTTTACTACCACAACAGCTTTATCATTGCCGACGCGGTCGACGCCTATGTGCTCGAAACCGTTGGCAAATGGTGGGCGGTTGAGTCGGTAAAAAAGACCCGCGCATTGTCCAATGCGCTGAGCATTGGCGACAACTACCAAAACATCTCCGACTCGCTATCCCTCTACGCTACGGGACAACGTTGGCTGGACGAGAACGGACGTTTCGACTTTACCGCTCGACTGATCGACCGCCAGCGGGACCTCATCTCACAAGGGCGAAGCCGGTGCGCGCGAGGCGGGCGCCTGCTCGGGGAGCGATCCGGTCGACTGGGCGCCACCGATATGATGGGGTTCCTTCGCGACCACGCTGACGACGACGAACAAGGAACGTGGTCGCCTTCGAACGCGCTGGGCCGAACTATATGCATGCACGCGGCGGTCGGTTCCCGCCGAAGTCAGACAGTCGGTTCCATGGTCAGCCAGCTTGGCGAGCACTCCGCGATACATTGGGTGACTGCCAGCGCCGCGCCCTGTCTGAGTGTCTTCAAACCCTTCCTTTTCGAAACGGAACTCCCCGGACAGGGGCCCACGCCTTCGGACCAGTACGATTCGAACTCGCGATGGTGGCGGCACGAACGACTGCATCGAAAAGCATTGACGGACTTCCCGGCCGTCATCCAGTCGATTGCACCTGAACGCGACGCCCTGGAACGCGCCTTCATGGAACGGATGGACGGGGTCCGGCGCCGGGGCGACGCGCCGGAACGCATGCAAATCGCGGTTGATAAATGCTGGAGCGAAGCGGACGCGGCGGAATTGCGCTGGCGCGACGGGCTTCAGCGCGGTGTTGGGGGACCTCGCGTGTGGAATGCATATGTTCGTAGCTGGGCCAAGCTGGATCAGACCGCCAGGTTCCGTGCCGACGCGGACTAATCAGGCAACTATTTCCCGATACGTGAGAAATTGAACTCGATCAGGCCGGTTAGGTTCCGCACACTATCGGTCAGTTCCGAAAGCTTGTGCAGTCGTCTGATCCTCAGGTTGCCACGATATTCGAATATCTCTCCGCGCTCGGTGAGCGATGTGCTGATATCGAACATCCGGACCCGTGATGGATCCAGCAACTGAACAAGATGCTCTTCGCTTGGCGCTGACCTTGCATCGAACCTGAAGGTCGCCAGGACGTAGATGGGACCTGGCAGAGCGGCTTCCAATGCCCTGAACCCGATCAGGGTCGTCAGAACAGCCAGCGTAACCAGCAGGCCCGGAATGAACAGGCCGGCCCCGAAGAGCAGGCCGACCGCCGCAGTGGTCCATATGCAGGCCGCGGTCGTCAGTCCCTGAACACTGACCCCCTCCTTGAAGATGACTCCAGCGCCAAGAAAGCCGACGCCCGTCATCACGCCCTGGGTCACACGCGTCGCATCACCGAGCGGGAAGCCGCTCATGTTGAGTAGCGGCGCATTCATTGCGGTTGTCATGGCGGCCGCCGCGGCCAATCCGACGAGAGCGTGTGTGCGAAATCCCGCCGCGCGTCCGTTGTAGGTCCGTTCGGCGCCAATCAGGCTGCCAGCGGCCCACGCCGCAGCCAGATTGATAGCGACTCGGATATAAACGTCATACATTTGGCACGGAGTGTGACCTATCCGCCGCGTTAAGCAAAGATCGATCATCCGCACAGGTACTGATGCAACCACGTGACGATTTCAGTGTTTCAGATTCGGGCCATTGGCCTTATGACACAATTATCCATTCGAACCCAAAGGGGGCCCTAACGATGAAGCTTTCAACCCTAGCCGTCGCGACCCTGACCATGTCGGTCATCGCCGCAGGCGCAGCTTTCGCCCAGACGGACGCCAGCTCGTCTCCCCCAGGCCCGGCCGTGACCATGCAGCCGATCCCCAACCCGCCGGAAGCCGCGAAGCCGATGGCGAGCGCCAAGGGCAAGCATCACGCGAAGCATGCCGCGAAGCACCACAAGGGCCACAAGAAGGCTGAAAAGGCCGCTGAAGCCGCGCCGGCCCCGGCCGCCTCGAAGTAGACCTTCCGCGATTTAGCACCAACCCGGCTTCGCAGAGCGTAAGTCGGGCTGGCGTGTCACCGGAATACCAATAACCCGCCATGATTGTTCATGGCGGGTTGTGGTGTCTCTGAATACTACAGACCAGATCACTTTCGTGGTCCCGCTCCAACGGTCCGCTCAATGTCGATGGTGGCGATTTTGGGCGATCGACAAACTTCCCCACTTGGCTAAGGTGCGCGTCCGCGCCCAAAATCGCAGTCAAGCGACGGGGCCGGGGAGGAGCTTTGATGCGTCGAGGCCTAGCCGCATTGGCGGCGATTTTCATTTCAGTGGCAGTATCTGGTTGTCAGCCAGGCAGAGGACCGGCCGACGTCGATTCGTCGCGAATGGCGGCGGCCGACAAGGAACCAGGAAACTGGATGAGTCACGGGCGCACCTACAGCGAACAACGCTATAGCCCTCTCGATAAGATCGATACCTCAAATGTCGGCAACCTGGGCCTTGCCTGGAGTTTCGAGCTTTCCACCAATCGCGGTGTAGAAACCACGCCGATCGTCGTCGACGGCGTCATGTACGTCACCAGCGCATGGTCGCTTGTCTATGCCCTTGACGCCAAGACCGGCGAACTGAAGTGGAAATATGATCCGCAGGTGTCCAGGCAGGTCGGCTTCCACGCTTGCTGCGATGTGGTCAATCGCGGCGTCGCGGTCTGGAAGGGTCGTGTGTATGTAGCCGCGCTGGATGGCCGCCTTATCGCGTTGGACGCAAAGGACGGCCATGTCATCTGGAGCACGGTGACTGTTGATCAGAACAAGGCCTACACGATCACCATGGCCCCTCGGGTCGTGAAGGGTAAGGTAATCATCGGCAACTCTGGCTCCGAGTACGGTGTCCGCGGATATATCTCGGCATACGACGCCGACAGCGGCAAGCAGGTCTGGCGGTTCTACACCGTGCCGGGAGATCCCTCGAAGCCGTTCGAGAACAAGGCCATGGAGATGGCCGCGAAAACCTGGTCCGGCGAGTGGTGGAAATACGGCGGCGGCGCCACCGTCTGGGACTCGATGTCGTTTGATCCCGAGACCAACCTGGTCTTTTTCGGCACGGGCAATGGCGTGCCATGGGACCAGAAGGCCCGCTCGCCGAAGGGTGGCGACAACCTCTTCGCCTCATCGATCGTCGCGGTCGACGCTGATACCGGCGAATATAAATGGCACTATCAGACAACCCCCGGAGACAGCTGGGACTATGACTCGACCCAGACGCTTACCCAGGCGGACCTCACGATCGACGGCGCGCCGCGCAAGGTGATCATGCAGGCATCCAAAAACGGCTTCTTCTACGTGCTCGACAGGGCGTCCGGAAAGCTGATCTCGGCGAAGAACTATGTTCCGGTGACCTGGGCGAAGGGCGTCGATCCGACCACCGGCCGACCGATCGAGATCGGTGACGATCACTATGCAAAAGGTGCGGCAGTCCTGTTCCCGTCCGCGTTCGGCGGCCACAACTGGCATCCGATGTCGTTCAGTCCAAAGACCGGGCTCGTCTATCTGCCGGCTCAGGAAGTTCCCGGGGCCTACGGAACCGACAACAATTTCGGCTACGTGGAAGGCCAATGGAATACGGCGACCGATACAACGCTGAATTCGCTGCCCGCCGATCCGAAGGCGCGCGCGGCGATGAAGAACTCGTTCCGCGGCGAGCTGATCGCCTGGGATCCCGTCAACCAGAAAGAGGCCTGGCGAGCGGTCCACAATGGACCGTGGAATGGCGGTACGATGGCGACCGGCGGCAATCTGGTGTTCCAGGGAACGGCCGACGGCCACTTCAACGCCTATGACGCGACGACCGGCAAGCCATTGTGGAGCTCCGATACCTATACATCGACGCTCGCGGGTCCGATGACCTACACGGTGGATGGAGAGCAGTATGTCGCCGTTGGCGCCGGGTTCGGTTCAGTCTTCTATCTTGACGCCGGCTTCGCCGTTCCAGTCCTGGGATCGCCCGACAATGGTCGCATCGTCGTCTACAAGCTCGGCGGAACAGCCACGCTGCCAAGGCCGAAGCTGACCCCTGTGGGCTTCCCCAAACCGCCGCCCAGCACCGCGACGCCTGAGGTGCTTGCGGCCGGCCACGCGAAGTACAACCACTATTGCCTCGTTTGCCATGGCTACAACGCCATCAGCGGCGGCGTGCTTCCCGATCTGCGCAAGACCCCTGAGCTCACCGACGCCGCCGCCTTCAAGGAGGTGGTGCTTGGTGGCTCGCACCAGACGCGAGGCATGGTGAGCTTCGCCTCGGTGCTCAAGGACACCGACGCCGAACTGATCCGGAATTATGTGATCAGCGAGGCCAACGATGGCTACGCCGAGGCCCACGCCGGGGGCAAATAGCTCCCGGTCAGGCCAGCAGAGCGTCGAGGCAGGCTTCGGTCGCCTCGCGCAATCTGCGCGCCCGGTCAGCGGGGTCCGGCCATCCGTCACGCAATGCCTTCGATCGCAGTTCGATACTAAGCGGAATGCCTGTCGGCAGCACCTTCAGGAGATCGCCTAACGGCAGCGCTCCTTCGCCCGGCAGCAGACGTCCGTCGACGGCCTCGTCGATGATCGCTTTCAGGTCGGAGACGCTGGGCCCGGTCGCGGTCGCATCGCAGAACTGGGCGTAGGGAAAACGGTTCCGCGGCACGGTGGCCAGATCGGCGGGAACGCCGCCCGTGCGCGACAGGTGCAGGGGGTCGATCAGCAGGCCGGCATCCGGTCGACCGCAACGCTCAAGCACATCGAGCGCCATTCCCAGGCTCTTGATCTCCGTGAAAGCGCCGAACTCGAGCGAGACGCGGATGCCCGATGGATCGGCGTGGTCGACCAGAGCGGCGAGCTTGGCCGCCGTTGCGTCCAGGTCAGGATCGGAACTGACAACCAGGAGGTTCCGGGCGCCGATTTCCGCGCCGATGTCGACGATCTTAAGATGGGCCGGGTCGAGAGGTCCGGGCTGGATCCAGATAACCTCGGCGTCGAGCACGATCAGACCGGCATCCGCGACAATGCGGCGAACCTCTTTCGTCACGCCCGGGTTCCAGGTCTCGACATCGACCCAGATTCCGACCGACCGGAAGCCGGAGTCGGCTGCAGCGGCGGCCATCTGCACAGGTGTGAACTCCGGCAGCACGCCGGCGGCCAGTGAGATGAGGTGTTCAGCCATCAGGTGTTTTCCGTGGCAAGGCGCATGAGCGCGCGGGTGGCGTCGACTGCGCGGCGGGCCCGATCCAGAGGAGATACCCCGGCGTGCATCGCCGCCGATTGCGGGACTTCGACATCGATAGTGACGCCCGGAGGAGCGCATCTCAGATACGCCTGGAGAGGGAAACTGCCCTGCCCCGGGATTCCCCGCTCCCCGACCGCCTCGCCGATCATCGCCTCGGGTGTAACGGAAAGCGGTCCATCGCAGATCTGCATGTAACCAATCAGGGCTGGATCGATGGCCGCGAGCTGAGCCGGGTCGCCGCCATTGCGCATCAAGTGCAGCACATCGACAGCGACGGCCGCGTTAGGCTCGTTCGCCTGCTGAATGAAGGTGACCGCCGACGCAAGATTGGAGACCCGCGCGAAGGCGGTGAATTCGAGGCCGACATGCAGGTCATACCGCCCGGCCAGCCGGCAGAAGCGCGAGAAGGTCTCATGCGCCCGGTCATCGTCGGGATCGTGGATATGCGCGGTCGCCCGACGGGCTCCCAGCCGCGCTCCGACACTAAGCGTCCTCTCATAGGTGTCGAAATCCACCTCGGGTGCGATTGGGTAGAATTCGAGATTGTAAATCTCGATCCCCCTGGCCCGCAGACGTGGTCGCGTCACCTCGATGTCATCTTCCCCGACAACCGGAAAGTTAAGCTCCGGAGCCGAGGAATGAACAAATACGCATACCTGTTCGCAGCCAGTGTCGGCCGCGATATCGATCAGTTCCAGCGGCGTCGCATCCAGAACCGTCAGATGATGTAGCGAAAGGGGATTCATCGACGCGCCTCCAGCTGGGCTTCGTCAGTCCATCCTCACGCCGCCATCAACGTTGAGGGTCTGACCGGTGATATACGAAGCGTCGGGCCCGAGAAGGAAGACCGTGGCGGCCGCCTGCTCTTCCGGACGCCCCTGCCGTCCAATCGGAATTCCCGGGGCATAGCTGGCCTTGACCGCTTCAAAAGTGGCGCCGCCGCGGACGGCCTGGCGCCGCATGGTGCCATCCATCATGTCGGTGTCGGTCGAGCCTGGGCAGACGCAGTTTACACGGATGCCGCTTCGCGCCAGCTCCGCCGACATCTGTTGGGTCAGTCCGATCACGCCGAACTTGCTGGCGCAGTATGCGCCGTAGTTGGGAATGCCGAAGCGGCCGGCCAGCGACGAGATGTTAACGATCGAGCCGCCGCGGCCGCTCTCAAGCATCACCTTGCCGCCCAGCTTCGAGCACAGGTAGAGGCCCGTGAGGTTCACATCGATGGTGTGCCGCCAGACTTCGTCGTCCATGTCGAGTATCGGGGCCGCGCCCGCTTCGCTTGCGACGCCGGCATTGTTCACCAGCCCGTAGAGGGTCCCGAGGTCCACGGCGATCCGTCCGAGCATGTCGGCAATCTGCTCCCGACTGGTCACGTCACAGTCCGCGGCCAGAGCGCGGCGGCCCATGCCGCGGATTTCTTCGGCCAGAGAATCAACGCCGACCCACCCCTCGGCCTGTTCGTGTTCGGGCCGGCTGGCGGGGTCGCGCTTTAGTCCACAGACCGCGACATCGGCGCCCTCGGCGGCCGCCCGCAATGCGATAGCGCGTCCCAGACCGCGTTTCCGCGCCGCACCGGTCACGAGTACTACCGCGCCATCCAGCTTACCCATTGGTTCTCTCCCTGTTCGATCCGATCTTCCGCCGGACCGTTTCACATGTCTGCTTAGACCGGCACGACAGCCTTGCCCACCGGCGCCAAGGCGATGATCGCAAGTTTAAAGTGCTGCAAGCCAAAGGGAATGCCGATGATCGTTACGCATTGCGCGACTCCGATCACGATGTGCACCAGCGCAATGTACCAACCGCCGAGCAGCAGCCAGATCACGTTCAGCAAAAAGCCAAGCGATCCGGTACCGAGATCGGCCCTGCCGGTAATGGCCTGACGATCGATCACCTGACGCCCGAACGGCGCGAACGTGAATCCGGCGATCCGGAAGGCGGCGCCGGCCCATGGCAAGCCAACGATAGTGATCGCCAGGATCAGGCCGACAAGCACCCAGGCGAGGCCGGCCGCAAACCCGCCGAAAATGAACCAGAGAATGTTTAGCAGCAGTGTCATTGTGTTCCACCTTAGCAGACCCTCATCCTATCAGGCCAAGACGACCCACGCAGCTTGGGGATTGGGGCGTTTTCGATAGACAATAGATCATGCGAATCGCGAAAACGCTTCTTCTCGCCGTGGCGGCCTCAATCGCCATGTCCGCGGCTGCTCCGGCGGTCAGCGCGCCATTGTCGTATGCCGACATACTCGCCCGCCCGCGACCGAAACCGACCCTACATATCGAATTCGGTCCCGCGCCGGACCAGTTCGGCGAACTGTGGCTGCCAAAGCGCCAGGGACCGGCGCCGGTCGTGGTGTTCATCCACGGCGGTTGCTGGAA